>JAFGJK010000157.1 GCA_016929135.1 Spirochaetota bacterium | reverse complement strand
GGGGGGACGGCGGCAAGCCGGGGATCGGCGTGTCGGTAATTGAGGATGAGAGCGGAAACCTGGTGTTCATCGTGAGGGACAACGGCGTCGGCATGCCCCCATCAGTGGCGCTCGGCAGCGGACAGACCATGGGCATGACGCTGCTCCCGATACTGGCGAGACAGCTGGGGGGGACGCTGACGCTCCGGCGCGAGGGGGGGACCGTCTACACCCTCTCCTTCCCGAGGCTTCGGGAGCAGTCCGCGGATGCCTGAGCGGCGGTTGATCCGGACAGGGCCGTGAGGCGGCGTGAAAGTTATTGACGGATTAGAGCGGCCCGTGTACGATACTCTTTCATTTCATCCGACGGGAAATCATGCATGACGGATACCTCACAGCTGGCAAAACGACTGATCGAAGAGGGTGAGAGAGCGGACTTCACCTTCAGGTTCGCCTCCGACGAGGAGCTGGTGCAGGTCTACGCGCTGTTCTCCAAGACCCTTTCCCGGATGGACAGGGTCTTCTTCCTGGAATCCATGATCACCATCCTGAGGGAACTCTTCGGCAATGCCCTGAAGGCCAACGCGAAGCGGGTCTTCTTCATGAAACATGATTTCCGGCTCTCCGATCAGGCCTCCTACGATGAGGGCATGAAGCGGTTCACCGTGCTCCTGAAGGAGGGGATCGAGCGCTTCAGGGAGGACCTGGAGCGGAGCGACCTCTCCATCACCGTCAGCCTCGAGAAGACCGGGGAGGGGATCCTCATGACGGTGGCCAACACCGCCCCTCTCGTGGAAGTGGAGCGGGAGAAGGTGGAATCCAGGATACAGGAGGCCGAGAAGTACACCAGCTTCATGGAGATCTACAACCGCATGTATGACAAGTCCGAGGGGGCGGGTCTGGGGATCATCCTTTCGATCCTCCTCCTCAGGCATTCCGGGATCGACAGCTCTCATTTCTCGCTGGTCTCGGACGGGGGTACCACCAGGGCATCGGTTCTGATCCCCTTCGACTTCAGACCGGCGGGATTCACCAACCTGGTGAAAGAGGAGATCGCCGAGAAGGCGGCGAGCCTCCCCACACTCCCCGAGACCATCAACGAGCTCCTGGAGATGTGCCGGAACGAATCGATCTCCATTGATGAGATCGCCGAGAAGATCCTGCAGGATGCCTCGATGGCCGCGGACGTGCTGAAGACCGCCAATTCAGCCGGGTTCATATCGGGGCGGCGCATCGAATCGATCCGCGACGCCCTCATGATCATCGGCATCAAGAATTTCAAGTCGCTCCTGTACGTGACCGGCGCCAAGAGGATCCTGACGCAGCGTTACAAGAAGTTCGAGGAGATATGGGCACACTGCAACAGGACGGCATTCTACGCCAGGGCGCTGGCGCGCCGGCTCGGCCTCATGGATATCGCGGAGAAGGTCACGCTGGCGGGCCTGCTGCACGACCTGGGGAAGATCGTGCTGCTCTCCACCGATATCGAGCTGGTGGACAGAATCTCCGACCTGGTGTCCAACAGGAAGCTGCGGTGCACCACGCTGATAGAGGAGGCCACCATCGGGCTGAGCCACGCCGACATCGGCGGCATGATCGCCGCCCGCTGGAACTTCCCCCCCTACCTGGTGGAGGCGATCTCGCGCCACCACGCCCCCCTGAGCTGCGATCCCCAGAACAGGGACATCACCTACATCGCCTACCTGGCCAACATGATGGTGGGGATCGAGGAGGGGCGGATGTATTACTGGTACCTGGAGTCGCAGGTGCTGGAGCGCTTCGGTCTCGCCACCGACTTCGCCTTCAGGGACCTCCACGACAGGATCCTCGGCATGTACGAGCGCCACAGGGAGCGGTCGAGCTGAGGCCGCTGCGTCTACCGTTGCCGCTGCACCACTGGTCCGCTGAAAGAAGAGTGGACTGGTCCCCCGGATGGTGCTATATTTTCTGAGAGGAGTATAATGTACCTGGAGGAGCATCATACGCCCGCTCCCCCGCTTCTCTTCAAGCGCGACGGGGAGTCGGGGCTCACCGGGGTACTGCCCGGAGAGCAGGGGAAGGTCGAGACCGAAAAGAGGCGTGCCTATGTATGCAGATTCTGCGGCCACGTGATCACCTTCCCGGAGATGACGATCCTGATCAACGGGAGCAACCGCCATGTCTTCACCAACCCTGCCGGCATCGTCTACGAGATCTCCTGCTTCTCCGCGGCCGCCGGGTGCACCGTGGCAGGGGAACCCACCCCGGAGTTCACCTGGTTCCCGGGCTTCCTGTGGCGCTACGCCCTCTGCTCCGGTTGCCGCAACCACATGGGGTGGCAGTACCTGCGCGAGGGGGCGATCTTCTACGGCCTTGTGGCCGACTATCTGGCCGAGAACCAGTAGCCACGCCGCTGTGTGGCCGCCGCGGCGCGGCTGACGCGGTTCCGGCAGGGGCTAGAGTCCTGTCCTGCCGCTCCGCTCCTCCAGAGCCCGCTGCAGCAGGCGCTCCAGGGCGATCCTGTCGCAGGTGGAGACGGTGCCGGCATCGATCCGCTTCATGCGCGCCATGGTCATCATGACCTGCAGGAGGTCGGCCGGCGTGATGTCGCCTGAGGCGATCTTCCCGTATGTCGCCGCCTCGGCGTGCCGTACGATGTAGAGGAGGGATTCCATCCGGGAGGTGGAAAACTGGAAGAGGACCGAGGCGATCTCCGTGACGGGGAGCGTAAATCCCTTCCCCGGCAGCGGCCCCCCCTCCTCGCGGTAGCGGAATTCCGCCGCGGTGACGGTGACGATTCTGGTCTTGCCGAAATTGTACAGGGTCCCGTAGAGGGCCAGGGCGGCCACGATTATCATGAAAATGCCGGCGATGACGTGGAAGACGATATTGGTGGACATGGGCCATGCGCCGTAGAGCACCATGATCATGGATGCTACGGTGAGGAGTGGCACCGCCGAGCTCCGCAGGGGATGGCCGTTTTTCCAGGAGATTACGGTTGCCCCCTCCGCCGCCGAGACCGAGAAGAGGTCCGACTCGGGAGGTGGCGACGGCTCGCCCGTATCCGCCCCGAGCATCACGCCGCTGTTCAGCCTATTGAAGAGCTCCCTCGCCCTCTCCTCTCTGGCCGCTTCGAAGAGCGTCCAGAGGGCACCGTCTTTTTTTGCCATGACCACGCACCATCCCCGGGATCTCCTGTCGGGATTGCGGAGGCAGCTGAAGCCCCCGATCTCCCCATAGGGGATCGCGGCCTCGGATGTGGTTCGCCGGCGCCTCTCCCGGACCGTGAGCCTGCACCTGCCATTGTCGAAGATGAGGCAGTCCGGTACCACGAAACGGGTGGCCAGCAGGAATGCGCCGCACAGGAAGAGGAGCCCGAAGCCGGTGTAGAAGAAGGGGGTGTACGGCCAGGCCTCGGGGACGAAGAAGAGGGCGATGCCTGGAAAGAGCATCGCCAGCCCGATCAGCAGGCACAGCACCGCCAGGAGGCGCTCGAAGGCGCGGCTCCGCCGCAGCACCACGGTGCCCTCGGTGTCGGATTGTGCGAGCCGGTAATTCATGGGGCCTCCTTACAGGTACAGTATGCAGCGCCGGCCTGTTTTTTCAATCCTTTTCCGCTGTCCCGGGATCATCGGAATTATCGCCGTTGCGGGAAATCCCTGTTGACAGGCGGCGTCCGGTGGTATGAAATACACTCTCCTGCCGGAGCGTCCGCCGGGACACCGGTGCCCCCGCAGGTACGCCGCGGAAGGTACGTATCGCCCGCCGCAGAGGGGTGCATGCGGTACATATGAAGCGAAAAGAAATATCAATCTCCCTCCTCATGATGATCCTGTGCCTCGTCTCCGGGTGTTCCGGCGAGCCTCGTCCCCCGGCCCTCCGGGGTGCCATGGACCTGTCCGCATGGGACTTCCGGCGCAACGGCCCTGTGGCGCTGGACGGGACCTGGGACTTTTACTGGAACAGGCTCTACGGCCCCGAGGCATTCGCAAGCGAGCCCCCCCCCTCTCCCGATTTTCACGCCGCGGTGCCCGACAGCTGGACCGGCTTTTCCGGCGCCCGGCGCCGACCCAGGGAGGGCTTCGCCACGTACCGCCTCAGGGTGGCGCTCCCGTCGGGGGAGCGTACGATGGCCCTCAGGTTAACCGAGGTCATGACCGCCCGGCGGATCTTCGTGAACGGCTCATTGGTGTCGTCGGTGGGGAGGGTGGGGAAGAGCCGCGGCGATATGGCGGCGGCGAATCGTCCCTGCGAGGCCGCCTTTACGGCCAGGGGGACGGCCGATATCATCGTCCAGGTGTCGAACTTCGACGACAAGACCGGAGGGATACTCAGGAGCGTCCTCCTGGGCACCGAGGAACAGATACGGGAGAGAGGCCGCCGCAGCCTTGCCTTCGACCTGTTCCTCTTCGGGAGCCTGCTCCTTATCGGCCTGTACCATCTGTCCCTCTATCCCATGCGGCGGCGGGACCACTCGCCGCTTTTCTTCGGGCTCTTCTGCGTCGTCATCGCCCTGCGCGTCATCGTGACCGGGGAGGTCTTCATCCACGAGCTGGTGCCGGCCATCTCGTGGCTGCTGCAGATCAGGATCGAGTGCATCACCCTCGGCTGCGCCGCTATCCTGGCCCACTTCTTCCGGACCCTCTTTCCCGACGAGATCGCCGGGGCGCCGGTGACGGTCTTCGTCTGGGTCACGGCGGTCTACGCCCTGGTGGTGATGACAACGCCGGTCTACGTGTTCTCCACGGTGCTCGACATCTACCAGGCGCTGCTGGTGGCGATGGGACTCTACCTGATTGCCATGATGGTCCGCGCCGTGGCGAGGAGGCGGCGCGGGGCGGCAGTCATCCTGGGCGGGTTTCTGGTGCTCTTTGCCGTCGTAATGAACGACATCCTCTATTCGCAGCTGGTGATCCAGACCGCGTACCTGACCCCGCTGGGGCTCGTGGCCTTTGTCTTCTCCCAGGCCCTGGTGATATCCATGAAGTTCTCGCACGGTTACGAGGACATCGAGGTATTTTCGAAGGAGCTGGAGCAGTACGCGCTGAACCTGGAGGATGTCATCAGGGACAGGACGATGCAACTGGAGAAGGAGCGGAACGCGCTCAAGTCCAGGAACAGCATCATCGAGGAGCAGCTGCGGATGGCAAAGCGAATCCAGCAGCAGATCATCCCGCGCCACAGCCCCGTGGGGTTCATACACGCCCGGTACAAGCCCATGGACCACGTGGGGGGGGACTTCTACGACTTCATACAGTTCCAGGGGAGTGATGATATCGGCATCTTTGTGAGCGACGTCTCAGGGCACGGCGTGCCGGCCGCCTTCATAACATCGATGATCAAGAGCTACATTCTCAACCTGGGCCGCGAGAGGGAGGACCCGGCGGTCCTCCTCCGGGAGCTCAACGGCATGCTGGCGCACCAGACCGGGGGGCATTTCGTCACCGCCTTCTACGGCATCTTCGACAGGAGCTCGGGGAGGATCCGCTATTCCGTGGCGGGGCACAACATGCCCTTCGTGGTGGAGGCGGGGCGGACCTACCAGCTCCAGGGAGCAAAGGGGATACCCCTGGCGATCATGGACAACGCCGAGATGGAGGGGGAGGGGAGAGTGTACCGCAACAGCGCGCAGCGGCTCCCGTCCGGCGGCAGGCTCGTGCTCTACACCGACGGGCTCGTCGAGATCGTCGGCTCCGGCGGGACCTTCGACGAGAGGGAGCTCGCCGGGGCGATGCTGGAGTTTTCCCACCTAGGGGGGGATGAGTTCGTGGAGTCGCTCTTCGGGAGGATCGCCGCCTTCCGCGGCGGCGAGTCCTTCGAGGACGATATCTGCCTCATATGCATCGACATGTGACGGCCCGCCGTCAGTGGATCCGCCTGGCCAGTATCACCGTGAAGTCGTCGTTGATGGTGCCCCCCGCCGTATGGGAGCTGAAGCCGTTGATGATGTGGGTCAGGACCTCCTGCGCGGAGCCCTCGGGGGCGTCGCGGAGCGATCCCATGAGCCGCGCCATCCCGTAGGGGGTTTTCTGCGAGTCGCTGCTCTCCACGAGGCAGTCGGTGAAGAGAAGAAGCAGGTCCCCCTTGCGGATCGGTATGGTGATAGTTGTGAAGGGGGTGCTGAGGCCTTCCATCCCCAGGGGCTTCCCCCTGAAGTCGGGATCATCGGATCCTATGGCCAGCACCTCCCTGGAGACGGCGCTCTTCATGAGGATGTCGGGGTGCCCGGCGTTCACGTACTCCACGGTCCCGTCGGAGAACCGCAGCACGATGCCGGTGGCGAAGCTCTGGGTCCCCTGGATCTCCCGTGAGAGCTCGCTGTCCGCCGATTCGATCATCCGGCTCAGCGGCTCCTTCGCCCATTTCTTGAAGATGCGGAAGAGCATCGGCTTGGCGATCATGGTGATGAGCCCCGCGGAGACCCCATGACCGGAGACATCGAAGAGGGCGATCCCCTTGAGCTCGTCATTCTCGTAGTAGAAATCGTAGAAATCCCCCGATACGTTGTAGCGCGGCTTATACGAGAAGGCGACGTCCCATCCCGAGGTCCGCGGCGGCTCATCCGGCATGAGATTCCTCTGGATCGAGGAGGCCAGCTCCATGTCAACCTTCGACAGCTCCTGGGAGCGGTGGAGCTCCTTGTTGGCGATCCGGAGCTTCATGTTCATGATCTCAGAATTCTTTTTCGCCATCTGGAGCTCTTCGATGTTTTTCTGTATGTACCTGGACACGAGCGCCAGGAAGAGGAACGACGGCAGCAGAGAAAGGGAATAGAAGAGCTCCTGGAGGAAGCTGCCCCCCTGGCCGGCGTGGTATATGGCGTAGTAGCTGACGGCGATCTGGGCGACGATCGTGCCCAGCGAGATCGACAGGGACTGCCAGGAGTTCGCAAAGTACATGATGAAAACGATGGCGATGAGCGCGCAGAAAAGGCCAAAGGACCTGAGCTCCTGCAGTCTGAAGACCCACATGGTGTACATGGAGAGGAACAGAGGGTACTGGAGCAGGTACATCATGGTGCCGAAGGTGTACGACGGGGTCCTCTTCATGTATATCGCGATTGCCGAGACGATCGTTCCGATGATGGCCCCCCCCGCGGGGATTATCATGTCGCGGTAGGTCATGTCGGTGAGCCGCAGACCGATGGCGATGGCGGTGTAGACCTGCGTGATGGTGTAGCCCAGCAGCACCAGCGACACCGTCTTCAGGTAGATCTCCCTGAGAAGCCGGGGGTCGGTGGTGGTTCGAATTGTAGCGGCCGTGAATAGCATCATCAAGGGTATTCTTGTTCTGTTTGTCACATATAGGGGAGGGTGGTTACAGAGCAATCTGCCGCCCCGGCGGGTTTTGTCAAGGAATAATTAACCGGGACGGTGATGGGCGATAAATATGATTGATTTTATTCACGGTTATGGTAGGCATATCAATGGTCTTTCCGCCGCCGGGGACGATAACGCTGCGGCGGGACCGGTATCTGAATCCAGGGGATGGGGATGAATTCTGACGACAGTGAAGGACTCCTTGCCGAGCTGGAGCGTCTGCGGGGTCTGGCAGGGGAGCTGCAGAGGGATAATGAGCGGATGAAAGCAGAGCAGGCCCGCCATCGACTGCTGGCCGAAGGGATCCCCGGCGTGATCTATCAGTTCGCACAGGACCGGGAGGGCTCCTTTTCCTTCTCCTATGTCAACGAAAGGGTGAAGGACGTCTTCGGACTGGAGGTCGAGGAGATCATGGGGGACTCTTCCCGCGCCTTCGCCCTGGTGGACCCGGAGGACCTTCCGGATATGATCCAGAGCATCAGGGAGTCGGCGAAGTCCATGGGGGTCTGGACCAGGGAGTTCCGGATACGGAAGCCCTCGGGCGAGCTGTGCTGGATCCGCGGATCCTCGATCCCGGAGAAGCAGGCGCAGGGGGAAATCATCTGGAACGGGCTCTTACTCGACATCACCGAGAGAAGGATGGCGGAAGAGGAACTCCGGGAGAGCGAGCGCAGGTTCAAGGAACTGGCCGACCTGCTTCCGCTGGGCGTCTTCGAGCTGGACCGCCAGCTTCGCTTCACCTTCTTCAACGAGGTGGCCCTCGGACAGTTCGGCTACGGCCGCGAGGAGGCGCTCCGGGGGTATTCCGCGCTGGACATGATTGATCCGGAGGACCATGAAAAGATTTTTCACAACATCGCCATGAGGGAGCGGGGGATCGAGCCGACCGACCACGAATACACGGCACGCCGCCGTGACGGGAGCACCTTCCCGGCCAGCATCTACGTGAGTCTGATACACAGGGACGGAGAGACCGTCGGGTTCCGGGGGATCATCGTCGACAATACGGTGCGGAAGAGGCATGAGAACGCGATGCGGGAAATCGAGGGGCGCTACCGGACCCTTGTGGAGACCTCGCCGGACTCCATCGTCCTCACGGACCTGGAGGGGGACATACAACTGGCCAACCGGAAGGCGGCCGAGCTCCACGGATTTGCGAGCGAACGGGAGATGATCGGCATCAATACAATGGAACTCTACTCCCCGGGTTCCAGTAAGCGCATCCTCGGGGAGATGCGGAAGCTCGCGAGGGGCGGACGGCTGGAGGGGCTCGAGGCGGAGTTCCTGCGGAGGGACGGCTCCACCTTCATGGTGGAGCTCTCCATCACCGCCATGTGCGATCCGGAGGGGAGGCCCTACGCCTTCATCGGGGTCGCCAGGGACATCGCCGACAGGAAGCGGCTCGAGGAGGAGATCCAGAAGCGGCAGAAGCTCGATTCCCTGGGGGTGCTGGCCGGCGGGATCGCCCACGACTTCAACAACATACTCACGGCGATACTGGGGAACATTTCACTGGCCAGGGCGTCGCTCCCCGCGGGGGGACTCGCCATGGAGCGGCTCTCCATCGCCGAGAACGCCTGCTATCAGGCGAAGTATCTCACCATGCAGCTGCTCACCTTTTCGAAGGGGGGCGCCCCGGTCAAGAGGATACTTTCCATCGCGGAGATACTGAGGGACACGGTGCAGTTCTCCCTGAGCGGCGCCTCGGTGCGCCCCCTCTTCTCTCTGGCGGAGGACCTGTGGCCGGTGGAGATCGACGAGGGGCAGATACGGCAGGTGATCCACAACCTGATCATCAATGCCGACGAATCGATGCCTGAGGGGGGCATGATCGCCATCACCGCCGAGAATCTCCATGTAGAGCCGGGGACGGGGTTGCCGAAGCAGCCGGGACGCTACGTGAAGTGCTCGATCCGCGACCAGGGGGCGGGGATCCCGGCGAAGTACCTGAAAAAGGTCTTCGACCCCTATTATACCACCAAGCAGAAGGGGAGCGGCCTGGGGCTGGCCGTCTCCTACTCGATCATCCAGCGGCACGGGGGAATTGTCACCGCGGAATCGAGCGAGGGGGTGGGCTCGGTCTTCTCCTTCTACCTGCCCGCCGCCGAGGGGTATGCCCCGGATCGCCAGGAGGCCGCGGCACAGGCGGTACGGAATTCCGCCACGGGGAGGGTGCTGGTGATGGACGACGAGGACCTCATACTGAACGTCCTATCGCACATGCTGGCCTTCCTCGGCTACCGATGCGACACCGCCCGCGACGGGGGTGAGGCGATCGAGTGCTACCGCCGGTCGATGCAGGAGAAGGATCGCTACGACGCGGTCATCATGGACCTCACGGTGCCCGGCGGCATGGGGGGGAGGGATGCCGTCAGGATGCTCCTGGATATGGACCCCCAGCTGAAGGCCATCGTCTCCAGCGGCTATTCCGGCGATCCCGTGATCGCCGACTACCGGAGGCACGGTTTCATGGGGGCGATCCACAAGCCCTATGTCATCGAGGAGCTCTCGGAGATGCTGGGAAGAGTGATCGGCCGCGGCGATTGAACGCCGCGTCGTCATAGAGAATTACTGACGGAGGATTGCCATGTATTACAGCCTGATTCCCGTTCCCTTCGCACTGGCCGGAATCGTCGTGTACTGGTGGGCGCGCCAGGCGAACGATCTCGCCACCGTCGCGGTGGTGCAGCCGCTGATCACCATTCTCTGCGTCATCGTGGCGCTGCTGTCGCTCCTGCGGAAGGGGAGGGACAGGGCCTTCACCGCCGTGGTGTGCGCCGGGCTTCTGCTGGCGCTGCTGGGCGATTTCCTGAACCTGGACATGACCGATCCCAACGTGGTGATACGGGGGCTGGTGATCGCCATCGTGGCCTATATGACCTACGCCGTGGGCTTCACGGTGCTGAACCGGTTCCACCGGAAGGACCTCTTCGTGGGGGCCGGTGCGCTCGCGGTCTACGCCGCGGTGATGGGGTATCTCTGGCCGCACCTGGGCGCCATGAGGATACCCGGGATGATCTACGGCCTGGTGCTCCCCTTCCTGGTGACCAGGGCGATCTCGACATTTTTCGGCGACCGCTTCACCACTGTCCAGGCGGTGTTTCTCACCGCGGGGACGGCCATGCTCTACATCGGGGACGTGGAGTTCGCGATCCACACCTACACCCACGGGGTGCCCATGCTCCTGGGGCCCTTCCTCTATTCAGGGGGGCAGCTGATGATCTCCCTGGCCCCCACTTTCACGCGGGAGTGAGGGGGACGGGCGACGCGATACGCTATGATTGTGACGAGGTGAGGTTGGTATGGCTTCGAAACGGGAACTGGAGGAGCTGAAGCGATTCTGCATCCTCCTTGCGGAGGGGAGCGGAACAATACTTCGGGAATACTTCAGGAGCGGAGTCGCCGTGGAGACCAAGGCGGACCGCACGCCGGTCACCGCGGCGGACCTGAAGGCAGAGGAATACCTGCGGTCCGCCATCATGAGGGAATACCCGGGCCACGGCATCCTGGGGGAGGAATTCGGCACGGTGAACGAGGGGGCGCGGTACCGGTGGGTGCTGGATCCCATCGACGGAACCAAGAGCTTCATATGCGGCGTACCGCTCTTCGGCACGCTCATCGCCCTCCTGGAGGAGGGGGTACCCCTGCTCGGGGTGATCCACCACCCGGTGCTCGGGGAGCTCCTTATCGGGGACAACGAATCGTGCCTCCTGAACGGCCGCGCCGTGCGGTGCCGCCAATGCCGGGACATCGGAGATGCGGTGCTCCTCACCACCGACCCGCGGGACGTGCCGGTCTACCAGAAGGAGGCCCGCTTCGACGAACTCGTGCGGCGGGTTAAGGTGTACCGCACATGGGGGGACTGCTACGGGTACTCCCTGGTCGCCGCGGGCTTCGCCGATATCATGGTGGACCCGGTGATGTCGCCCTGGGATTCCCTCGCGCTGATCCCGGTGATCCGGGGGGCCGGCGGCATCATCACCGACTTCGGGGGGGATGATCCGGTACGGAACTCCAGCAGCATAATCGCCGCGTCGGAGGGGCTGCACGGTACCGTTCTGGAGATCCTCGGGGGTGATAGTGCGCGGGATCGATCGTGACGTTCCGCCGGGGGGGTCGCGGGCGCCGGGCCTCAGGGAGAATGACGATATCGCGTCGTTGAGAACGCGATTTCCGGGGGGGGGCGGTGAAAAGAAAAAGGGTACTGATGGTCGAGCGCGATACGGCCGCCTCCCGGCGGCTGTGCGGGATGCTGGAGCGGGGCGGCTATGACGTCGTGACCGCGGCGGGCGCCGATGGGGCCCTGGAGGAGATGAGGGGGGACGGGGAGGTAGACCTTCTCCTCCTGGATGCAGAGCAGGGGCCCGGGGGGGGCTGCACGGCCGCCATGGCGGGCCTTCTCGGGGAGCGCCGGATTCCGGTGGTGTTCCTCCTGGGTGGTCCCGCCGCTGAGACGGCGGCGGGGGTTCCGCACTGCGTCTGCGTGGCCAGAGAGGCCGAAGAGCCGGTCCTCCTGGCGACGCTGGAGACCGCCATTGCATTTCATGGGGCGGCAGGGGGACTCCCGGGTCACGGTCATGCGCGGGAACTGGAGGACCTTCGCGTGCGCGAGAACCGCCTGGCCAGGATCGTGGACAACGCGAAGGACATGGTGTTCCGGATGACGATACCGGAGGGGCGCTACGAGTACATGAACCGCGCATCGGAGTCGATCACCGGCTATTCCCCGGAGGAGTTTTACCATGACCCCCTCTTGGTGAAAAAGCAGATACACCCGGACTCCATCGGATACTTCGACGAGCAGTGGCAGAAAATCCTGGCGGGGGATCCGCCGCAGACCTACGAATTCAAGATACTGCACCGTTCCGGCGAGGAGCGGTGGGTCAGCCAGAGAAACGTCTTCGAGCGGGACGGCCGGGGCCGAATAACGGCCATAGAGGGGATCGTGACGGACGTGACCGAGAGGGTGCGTGCCGAGGTGAGGCGGCAGGCGGTGGTTGAGGCCCTCAGGGAGAGCGAGGAGAAATTCCGTGGGATCGCCGAACAGCTGAGCGACGTGATATTCATCACCGATGCCGCCGGGGTGATCGTGTACATCTCCCCGGCTACGATGGGCCTCTTCGGCATGCGGCAGCATGAGATCGTGGGGAGAGTCTTCACCGAGTTCCTCCGGGAGGACCAGATCCCGGTAGCGGGGGCCGCCTTCGCCCGGGTGATCGAAAGCGGCGAACCCCAGAGGACCATCGTGCTGGTGATGAAGCGTTCCGACGGGAGCGAGTTCTTCGGGGAGCTGACGGCAAAGATGTTCACCTACGGCGGCGGCAGGCCGGGGACCCTGGGCCTGATACGGGACATCTCCGAGCGCCGGCGGGCCGAGGAGGACCTGGCGCGGTCCATGGAGGACAAGAATACGCTTCTGCGGGAGCTGCAGCACCGCGTGAAGAACAGCATCGGCATGATCTCCGCCGTGGTGGACATGGAGTCCATGCGCATCGACGATGAATCGATACGGGGGGTGCTGAAGAGCATCCGCGACAGGTTAACCGCCCTCTCGTCGCTCTATGACCTTCTCTTCCGTTCCCACGGCGCTGACCGCGTCCAGCTCCACGATTACCTGGATCATATCTGCGGGTACCTCGTGCATACCTATCTGGCGGGGAGCGAGAGGATCACCGTGCACAAACAGTTCGATCCGGTGGCCGTCACGATGAAAACCGCGGTCCCCCTGGGGATCATCGTGAACGAGCTCTTCACCAATTCCCTGAAATACGCATTCCCCGAAAACAGGCGCGGTGCCGTCTCCGTCATCGTGCGGAGGGTCGAGACGGAACTGGTCCTGCAGGTCACTGACGACGGAATCGGGCTGCCGGAGGGCGCCGGTCCGGTCAACGACCGGGGCCTCGGCAGCGTCCTCGTGGAGCTGCTCACCAGGCAGCTCCACGGGAGCCTGCATGTTCAGCCGGGAGTCGGGACCATCATCACGGTCACGGTCCCGCTGTCCCCTCAGGATATGGCGTCACCCTGATATACCGTGCCCGGCCCTCACTGTCGTGCGCCGTCAGGCCGGTGCCTGTATCCTTCCGCGGGCCAGGGCGATGAGGCCCATCGCCGCCGCCAGGACCCCGATGATCATGTAGAGCGCGAAGGCGTAGTTGTAGCTCTGTGTCCAGTCGTGGATGAATCCTGACAGGGGCACCCCCACCGCAGTCCCAAGGGTGGTGAAGATGTTCAGGAACCCGTAGATGACGCCGAAGTGCTTCTGCCCCAGGGTGACCGATGTCATCAACGGGGGGAGCACCGTCCGCACCGAAATGGAAAAGCCGAATATGATGTTGAAGGCCACCGCCACCCAGAAGTACTGCGCGTTGTACAGGAAGCCGATGGATGCCACCAGGCCCACCATGCACACGATGAGGCTCTTGGACAGTCCGATCCTGTCCGCCAGCCCTCCCAGGCAGACCTTGCCGATCACCAGCAGGCCCATATGGAGCGACATCAGGCTGGCGGCGGTGGTGGAGCTGTAGCCCAGATCGGTGAGATAGGGGACAATGTGATGGAGCACCCCCATGTTGGCCACGGCGATGAACAGAATCATGATCGCCAGCAGCCAGAAGGTGGCTGTCCTGAAGGACTGCGAGGCAGTGAGTCCTTCCGCCGTCGAGTCCTCCTCTCCGCTCTCGGTTCCGGCGGCCCCGTAGGGCTGAAGCCCCATTTCCCGGGGATGGACCCTGACGATGAAGAGGGCCACCGGGATCGTGGCGATCCCGATTATCCCCCCGAGGATCAGATAGGCCGCGCTCCATCCGTAGTCGAGGATGATCTGGTTCGTCAGGGGATTGAAGATCAGCCCGCCGATGCCGGTGGCGGCGAAGACGATCCCCATTGCGAGCCCGCGTTTTTTCACGAACCAGTTGGTGATCATCATCGATACCGGGATGATATGGGATCCGGCGCTGCCGATTCCCAGGAAGACCGACAACACGTAGAACTGCCAGAGCTTGTCGCATTGCGAGAAGAGGGCGAAGCTTGCCGACATCATCGCCGTGCAGATTGTCATGACGAGCCGGATGTTGTGCCGTTCCAGAAGCTTGCCGATGATCGGGGCGGTGACCATCATCGATATCGCGGCGATTGAGAAGTAGAGGGTGAATCCGCCCCGCGTGAAGCCCAGCGCTTCCACCACCGGTTTGATGAAGATGCCGTAGCAGTTCATAATGATACCGATGCCCGCGAAGTTCAGCAGGAAGGCCCCCACCACGATCCACCAGCCGTAAAATATCCTTTTCTGCTGTTTCATCTGCTCACCTCTCTGTCGTAGTAAAGGAATATCTATCCTGTTCTCTTCCATCCGCCGGCCGCGCAGGGCACGCTCCGGTGACAAAGAGAGGAATAGCACACTGGTGCGGGGGGAACGCTACGGGCGCATCCCCGCGCATCGATCCTGTCTTTCAGTTGTCTGTTTCGGCAAGAGAGGGGTCACACGGGCATGCCCGTGCCGGCCTGGTGTGCGTACAGCGGTCGCCTCGGGCCTTTCTGTATCGCCCGGGACCGGATGCCGTTCGCCGCGGCGCCGGGGCATGGGCCGCACGATCATTCTCCCGGATGAATACTACCGCGCACCAGGAGAGTGTTCAAGCAAAAAAATGTCCCCCTTCGAAAAATTGCGGGGCGCGGCACCCGGTGCCGGGGTCGTCACCGGTGACCGGTCAGCCCATATCGACAAAGCGGACGTGGTGCTCGCCCTCCTGGCTCCACGCCGGGGCGGTGATGCAGAGCTGTTTCAGGTTCCCGGTGAAATAAAATCGCCTCCCCGGCGGGACGATGATCACGTCGGATGCGGCGACCTCGTGGGGAACGTCCTCGATGTACCAGGTGCCGCTCCCCTCGATTATATAGTAGATGAAGGCGCTCCTCTGGTGCAGGAACTCTTCGGCATGTCCCCTGGCGGTCTCCTGGTAGGCCACCGCCGCCTGGGGGCACTGCTCAGCGTTGTTATAGATCGTCATCGACACGCCGTGCTTCTCGATGCGCACCGCGTCCTTTTTCCTGTATACCATGCCATTTCCCCCTCTGCATCCTGGATTGTTTCACGTCCCGCGGGGGAGAGAAATGCTCTCCTCGGATCCGTCGGATTCATTCCCCGCACTGGCGCGGTCCATCGGGCGACCATCGCCGGTTTGAGCGTACCGGGCAATGCTGCCCCATCACCGGCCCTCTGTACAGCATTAATTCATCATCCGGAGTCCTCCCCGCTGTCTTTTCAACTTGACAGCAGCGTGTTTCTGTTCTATTCTATAATTATTCGGAATCCCCGCGTACGGTAGTGGCGTATGCGGCTGAAACATCCTCTCCGGGAGGTGTTGTATGCAGCGTTTTGCGGTGATCGGGCTGGGGAGCTACGGCATCCACGTGGCAAAATCCCTGAAGGAGTACGGGAGCGATGTCACCGGGATCGACATCAATCACGAACACCTGCTGGTGGCCCACGATTACCTTAACCACTCGGTGACCGGCGACGCCACCGACAGGTCCTTCCTGCAGACCCTGTCGCTGCGCGATCTGGACGCCGTCATGGTCTGCCTGAGCACCGATGTGAGCGCGAACACGCTCATCGTGATGCTCCTGAAGGAGATGGGAGTGAAGCGCATCATCGCGCGGGCCATTACCGAGAACCACCGCAAGGTGCTGGAGCAGCTGGGGACCGCCGACATCGTCTTTCCGGAGCGCGACAGCGCACGGCACATGGGGAAAGCGCTGGCCATGAGGAACGTCCTGGACTCCGTCCCCCTCACCGGCGAGTACGTGGTGATGAACATCCAGCCGCCGAGGAGCTTTATCGGAAGGAGCATCAGGGAGCTCCAGATCGGCGCCAGGTTTCAGTGCCAGATACTGGGGATCAAGTATCTTGAGGGGAACGATCTGTGGAACCCGGATTCCCCTGAATGGGAGAACATGAAGATCGCACCCGTGGCGGACGAGGTGATCCCGGAGCATTCGGTGCTGATGTTCCTGGGGAAAAAATCGAACCTGATGAAGATACAGCAGCTCCCCTAGGGCGCCGTCCCCTGGCTCATACGTGAGCATAATCCCCTACGCGCCGCCTCGTCCGACGCCGCGATGCGGCTTCACCGTGAGCGCATCACGGCGATCTCCGCCACGTGCCCGGGCCACGGCAAAGGTCAGGAGTCGGTGCGGAGAAGCGGCGAACGCCCGCAGGTGCCCGTTCCGTCTGAAGAGGCCCCTAGGGGGGGCAGATGGCGCAGATGGAGCGGTAGGCCTCGGTGGAGAGATACCGGTCGCCCCGGTCCGGCATGATCACTACCACGGTGGAGCCCCGCGGCAGGTCCCGGGCCGCCTTCATGGCCCCCCAGAGGGCGGCGCCGCTGGAGATGCCGCAGAAGAGGCCCTCCACCGTGGCCATGTCGCGGACGGTCTCGAAGGCGTCGTCGTCCCCGCAGATGAGTTTCTCGTCCAGCAGCTCCGGGCTGTAGATCTGCGGTACGATCGATTCCTGCATGTTCTTCAGTCCCTGGATGCGGTGGTTCAGATTCGGCTCGATCCCCAGAACCCTGGTGCCGGTCTTCTGCTCCCTGAAGTAGCGGGAACAGCCCATGAGGGTCCCCGTGGTGCCCATGCCTGCCGCGAAGAGCGCCACCTGCCCCTTCGTGTCCCTCACTATCTCCGGGGCGGTGGTCTCGTAGTGGGCCCGCCAGTTGGCCGGGTTCGCGAACTGGTTCGGCATGTAGTACCGGTCCCCCTGGATTTCCATGATGTGGTGCGCCCTGTTGATGGCGCCGTCTGTCCTGTCGCAGCCTGGCGTAAGCTCAAGCTCGGCACCCATGGCGAGGAGCACCGAGCGGCGCTCCTCGCTCACGCATGAGGGCATGGTGAGCTTGATCTTGAAGCCCAGTGCCGCCGCGATCATGGCCATGCCGATGCCGGTGTTTCCCGAGGTGGGCTCCAGAATGACCTTGTCCCTGGTGAGCTCGCCGCTGTCGATGGCCGTCTTGATCATGTAATAGGCGGGCCTATCCTTCACCGATCCCCCGGGGTTCGCCCCCTCGAGCTTCGCCAGGATGCGAACGCCGGTTTTTTCGGAATCCCACAGGTTCCTGAGCTCCACCATCGGCGTGTTTCCAATTGCATCGATTATACTCATGTTCTTCCCCTGCCGTGCCGTTGCAGTCTGATTCCGATACGCTGCTACTACCCGCAAGGCCATTTTTTGTCAATAATGATATACGGATTCGCCTGCAGGATTTCTCTTGCCATTTTCGCCATGGTGTGTTTTAATCTCTGACGGCGCCGTGGCGCGCCGATACCGTTTTGCAGGGAACCAATATGCCCTCGGAGATGATGAACACCAAAGAGGTTGCGGAGTACCTGGGCATCAATGAGAAGCAGGTCTACGCCCTCATCAAGAAGCGGGGGATCCCCTGCACCAGGATCACCGGGAAATGGCTGTTCCCCCGTCACCTCATCGATGCCTGGGTGGACGAGAACGCCCGTTCCGGGTACACCGGGGGAGCCGGCGCGCCGGGTCACCGGCACCTTCTCGCCGCCGGGAGCAACGATCCGGTCCTGGACGTTCTGCTGAACCGAATGAAGCGCCCCGGCGGGCGGAACCTCTTCTCCTGCAGCACCGGAAGCACCGGGGGGCTGGAGATGCTTGCCGTCGGGGGCGCCGATATCGCCTGGTGCCACCTTCACGACGCGGAGACCGGCACCTACAACGTCACCCAGGCCTCGGCGGCCCTGGAGGGGAGGAAGATCGCCGTGGTGCACCTTTTTTACCGGGAACTCGGCTTCGTCGCCTCCGCGGAGGGGAGGACGATCAGCTCCTTCCGGGACCTCGCCGCCCCCGGCGTTGTCTTCGTGAACCGCCAGGCCGGGTCGGGGACGCGTCTCTTCATCGATCAGCAGCTGGCGGCCCAGGGGATCCCGCCGGAATCGATACGGGGATACGAGCGGGAGGTCTACACGCATCTCGAGGTGGCACTGGCGGTCGTCTCCGGCGACGCCGCGGCAGGGGTCGCCTCCTCGGCAGCGGCGGCGATGATGGGGCTCCATTTCTCCCCCCTGGCGAGGGAGAGCTTCGACATGGTGCTGCTGCAGGAGACGTTTTTCACCAGGGAGATACAGGATTTTATCGCCGCCCTGCAGTCCGAGGAATTCAAGCGGCAGGTGTGCCCCATGGGTAACTACGATTTCAACGAATCCGGAAGGATCCTCTTCTCAAACTGACAATCAACAACACCGCCGAGAGCGTTTCTGTAAAGCCTAACGTCAATTTATGTCATTCCAATCTGATCTATAGAAAAAGACACACGATGAGCGAAAAGTCATTCAGTAACAAAAAGTTACAAAAAATTACGAATTAAACCAAAAAATTCCAAAAGTTATTGACTTTAATGAATCATGTTCAGTGAAATTAACATAACAATTATCTTTGCACAAGGAGCCTTCAATGATACGTAGGACGACCATTTCAATCATGAGCTTTTTCCTGTGCCTGATCACGGTGATTGCCCTTGGCGTTGCCGGTTTCGGGCAGGAAGCGGCAGATACCGTGGAACCGGTCAATCCCTCTGTGAAAGAACGCAAGCAGAGCATATCAACCTTCCATGCCGGCGAGATCGTGGTGAAGGAGAAGGCGCTCGCCGATATTGAGAGCGCCGCCACCACCACCGAGATCACCGCGGAGCAGATACGCGACCGCGGCGACAAGACCCTTGACCAGGCGCTGCAGATGGTGCCCGGCGTGAACACCTATCAGAACGCCAAGGGGAACATGGTCTTCGACATCAGGGGGGTCCGCCACGGCAGCCTCACCATGCTGGTGGACGGTATTCCCATAGAGGAGGTCTACAACGGGGGCGGCGGCGACGTCTCCCGCATCCCCATCATGAACGCCTCCAGGATAACGGTGAGCCGCGGCGCCACCTCGGCCCTCTACGGCACCTCGGCCACCGCGGGGGTCATCAACGTGGTGAGCAAGCGGCCCGAGGCCCTGGTCGCCGAGGCGAGCGCCGAATACGGCCAGTACGGCAACTACACCGTGAACGTCGCCGCGGGCGCCCCCATCGGGAAGGCCTATTTCTGGGTGAACGCCTCCAGGATCAACTCCGACGGCTACCAGATATCGAAACGGATGAACCTGCGCACGCGGGTCCAGTGGTTCAACAAGCTGGTGCAGTACTGGGCCTACGGCCAGACCTTCGAGTCCGTGACCTTGAGGTCCAAGTACAGCTACCTGCTGGACAACGGCAGGTGGAACGACACGGGGTACACCAAGTACCAGGTACAGGGGAAATTCGGCTACCAGATCTCCGACAGGGTGGAGGCCGGGATATCCGCATACTACTACCACAACGAGCAGGAATTCAACAGCTTTAGCCCCAACAGCAATTCGTACTATGACGATGAGAGTTTTATGTGGGTCACACCGGGTGGCAGTAGATTTAAAACAGACAGCAGAAAGGCCGCGTTGGCGAACTACGCCTGGGCATGGCCCGAGGACCACAACTTCTACATCGCCCCCTATTTCAGCGGCGAGTTCGGGGACTTCTCACTGCGGGCCCACGCCTTCATGTGCCAGCAGAAGAACGTCCTGGAGCCCTACGCCACCCAGGACCATACCGTCATGACTTTTTCCTCGAGCACCTACGATCCCACGAGCATCAGCGGATCGGAGTATGATTCCTACAGTGACAGGGTGCAGTCGATATTCCTGGACACCGTCTACGGCGTCAGGGTCTACCCCTCCTACAAGTTCGCCGACTGGAACAAACTCACCGCCGGGGTCATCTGGAAGATGGAGCGGCACAACGATTACGAGAAGGCCCTCGATGGAACCGCGATAAACGTGATCACCGCACACGGGAAGAGCGAGTACCTCACCAGGACAATGGTGGCCCACTACGTGACCCTGGCCCTGGAGGACGAGATGAAGTTCAAGACCCCCGCGGGGCCGGTGGCGGTGACCGCCGGCGTCTCCTACGACATGCAGCAGATGACCAAGTACCAGAAGCGGAACAGCTGGGCGCTGCTTCCGGCGAACCTTTTAGTTGACTGGTGGATCCCCCATTCCACAGCCACCCTCTGGGGGACCAGGGACTCCCTCAATCCGGTGGTGGGCGTGGTCTGCGATCCCATCGAGAATTTTCTCAGGGTCCGGGCCGCCTTCTCGCGGAAGATGGAGTTCCCCAGCATGAGCGTCTACGCCACCAACGACAACGCCCTCGCGGATATCAACGTCAAGCCGGAGGTGTCGAACAACCTGAACGTCGGATTCGAGCTTTTCTTCCTGGATGACGCGGTGACCTACCGCTGCGACTACTTCTACTCCGGATACCAGGACAAGATAGAAAAGGTGTTGAATCCCATTACCGGCGAGAACGTCTACTATAACATCGACGGCCAGACGGCCCACGGGCTGGAGAACACGATCAGTGCCGATTTCAAGGAGGTCGCCAAGGTCATGGACGTTACCGCCTCGGTGAGCTACGTCTACCTCCACCTGAGGAACGACGACGACTCCAGCCTCACCGAGGGGGTGATGGCGGAGAAGACGCCGGTGCACCAGGTCATCGCCCAGGTGACGATGAAGTTCGTCTCCGGGACCGGCTGCACGATCTGGGGAAACCACACCATGAACCAGGTGCAGTACATCATGCGGGCCATTCCCCAGACCGCAACGGTGGAGCCCTACACCACGGCGTACTTCACCACCAGGCGCCTTCACGACCCATGGATGCTGAACCTCAAGGTGTCGCAGGATATCTGGGAGCACTTCAGCGTCTGGGGGATGTGCAAGAACATCCTGGACGACTACAACGCGGATCCTCTGAATCCCGGCGCCGGCAGGATCTTCTATGTCGGCGGCAGCGGGAAGCTGTGAGGCCCGCGGGAAGAGAAGAGGCTTTCGCGTAACCGCACCCCTCCCCCTTCATGGGGGAGGTTGGAAGGGGGGGAGCATTGAGGTGTCAAGGGCCTTCTTTCGTGATTTGCGCTTCCAGGAGGGTGTGATGACCATACGCCATGGAATTGACACCAGCATGGTGCTCGCGGCAGGTGAGGTGAGCGTAGCTCGAAATACACCCCGTGAGGATTTCCTTGAAACGTGAATTTATTGCCTTCGCATTGCTCGTGACCGCCGCCGTCCTGGCGGCGGTCCTGCGAATGGGGACAGCCTTTTCCGTGCCGAAAACCTTTTCCGTTACGGGGATCGTGAAGAACCCGCTGCTGCTCTCCCTCGATGACCTGCGCCACTACAGCCCTGTAACGGCGCGGCTGAACGAGATTTTTCCCGGGACGGCACGTTCCGGGGCGCCTTCATATACTCCCCCGAGGAGGGGACCGTGGCCTTCCTCGAGTACGGGGACCCCGCCATCTACGGGAGCTGGAGCTACTGGCTGAAGCGGCATATCAAGCGGGAGATCAGAGTGATCCCCGGCGTGAGCGCCTTCAACGCGGCCAATGCCATGCTGGCGACAAACGTGGCGTCCCGAGGCTCGGTGATCATCACGGCCCCCAGGGGCATCATGGAAAACCGCGAGCTGCTGGAGGCGGTGGCGAAAAACGGAGACACCATGGCCATCTTCGTGGGGCTGCGGGAGGCGGAGAACCTCTCGAGGCTTCTCATGAAATACTATCCGGAGGACATGCCGGTCACGGTGGCCTACAAGGCCGGCTATTCCGGGGACGCCTCACTCATGAAGACGACCCTGAAGGGGATGACGAAAAGCATCCGTGAAAGGGAAGAGCAGTTTCTGGGGCTCATCTACATAGGCAGAAACCTTGACTGAGGGCGCCTTTCCGTATTATTTTATGGTTACCTGTGGAGGTACCATATGAAGTTTAGCGCCAGAAACGTCATCAGGGGCAAAGTCAAAAACGTGTCACCGGGGGCCGTGAACACCGAGGTGGTGATGGAACTCCCCGGCGGTACCGAGCTCGTATCGGTGATCACGAAAACCTCGGCCGATGCGCTGGGGCTCTCCCCCGGGAAGGAGGTCTACGCGGTGATCAAGGCCTCCAACGTGATCATCGCGGTGGACTAACGCTTCCTGGTGTATTTGCCCACCAGCTCCCCCTTCGAGAGGATGTGCCCCTCCATCCCCTGGAGGAGTTCGCGCTTCGTCGCCCCCTCCTTCAGGCCCAGGAGTGAATCCAGGGCATAGACCTTGAAGAAGTACCGGTGCACGCCGCCGGGCGGACAGGGGCCGCCGTATTCGGTCCTCCGGAAGTCGGTGATCCCCGCCTTCAGGCCGGGCACGGCGCCGCTCTTCGCAATGAAGTGCTCCGGCAGCTCCGTCGTCTGCGCCGGGATGTTGAAGAGCACCCAGTGTACCCAGTCGCCCACCGGGGCGTCCGGATCGTCGCAGATGAGGGCATAACTTTTCGTCTCCGCGGGCGCCCCGGACCAGCTGATCTGCGGGGAGATGTCCTGCCCGTCGCAGGTGTACTTCGACGGGATCATGCCGTTATGGGTGAAGGAATCGCTCTGCACGGTAAGGGTTTTCATGATGCGTGATCTCCCTCCTTTGCTTGAATATGCCGCATCCCCCCAGAGGGCCAGCGTCACTCCGAGGGCGATGGCAATGGACCGTCTCATGGCTGTCTCCCTGTCTCCGATGTCTGGATCTCGGCAGGCACCGCCATCCCACGCTGCGGCACCCCCCCGGTGAGCTGGTCTATTATGCTGTTCATGAAATTGTGCTGTCCCGTGGAGCCCAGATAGCAGCCGATACCCCCGTTTACCGATGAAAAGGTA
Source organism: Spirochaetota bacterium (assembly GCA_016929135.1). Classification (GTDB taxonomy): domain Bacteria; phylum Spirochaetota; class UBA4802; order UBA4802; family UBA5550; genus JAFGJK01. The sequence goes on along the minus strand of JAFGJK010000157.1, from coordinate 26,646 downwards.
AGGCTGATCACGCAGAGGACGATGCCGGCGATGGGGATCCCCTTGCCGGGAAGCTCAAAGCTCCTGAGGCCCAGCACCAGTCCCACGATGCTAACGGGGAAACCGAGAAAGGGGAAGAGCCACACGAGCATCCCTATGATGCCCAGAATCAGCGATGCCTTTGCGTATTGTGATAGCCTGTCATGTTCCCCCATAGCCCTATCCTCTCCTGGTGTGATGGCGATGCCGCAGTGTCCAGAATGTATCCCCTGCTTGCGGAAAAGTCAACAGATATTTCACCGGGGAGGCGTCCCGCGGGCGTCGGCTCCCCGCCCGGTTATGCGGCCTGGTGCGGTCCGCTTCGAGGAGCGGGAGGAAACCCTCTCCGGTTCGTATAACGACTGTGGCAAGTATATCGATTGTTACCGTCATGTAAAATTTAATAGAACCGGCACCCTCACGGGCGCAAGTGGTTTTCCTCATGGCGGTGAATCTCCGTGTCAAGTGTTACGGGAATGTTACAAAGTACCCGAAGGCGTTATGCGAATTTGCTGCTTTGTTACGCCGGCGTTAAATAGTGGCGATATGGCGCTGCCGAGCCCCGCGGGTATTGACAAAAACGGCGTGGTGGATCACTTACACCTCATGATGCATTTCTGAATGAGGAGGATGTTTATGATTAATTACGCCGATACGGTCTGGATGCTCATCTCGACGGCACTGGTCATGATCATGACGCCGACGCTGGCGTTTTTTTACGGGGGACTTGTCCGGAAGAAAAACGTACTGTCGGTACTGATGCAGACGATCGTGGTTCTCGCCGTGGTTTCCCTGCAGTGGGTCCTTGTGGGGTACAGCCTGGCCTTCGGTCCCGATCTGGGGGGGGTGATCGGGGCATTCAATTACTTCGGACTCGTAGGGGTGGGGATGGATCCCCTTCCCGGGCAGTCGATACCCCACCAGCTTTTTGTACTGTTCCAGATGATGTTTGCCATCATCACGCCGGCGCTCATCATCGGGGCCTTCGTCGAGAGGATTAAATTCAGCGGGTTTCTGGCCTTCATCCTGCTCTGGACGACGCTGATATACGATCCCATGGCGCACTGGGTATGGGCCAGCGGGGGATGGCTCGCGGGGCTCGGTGCACTGGACTTCGCGGGGGGGACCGTCATACACATCCTGGCGGGAATCTCCGCTTTGGTGATGGCCCTGTTGCTGGGGAAGCGAGAAGGGCTCAACGGCGGACATTCGCCCCACAACCTGCCACTGTCGGTTCTGGGGGCGGGATTCCTCTGGTTCGGGTGGTTCGGCTTCAACGCCGGAAGCGCCCTGTCGGTGGGGCCGGTGGCGGTATCCGCTTTTCTGAACACCAACACCGCGGCGGCGGCCGCGGCGGTCACCTGGATGGTCATGGATTGGGTCGTGAACAGGGTACCCACAGTGCTTGGAGTTATCACCGGCCTGGTGGCAGGACTGGTGGCGATCACCCCGGCGGCCGGCTATGTGACGCCACTCGCTTCGATCGCCATCGGCGCGGCGGGGAGCATCTTCGGCTTCATATTCGTGACGAAGGTGAAGATGAAGTTCGGTTATGACGATTCACTGGACGTTTTCGGAGTCCACGGGATCGCGGGGATCGTCGGTGCCCTTATGACCGGCCTCTTCGCCACAAAGACGATAAATTCCGCGGGGGCCGACGGCCTGTTTTACGGAAATCCGCACCAGTTGCTCGTACAGGCCCTGGCGGTCGGGGTGGCGATAGCATTTGCCGCCGCAGGGACCTTCGTGATCTTCAAGATTGTGGATCTGGTGGTGGGTATGAGGGTCGATGTCCGGGAGGAACATGTGGGGCTCGATTTGACCCAGCACCATGAATCCGGCTATACCCTGATGGAATAAGGAGGCAGCAGATGAAATACGTTATAGCAGTGATACGGCCGCACAAGCTCGAGGACGTCAAGGCGGAGCTGGAGAAGGAAGAGGTGCATCTCATGACCGTCACGGACGCATTGGGATGCGGTCGGCAGAAGGGAGTCACCGAGGTGTACCGCGGCGTCAGGGAGGTGGGGAACCTGCTCCGCAAGGTGAAGCTGGAGATCGCGGTGAACGACAACTTCCTGGAGCGCACCATTTCCGCCATCACCAGAGGAGCCAGGGAAGGGCAGATCGGCGACGGTAAAATATTCGTTATGGACCTCGCGGAATGTGTCCGGATCAGCACCGGAGAGAGGGGAGGTGAGGCCATAGGATAGGGATCGTTTGCCGGATGGTCCGTCCGTAATTGTCATGGATACTGAAGGGGGTCCGGTCATACTGCCGGGCCCCCTTTCATTTGCACAAACGGCGCATAGCGAGCGCCGGCAGCACAATAAATCCTTGATTGCAGCTTTATTGATGGTATACCGGGGCAGACAGAAGCGTTGCTTGTTGTAGGATGGTCTCCCTTGCTGATTTTTTCGCGTCCCAGTGTTATCATCAATCATGACGAGGGGGCTTCCTTCGTGCACCAGAGATGGAGGGGGTTCAGCCCTGTGAAGGAGTTCAGGGACGCCATTGATTTCACCATGGATTTCATCGGCACCAAGGGGCTTTTCTGTATCCTCAGCGACGTGACGGAGCAGAGGGTGGTGGATCCAGGCGGCCAGGAATACGTTAAAATGAGGGTCGATGAATTCATTGCACGCCACGGGCGGTTGCGCCTGGCTTTCCTGGTGGCGCATAACATGATAGCCGGGATCTGCGTGAACCGCTTTAGCGGACTGGTGCAACGTTCGATGGATAGTGAGGTGGTGCGCCAGTTCACTACCTATGATGATGCCGTTGGCTTGTTGAACGAAAACAGGCCCTTATGAACGATAGTTATCGCCTGTTGTATCCAACGCATGGGTTTTTTCTTTGCATATTCCTGAATTATCGCTTGATTTTTCCCATATGACTTACTACTATGTTATTAATATTGATCGAGCGCTCGACCGGAAAAGTGGGGAGGAAGATGCCCTTCATTTATTATAATATGAAAAAAACGACCGAGCGACCGGGCGGAATTCATTTGCAGCCTCCGGGAGGGCGTTTCTATGGAAAAAAAACGACCGAGCGACCGGTCAAAATTTTTAGGGGTAATTAATGAATGATCCCGTGGACATCACCAAGGGTGTACCGACGCAGATAAAGAATGTTACGCTTATCGAAAAGCGCCGGCGCCAGATCATCGAGGCTGCGGTCCACCTCTTCATCGAAAAGGGGTTCCATAAGACCACCACACGACAGATCGCCGCTGGTGCCGGACTGGCAAGCGGCTCCATGTACGAATACGTGGAATCGAAGGAGGATATCCTCTACCTGGTCTGTGTAGCGATCCACGACGAGATGGAGAAGAGCATCAACGAGGTGCTCGAGAAGGCCGGTCAGAGCACCCATGTCCTTGAGGACGTGATCAGGGAATACTTCATGGTGTGCCACCGCATGAGCGATCACATACTACTGATCTATCAGGAGGCGAAATCGCTGCCTGACCAGTGGCGCCGGCGGGTCCTGGAGAACGAGGTGAGGATCACCGGGATCTTCGGCGATTACATCAGGAACCTGATCCGTGCGGGCCTGCTGCCGGCCTTGGATGACGGGATCGTGGACATGGTGGCGCACAATATCACGGTGATGGGACACATGTGGACCTTCCGGCGATGGGCACTGGGGAACCGGTACACCATCGAGGATTACACTGCGGTACAGACGGAGTTCATCAAGGGCATCTTAAAGAAATGAGTGTTATTCCGACGCGGCCGAGGTGCGTCGGAAAATAAATATTCAGGACGAAATCATGAAAACAGAAAACGAGATCTACAAACCGGAGAATTACATCAGGGTGGTCACCGCCACGTCCCTCTTCGACGGGCACGACGCCGCCATCAACATCATCAGGCGCATGCTGCAGGATACCGGTGTGGAAGTGATCCACCTGGGGCACAACAGATCAGTGAGCGAGATTGTCCTTGCGGCCATCGAGGAGGACGCCCACGCGGTGGCGATCTCCTGTTACCAGGGGGGACACATGGAGTTCTTCAAGTACATTGTGGACCTCCTGCAGGAGCAGGGGGCGTCGCACATAAAGGTCTTCGGCGGCGGCGGCGGGGTGATAATCCCCGAGGAGATACGGGAGCTGGAGGACTACGGTGTCGCCAAGATATACTCGCCCGATGACGGAGCCAGCATGGGACTGCAGGGGATGATCAATCACCTGGTGCGGCAGATCGACTATCCCCTGGCGGCCAACGACAGGCTCGACTACAAGACCCTCGCCCCGGAACACAAGGGGACGGTCGCCAGATTCATCACGGCGGTCGAAGCCTTCAAGAAGGGGGATTCGGCGGCACACGGGAAGCTCATGGAGCGCGTGCGGAAGGGTATCGGCAAGAAGAAGATCCCGGTGATCGGCGTCACCGGCACCGGCGGCGCGGGGAAATCCTCCCTCATCGACGAGTTGATCCTCCGCGTCATACGGGACAACAGGCAGCTGAACGTTGCCGTTCTCTCCAGCGATCCATCGCGGCGCAAGACCGGAGGAGCGCTCCTGGGTGACCGCATCCGCATGAACGCCATCGGGGGCCCCAGGGTTTATATGCGCTCCTTCGCCACAAGGGATACCGAGGGGGAGATCGCCGAGGCCATTGTGGACTGCATCGACGTCGCCAGGGCCGCGGGCTACGACCTTATCATCGCCGAGACGGCCGGCGCGGGCCAGGCTGACGCCCATATCCCGGAACTGGTGGATCTTTCAGTCTACGTCATGACCGGCGAGTACGGCGCGCCGTCGCAGCTGGAGAAGATCGCCATGCTCGACTACGCCGACGTGATCGTGATCAACAAATTTGAGAAGCAGGGGAGCGAGGATGCCCGCAGGGACGTGCTGAAGCAGGTGCAGCGGAACCGGCGCGCTTTTGATGTCGCCCCTGATAAGATGCCGGTGTTCGGAACCATCGCCTCGCGCTTCAACGACGACGGCGTCACGGCTCTCTACAGTTATCTGCTGGACCTGATAAAGGAGCGCACCGACGTGGTCCTGGAATCGAAGTATCCCAGAACCGAGGCCAGGGTTCCGGCCACCAAGACCATCATCGTCCCGCCGGATCGGGTGCGCTACCTCTCGGAGATCGCCGACACCGTTCGTCGCTACCACCGCACCACCGCCGAGCAGGGTGACGCGGTGCGGATGCTCTGGCATCTGCTGGAATCGGAGCGGGTGCTGGCTGACAACGAGCGTGAGGAGGACCAGGGGCCGGTGGCGAGAATCCGCCTGGAGGCCGAGCGCTGGGACGAGCAGGTGTCCCATGATACGAAAATGCTTCTCCGCGAGTGGGAGGGGCTGCACGAGGCCTACCGGCAGGAGGACCTGGTGTATCATGTGCGGGGACGGGAACTGCGGGTGCCCCTCTACTCGAAGTCCCTCTCGGGCCGGAAGATACCCAAGGTGGCCCTGCCTGATTACGTCGACCCGGCGGAGCAGTACCGCTGGATGAGGGAGGAGAACGTGCCCGGTCGGTTCCCCTACACCGCCGGGGTCTTCCCCCTGAAGCGGACCGACGAGGATCCCACAAGGATGTTCGCCGGCGAGGGGGACCCGGCCCGTACCAACCGGCGCTTCAAGCTCCTCTCCGGCGGCTACGAGGCGAAACGGCTTTCCACCGCCTTCGACTCGGTGACCCTCTACGGCTACGATCCGGACCTTCGGCCCGATATCTACGGCAAGGTGGGGACATCCGGCGTCAGCGTCTGCACCCTGGATGACGTGAAGGTGCTTTACAGCGGCTTCGACCTCTGCTCGCCCAACACCTCGGTCTCCATGACCATCAACGGTCCGGCCCCCATCATGCTGGCGATGTTTCTGAACACGGCCATCGACCAGCAGGTTGAACGATTCAAAGAGGAGAAGGGGCGCGACCCCGACGACGGCGAATACGAGACGATCAGGGCAGACGCCCTGTGCCGCGTACGCGGCACCGTACAGGCGGACATCCTGAAGGAGGACCAGGGGCAGAACACGTGCATCTTCTCGATAGATTTCGCGCTGAAGATGATGGGAGACATACAGGAGTTCCTGACGGAGAACGGGATCCGCAACCTCTACTCGGTCTCCATCTCGGGCTACCATATCGCCGAGGCGGGAGCCAACCCCATATCCCAGCTGGCCTTCACCCTGGCCAACGGCTTCACCTACGTCGAGTACTACCTCTCCAGGGGGATGGAGATCGACAGCTTCGCGCCGAATCTGTCATTCTTTTTCTCCAACGGCATGGATCCGGAGTACACGGTGATCGGCAGGGTGGCGCGGCGCATCTGGGCCATCGCCATGCGGGAGAAGTACGGTGCCGACGAGCGCTCGCAGATGCTGAAGTACCACATCCAGACCTCCGGGCGATCGCTCCACAGCCAGGAGATACAGTTCAACGACATCCGAACGACCCTGCAGGCGCTCTGCGCGGTCTACGACAACTGCAACAGCCTGCACACCAACGCATACGACGAGGCCATCACCACCCCCAGCGAGGAATCGGTGCGCCGCGCACTGGCGATCCAGCAGATCATCAACCGAGAGTGGGGCCTGGCAAAAAACGAGAATCCGGACCAGGGGAGCTTCATCGTGGAGGAACTCACGGCGCTGGTGGAGGAGGCGGTGCTCGAGGAGTTCGACCGTATCACCGAGCGCGGCGGTGTGCTGGGGGCAATGGAGAAGGGCTACCAGCGGAGCCAGATCCAGGAGGAATCGCTTCACTACGAGCGGCTCAAGCACTCCGGCGAGTACCCCATCGTGGGGGTGAATACCTTCATGAGCGGCAAACAGCAGGGTGGCGACGAGACCGCCATGTGTTCCGTTACTCTCGCCAGGGCAACCGAGGAGGAGAAGGAATCGCAGATTCGGCGTCTTAGGGAGTTCCACGAGAAAAACAGCGAGAAGAGCGGTCCGGCCCTGGAGCGCCTGCAGGAGGTTGCGGTGGCCGGCGGCAACATCTTCCAGGAGCTGTTGAACACGGTGCGCCACTGCAGCATGGGGCAGATTACCCGTGCCCTCTATGAGGTCGGCGGGCAGTACCGCAGGAACATGTGAGGGGGATCTATCCGGCATTGGGGGATACCCCGCGCGGCGGAATTCTGCCCCTTCCCGGATGGATGCGGCTCTCCGGTTTGTAGAGGGCCCAGCGAAGGCTTCACAACGGAGGGACGCTCAATCAGGCGTGATTGAACAATCGCATTTTTACGCATTCAGCCAGATGGTGAATACCAGCATATCCACTACATATACATAGTCCTGGAAAATGAGCATTGGTTGAAAATAATCTTGACAAAACTACGTATACGAAATATATTGATAAATATAATTCGTATTCAAATAATTTCCCCGGTGCATACATGGATTTTGCTAGCCTCGATACAAAAGATTGCCCCTACTACCTGGTCACCAGGGCGTCCCTTTCCATCACGGCCGAATTCAAGAGGGCCTTCGCCGCCGCCGGTGTGGATATCGTGAAGCCGGCCTATCTCGGTGTGCTCCTGTGCCTCTGGAAAGAGAGCTCCATGGACGAGACGCTGGGGAAGCTGGGAGCCCCGGAGGGGATCAGACTGGCCGATCTGGGACGTCGCGCCGGTCTCGAGCCCTCCACCATGACCGGAGTGATCGACCGGATGGAGCGCGATGGCCTGGTGTGCCGCGACGACGACCCGGAGGACCGACGGGTACAGATCATCCGTCTCACCGACAGGGGCGAAGAGCTGCGCGGACCGGTGATCGCCGCGGTGGACTACACACTGAAAAAAGCGATGGCCGGCATAGAGCCCGAGAGGCTGGAGATCGCGAAGGACGTGCTCAGGCATGTTCTCATCAATGCCGGCAGGGGAGGGCTGGAATGAAAGCGGGGAAGGGATATGCCGGACGCTGATCACTATCGAAAGCTTGAGAATCTGATGCATTCCGCACCGATCGTGAGGCTCGTGGGGGCCTGTGTAACGATCGGGGAGGGGACCGCTGAGATCACCCTGCCGGTACGGGGGGACCTCTTCCATGCCGCCGGCGCCCTGCACGGCGCCATGTACTTCCTCGCGCTGGACAACGCGGCCTTTTTCGCCGTCAATTCCCTGGTGGAGGACGCCTTCGTGCTGACGATGAGCTTCAACGTCTACCTCCTGCGCCCAGTATCCAGGGGGGCGGTGAGGGCCGCCGGCAGGGTCGTGGAATGCATGAAAAACCAGTGGCTCGCCGAGTCGGTGCTGGTCGATTCCGATGAGCGCGTTGTCGCCCGGGGCAGCGGTATATTCGTGAAAAGCAGGATACCGCTGAATGAGGACATAGGGTACCGAACGGAGCCGTGATCGGGGTTCATGAAGGGCTGCCGTGGGCGCCATGGACACCGGCGGTGTCCCACGAACACTACTCCCCAGAATTCATAGCAAGTGTTTGTCGATACGAGGTGACTGTTCCATGGATAAAGCGCTGGAAGCCATAACTCTGAGCAACGGATTCACGTTCAATTACAGCAGTGTAACCGCCGGTACGTATATCGAATACAACGGCATTCGACTGATGGAGCTTCGAAAGGGATACGCCTGCGGTGAGCTTGAGATAAAACCGGAACTGCTGAATCCCAACAAGATACTTCATGGCGGGGTATTCAGTACTCTTGCCGATACCGTGGCGATATTCGGTTGTGTTTATAGCTACGAAGTGGCCGCAGTAACGACCATCAGCCTGACCCTGTCATATCTGAAATCGGTCAAGTCAGGAACGATATCCGCGGCGGGTACAATGCTATTGCAGGGGAAAACCATTTCGCACTGGCATGTCGATATCTGGAATGAGAAAGGACAGATGCTTGCCACCGCGCTCGTATCATTTTCAATAATGAGATGAATTCTCTCATTATATGATCGAGGAAGGCGCGGTAAAAGCTCGGGTAACCTCCAATGAGTGGATAAACCCCAGGCGGACAGCGATATCCATGACTCGCATCAGAAGGGCGCACCGGTGAATCGCCGCTCAGTCCCCATTCCTGTCCATGTTCAGGATCATCTCCTCCATCTGGTCGGCCCTCTCGCCTATAACACCGGCCAGCTCCAGGACCTGGCGGTTGTACTGGGCGATCTCCTGCGCGATGGCCGATACCTTCTGGATCGAGGCGGCGCTCTCCTCCATGGATGCCTGCTGCTCCCCCGTCGAGTTGAGGATCGACCTGGAGAGCTGATCGAGGCGTTCCGACTGGAGTCTCACGGACTCGATGTCGGACTCCTGGCCTCTGACGGCGGCGCGAACCCCGTCGATGCCGTCTCTGCTCGAATCGATGAGCGATAGCATCTGCCCCATGGCGCCGTGCGTGTCGCTCACGAGGGCGACCCCCTTTTCGATGTCAGTGATGATTCGCTGGAGCCGGGCCGATATCTCCCCGGCGTTGTCCGAGGTGGCAACCGCCAGTTTTCCGATCTCGTCGGCCACCACCGCGAAGCCGCGCCCCTGCTCTCCCGCCCTGGCCGCCTCGATTGCCGCGTTGAGCGAAAGCAGGTTGATCCGATCGGTTATGTCGTTGATGACCCCGATGAAGGCGGTGATGGTCGTTCCCCCCTCTCGGATAACATCCATCGTCTTCCCCATGTCCTCCAGGCGGTTTTCCGCCAGGAAGGAGGAATCCCCGATCTTCCCGATGTTTGCCATCAGCTGATCGCCAGTGACGACAACGCGCCGCTGGCTCTCCTGCAGCGAGGCCACAAGCTCCCGGATGCGGCGCGATTCAGTGCTCTGGTCGTTCATGGCGACGGTGATGGATTCGACCGAGGAGAGCTGCTCCTCGAAGATGGAGGATAGCTCCTCGCTCATGGCGGCCTGGTCATGGGAAACGTCAGAGAATTTCGAGCAGATCTCCCGCTGGGTGGAGCTTACGCTTGAGAGATCCCGGTTGGTCTCCCTGAGCGTGGCGATGATCCCTTCGAGGAAGCCGGCCCTTTTTTTCGCGATGGATTCCTGGGCGAGCGCACGGGCCGCGTAGGAGGAGAGGTTCCCCAGAATGGCGACGCACACCATTGTCAGGCCGATGAGTATCACCAGCTTTCCCATCTCATCGTCGATGATGATGAAGCCCGGCACCGAGGTGCCCGTCTTCACCGGCAGGTCCAGTATGAAGATACAGATGAAGATCAAGGCCCCGTACTGTACCGCGGCCGCGATGCCCGCCATCAGCGTCAGGGACTTCCGGTTCTGCAGCAGGGTGAGGACGATGAAGAGCATGTAGGCGGGGAAGACGCCGCTTTCGTTCAGCATCATCACGTATCTCCCGGAGAGGCCGTGGGCGGACTTCAGAAGAGTGGGGATGCTGATCTCTATCAGCACGGTGATGAACTGGAGAGCGGCGCTCTGGCGGTCCCGTGCCGCATAGATGCTGTTTATGACGGCCAGGAGGATGAATATGCCGAGGCCGGAGAAATAGGTGACATTGATGAACACCGTGTTGTTCGCCGCGGCGCTCCCCACGATGATGATGAGCATGATCGAGAATATCACCCGTATCCGGTTCGCCAGAATGATGCCGTGCCTCGTGATGTCCGCGATACTTCCTTCTCTGTTCATGAGAAACTCCTCCTGCAGCAGCGGGATTGGGGGGCACCTCGGCAAATGCCGGCGCCCTGCGCACGCGGCCCCCTCCGGGAAGGACGGGGGCGATCGCATCCACACTCGCCAATAGGTTCGGGAATGACTGCTTTTTTCTGTGTTGTCTGTGGTGAGGGAGATTTCTTTTTTAGTCTGTAGATAACGGATTGTCGCGGCATGTAAAGATATTTTTCACCGAAACGCCGTATTTTTTCCGGCGGCGTATTCCGCGAGGTGCTCCAATGTCGGTAAAAGCCCTTTTCCTCAACCGGGAGGGAACAATTCAACCTTGACAAAACAGCGGTGCCAGTGCTCCATGATAGAAGCAGGGCCGTTGCAGAGTGCCCGTAAGGAGACAGGACGTTATGGAACATGCCGTGCAAGCCCAGGAGAATACCACCGTCACGGTGAAATCACTGCTGCGCAGCTTCGCCCTCAGGGTGGAGCTGATGACCACGGTCATCACCGTGACGCTGGTGGTCTACGTGATCTACCTCACCGGGGGATTCAGCCCGGAGAGCCTCGTGTATGTCGTGGCGGACGCGGCCCTGGGTACGCTCTGCGCGGTGATCCCCACCGTCGTGTTCAGGTACCGGAGCCTCTCGGGGATCGTGCGGGACTTCCACGATCCTGGCAGCGATGCCGGGAAACTCAAGGCGAGGATATTCTCCCATATTTTCACCGAGGGGGTGGCGGGCTCCATGCGGTGGGTCGTGGGGGCCGTGGTGGCGATCGGGCTAATGATATTTCAGATAACGCTTGATGCCAGGAATGTCCTTTCCATCTGCGTGACCCTGTCGATAATCATGCCCATATCCTTCATAATACTGTACCTGACGGCGGAGAACGTGTTCTACGATCTCCTGGCCAGCCGGCGTCTCAGCGCCGCACGGATGCCGGAGGGGTCCTGCCGGAGGATTCGCCTCATCTCCAGGATTCTGATGCTCATAGGATCCATCGCCGTGATCCCCCTGGGGATCCTGGGATTCCTGCTCTACCTGGTGAACAGCGGGCAGATGGCGCTGGAGAACCTGGGCTTCCACATCCTCTTCATATCGGTGCTCTCCGCCGCCACCGTGGCCATATCGATGAACGAGATGGCGAAGAACACCAGGCGGGGCGTCGATTCAATGGTGTCGGCCCTGGGGGCGATACGGGACGGGAGGCTCTCCATCGACACGGTGCCGATGCTTTCATCGAACGAGCTGGGAATGATGAGCCTCGACGTGAATTCGCTCCTGGAACGGCTGCGGAAGGTCATCTCGGGCATATCGGATACCTCGTCGCAGCTCTCGTCGCTCTCGGAGGAGATTTCGGCCATGTCCGTGATGTTCTCGGAGAACGCGCAGAACCAGTCGGCCTCGTCGGAGGAGATATCGGCCACGGTGGAGGAGATATCGGCGGGGATGGAGAGCTCGGCCGGGAGCGCCAGGGAGCAGGTGCAGATGATCGAAACGTTCCTGTCCATCCAGGAGCAACTCTCGTCGAGCGTGCAACTGATGCAGGAGCGGGTGCAGCGGATGATGGACCTGGCCGGGGAGGTCTCCTCCAAGGCGCGCCTCGGTGAGGATTCCCTCGCCCGGATGAACGGGAGCATCGGAAGGATCGGCCAGAGCTCCGGGGAGATGACCGGCATCGTGGAGATCATAAACGACATCTCCGAGAAGATCAACCTCCTCTCACTCAATGCCGCCATCGAGGCGGCGCGCGCCGGGGATTACGGCCGCGGATTTGCGGTGGTTGCGGACGAGATATCCAAGCTGGCCGACAGGACCGCCTCGAGCATCAAGGAGATCGAACGCCTCATCAGGGCCAACGAGGGTGAGATCAGAAACGGCATGGCCGACGTGGCCACCACGGTGGAGCTCATGAGCGGCATCATCGGCGGGGTGGGGGAGATCGGCGGGATGATGCGAGAGGTGCACGATTCCATGCGCGAGCAGGTGGCCATTTCCGAGCGGGAGGGGCGGGAGATACTGAAGGTGAAGGAGCGGTCCGACGAGATCCGGGGCGCCGCCGACGCGCAGAAGGACGCCGTCGGCGAGATCATGCACTCCATCACCAGCATCAACGAGCTCACCCAGTCCATGGCACAGGGGGCAGAGGAGCTGACCGCCGGTTCCCGCGACATGGCGGAGATGGCGGAAACGATGAAGACCAGGGTGGACTACTTCAACGTGGAGTAGGGGGCACTACTGGGCATTGCCACTTACTGTGAGTGTCCAGTCATTACCGCCGGTATCCTCGTGACACTTTACCCAGATGTAGTAGTCAGTGCTCTGATCAGTGTCGCTGAAAAAGGTACAGCTTCCCATCATGCCGCTTATTATACATTTATAATCATCAGCTATTGAAAAGCTTGTCGATTCAGCTCCATTTCCCCTGGTTTCCTCCAGTGACAGGTAGTCTGTTAAGGCCTCGTCCGAAAATACTGCCAGGTCATAGTCGGCATCATTCCCCGGCGTGAGCCCAATTTTCGTTTTGATATTATTAACATTGGATGTAAACGGACCGACGTAATTCAGAATCTCCTTCGACTGTATTTTCAAAAAAGCATCGCCTTTGCCCATGTGAGTGACTATATCGGTTCCATAATCACCCATTATCGAACCGAGATCCACAAGTGCAGTCGTGTTCGGCTGGGACCCGTACACCATTGCGTTAATCCCGGAAAATCCCTCGACACCGTCGGCATAGGCCCGTACCGATATCGTGTATTGATCGGTAATGGCCGTGTCTTGCATGAAGGAGAAAGAGGAACAGTTGATTCCGGCCTGCAGCACATCGTTCACGAACCATTGGTAGAGCAGGGTGCCGGTGTAATCCGATACGGTTGCTGAAAAGTTGTGGGTCACGCCACTTCCAAGGCTGATCTCCTGTGTGTCCAGTGTGAGCGTGATGGTCTGAGTGGGGATGGTTCCGGTTCCTCCGCCAGAATCAGAAGGTAAGAACAACATCCCTCCACCATCGCCTCCGCAGCCGTAGAGCGAAAGGGAGAGCAGGGTGATGAAGATGAATCCGCAGCGTTTCATGATGACCCCCCTGTATATCTGTTCTCTGCCGGGGTGCCTCCCGTCGGCGCGGCGAGACATAATGCCGCATAACGCGGAAGCGGTGCCGAAAGCAAACATGCAGGATGTCGGCATCACGGCCCCGGCAGGACCCGGCAAGGGGCGCCGTACCGCCGGGCGGTACGGCATCTGCAACACGATACTGAGTTCGAAATGATATGATATCAATTATATAAGGATTGTCAACCAGATTTTGGCTGTTGAACGGATTGATTACACTGGTGTTTCGGTTACCGTCGAATCCTGCCTGTTATGAGAAGGTGTCCCGGTAATAACGCCGATGCGACATATGCACCGGTGCCGGGCGGCACCTGTTCTGATGAACGGGGTCTGGTGAGAGGACAGGATCAATACCACGTATGAAGGAAATATCTTCTCGAAACCGGCGCGGGATAGGAGAAATAATGGAGGTGCATAGGAAGAACACTGGAGAGAGACAGGAGATGGATTGGAGATGCGATGACCATGGTCAGGCGAGGCATCGTACCGCCGGATCGGTTTGGGGGATGATGCCGCTCCGCAATCATGAGGCGCATCTTTCCGAGGGGGGAGGGTGCGGAATCCGGAATCGTTCCGAGGGATGGGGTCAGAGCCCCCATGGACGGGGTCCGACCCTAATTAAAGGTCAGAGCCCCATGCGGCGGGGTCAGACCCCAATTAAAGGTCAGAGACCATGGGGCGGGGTCAGACCCCAATTAAAGGTCAGAGACCATGGGGCGGGGTCAGACCCCAATTAAAGGTCAGACCCCAATTCAAAGGTCAGAGCCCCCATGGTGATGGGGTCAGAGCCCTATTGCATTACTGCGCGGCGGCGTTCCCCTGGTAGAGGCACTCCATCTCGCCGTCGTACATGGTGGCCACGCAGAGGTTCTGGGGCCCGCACTCCAGGCAGGGGGAGACGTGCCCGGGGTCGGCCTGCACCCTCTTCACGAAGTCCGGCTCCTTCACCAGTGCCCTGGCCAGGGCCACGAACTGGAACCCCTCGGCAAGGACCCGCTCCATGGCGGAACGCGACACGATCCCGCCCACGTAGACCAGGGGGAGCTTCAAGGCCTCGCGGAAGCGCCTGGCGGCGTCAAGGAAATAGAGCTCGCGGAAGGGATACTCCTTCACCACGAGCCTTGAGAAGAAAAACATGCCGGTCTTGATGATGGGGCTCGACTGGCGGCGGATGATCTCCCGGTGCGGGATCTTCCCCTTCATCATATAGAAAGAGGACTTGCTCACGAAGCCGCCGGAGAGGACCAGGGCGTCGGCCCCCTCCCCCTCGAGCATGCGGGAAGTCTCCAGGCTCTCCGCCTCCTTCATGCCGCCGCGGACGGCGTCGTCCATGTTCACCTTCACCAGCACCGCAGTCTTGGACCCGGCGGCATTTTTCACCTCGCGCATCACCCGTCGGAGGAGGCGCTGGCGGTTTTCCAGGGAGCCGCCGTACTCGTCCCGCCGCCGGTTGGTCCAGGGGGAGAGGAACTGGCTTATCAGATAGCCGTGCCCGGCGTGGATCTCCACGGCGTCGAAGCCGGCGTCGTGCGACATCCGCACCGCCTCGCCGTAGGCCTTCACGTTCCGGTCGATGTCGGCGGCGGTCATGGCCCGGGGAAGGTTCAGGCCGAAGAGGTTCATCCTCGTCGAGGGGGCCACGGCCCGCTGGCCCGAGACCTTCCGGTCCCCCATGTTGCCGCCGTGCCCCAGTTGTACCGAGGCCAGGGCACCATGCCGGTGCACTGCGTCGGTGAGCTTCCGGAATTCCGGTACCACCTCCGGCCGCATCCAGGCCTGGTGGGAGAAGGTGCGTCCGCCGTTTTCCACGGAGACGTAGGCCACGGTGGTCATGCCGATGCCGCCTGCCGCGACGGACTCGTGGTAGCGCAGGAGCGATTCGGAGGGGACGCCGTCCGGGCACATCCCCTCGAAGCCTGCCGAGCGGATGGTGCGGTTGCGGAGCGTGATGGGGCCGATAATGCCGGGGGTGAAGAGCATGGTGTGCCTCCCTATGGGATTCTGGTATCCTGGCATTGTGAAAACCTCGGTGAATATTTTCAATCTTTAAACAGTCAGTTCTTATTGACTATCAATTTATCTGATGGTTCGGTTGCGGAACATAATGGGACCGATTGTAATCTGAGTGAAAAGAGGATGTGTCGTATAACCATCAAGGTCATCAGAATAGTGGCAAAGGGATTCGCCACGTCTATCGTCAATCATTCATCGTTATAAAAAAAGTGGTGCCGAAACCAGGAGAGGATTTGACCGTTATTTCCCAATTCTGTTTTATCACAAGGTGCTTCACGATATTCAGCCCCAAACCGATCCCTTTTTTCGATTTTTTTGTGGAATAGAATGGATTGAAAATCAACTTCTGCTGTTCGGCGGTTATTCCTGTGCCCGTGTCAGATACTTCCAGAATTCGTGAACCCATATCGTCTCTGAGTGATACGGTAATCGTTCCGGTTCCCTCAATAGCGTCAACCGCATTGGAGAGCAGGTTGTCAAAGACGATTGAGGATGCTTCGGCATTCCCGGTCACCAAGATTTGATCGGGGAGGTCGAGAACATAGTGAATACGCTCCGTGGTGTATTTCCTCAGCTTTTCGATACTGTTTGATACGATACTTGCAATGTCTATCCTTCCCGTTTCGATATCTCCGGTTCCATATAAGGTCCGTATACTGTTAATTATCCTTTCTATTTTCTTGGTACTCTGTTCAATGTGTTCGAAATAATTCATTACCTTGGAATTGTTACCCAGATCGGTTGCCATCACGTGCTTCTTCAGATTTGCCAGTGGACCGTTGATTCCGCTTAAGGGATTGAATATTTCGTGTGATATCCCTCCCATCAGCATTCCCAAGGATGTGAACTTGTCCTTTTCGTACATCTTTTTCCGAAGGTCGTTATAATTTATAATGGAGTCAATTTTGGAGATCATCTCCTCGATCACGAATGGTTTATAAAGATAATCAAATGCACCTTTTTTTAGAAGGTCAACTTTCAATTTGAGGTCAGTTTTTGCCGTGATAAATATGAATGGAATATCTGCGCAGTTATCTCTTTTCTTGATGGCTTCGAAGAACTGAACACCGTTCATTTCGTCCATCATTATATCGGATATTATTACGTCCGGAATTGGCATGTGATCGATTTTTGCAATAGCATCTTTTCCGTTGAGGGCGCAGTATACATTGTATCTCTCATTAAGATTATTGTGCATCAGATTCATGAGATCAGCATTGTCCTCAACAATAAGAATAGTGACACTCTTGTCGATCGGCTTCGATTCATCAAATGAACCGTCCGATGCAGTTGTCAGGCCGATCGGCATGCATGACTGGTATTCCTTTGATATGATGTCTCCGGTTTTAAGGTTATGCGTATTGAAAATGATAGTCAATTCCGTCCCCATACCGGGCTCGCTTTTCATATCGATCGTACCCTGCAGTGAATCCACGATGCTTCGTACGATAGAGAGACCCATGCCAATCCCCTCTAAGTTTCGTTTCTCATGAGGTATCTGATAATAGGGCTCGAAAATGTTCTGTATTCTGTCGCTCTGAATGCCAACCCCTGTATCGCATATCGTTAACGATGCCCTGTCATTTTCTGATTTCAATGATATGCCGACGGAGCCTCCATTATTGTTGTATCGTATGGCGTTATCAAGAACGTTGTTAATGATGCGTTCGACGGCGAAGGGGTCAGCCTTTATAATGATGGATTTCTCGATTTCGAAAGTGATATTAATATCCCTGCTGGAGGCATAACTTTTATAGAGTTCTGATTTTTGTTCGATACTATCGGACAGATCGACAAGACTGTCATGATTGTAGACGATCATTCCGCGTTCGAATTTGAGCACGTCAAAAAGATTGATCATGTCCGAAAGGAGCTTGTTGATATTCTTGTTGATTATTGTGATCTCGGGGGTCACACCGTGTTTTTCCGTATACTTGTTCATATAATTAAGAATGAGGGTCAATGGAGTCTTGATTTCATGCGAGAGGTTGGTAAAGAAATATGTTTTCTGTTGATCGGATTTATTCAATTTTATATTTGCCTCATCGAGCGCTCTGGTCCTTTCGTGAACTTTCATCTCAAGGTTTTCCGTAAGATCCTGTAGCTTTTCTGAGAGTGATTCAACTTCGTTAAAGGCGGTGGAGTATCGTTTTGATAATAAAAACGAATGGGATAGAACGAATATGAAGAGCCCAAAGGGAAAGAGATTCATGGTCGGAAGAATGTACGCTGAGTATAAAATATCGTTCAATCCGGTCGAGAAGAGTGCGATAAAACCTACAAGGATAATTGTCGTGCCCCGAATTTTTTTTAACATGGAAATAATCAAGATGTAGATCGTGTATATGCATGTCGCTACCGTGATAATTTCGAACGCTTCGAGTGTCCAAGTATATATACGTGCCGGCGCAGTTGCCACAATGATAGCCATGGAGCTGCAGGAGATCTGTATAATGCGAAGAGCGATCCTTGAAAATTGGGAAGGGTAGAGAAATTTGAGGAACATCGCCATTGCAGGGATGGCAAGGTATATGCTTATGTAGCCGAGTTTATAGACCACCTGCCATGGGATATCAGGAAAAATCAAAATGATAAAGTGTTCGCCGGTGGTTATCAGCCGAATCGACGCGAATAAACAGAAGAGACTGAAGAATAGAAATGATCTCTCTTCCTTGCGTAATAAGTAAAGCCATAGATAGTAGACTGACAAGACAAGAATTGCCCCGAACAGAAACATTTCAAATGAAAGAAGAAGCTCTCTCGTCTTTATGATCTGGCGTTCCGTTCCTATGAGAAGGGCTTTCTCCGCACCACCGTACCTGTGAAAAAAATTAGATACCCTCAGGATGATATCAATATCGTTCAATCGAGACGGCAATACGACGATTTGAGGTTTTATCTGTGGAGTCATCGAATTGCGGCTCGTGCCTACTTTTCCGTTGGATGCCACAAGAATGCCGTTCACCCAGAGATCGTATGCGGTCAAGAGGTCCGGTATTTTTATGGCCAGACGAAGACCGGGATGGTCGCCAACTCGAACTCTCAGCCTGTAGGTTGCGTATCCATCTCCGTGTATCGTTCTTCCATTCACGATGAATCCGTTCCAGGTGGAGGGGAGTGTGATGAACCCTGACATTTCTGGTTTGTGCTTGGAGGAAAAATCCCCCGGTGATAGCAATCTGCACCAGTAGAATTCCCATTCCCCCTTCATCTCCAATGGACCGGTTGTGGAAAAATCCGCTTCACGCAGGTCTAACACGCCTTTCTGTGCCGATAATTGATTAATGCCGTAACAACCATTGAGTGAGAGTCCAAAAAATGTTAGTATGAGGATTATCAGTAAGTTGATATTTCGTGGCATGACGGATAAATCACTGACGAACGGTATATTTAAATCCCAGTAAACACGATATGTCGAATGGAGATCAATAAACGGATTGCACGATCAGAATTTGATGATTTCACTTCCAATCCTCGAATCGTCATATAAGCCGGGATTAACCAGGCTATCGGTTCCTGTAGAACCTGTCTTTCGGAATGCCGGAATTGTGTACCGCGTCCCGGATGTTGCCGTTGTATTTTTCCAGCACGCTGGCGATCAGGTCGTGTTCCACTTTTTTTATATCGATCTTGTCCCGAATAATGATATCACGCAGGCATGTTACCGCGTCATCATACAACGATGGCGGTGAGACGCTTTCGGAAAAGAGCGTGTCAAAGGCACTTTCGGTAATGACTTCATCATCCGGCGGGAGAAGGATGACTGCCCGCTTCAATGCATTCTCCATCTCCCTGATGTTTCCGGGCCAGGCATACTGTTCGAGCCGTTCCACGGCATTCTGGCTGATCTGGACATTTCTCCTTCCCAGTTCCTTTTTATATTTATTCAATAGGAATACCGAGAGCTCCTCGATATCCTCCCTCCTCTCCCTCAGGGGGGGGACGTGGATCGGGAAGGTCGCTATCCGAAAGTACAGGTCCTCGCGAAAACGCCGTTCTTTTATACAGCTGAGAAGATCCCTGTTGGTCGCGCATATCAGACGGAAATTCACCGGGCGCGCCGTAGTGCCGCCCACGCGGACGATTCTCTTCTCCTGCACTACCTGCAGCAAACGCGTCTGCATCTCGGCGCTCAGTTCGCCGATTTCATCGAGAAAGAGTGTCCCTTCATCGGCGAGCTCTATCCTCCCCGGCTTGTCGCGGTGCGCTCCGGAAAAAGCCCCTTTCATATAACCGAAGAGTTCGCTCTCGATGAGGTTTTCCGGAATGGCGCCGCAATTGATCTTGATGAAGGGTCCGTCACGCCTCGACCCGGATGTATGGATCATCCTCGCGATAACCTCCTTCCCGGTGCCCGTCTCACCGGTGATGAGCACGTTCTCGTCGGTATCGGCTATGAATTGCGCCTTCCTGTATGTTTCCTTGAGGCCCCCCTTCAGCCCGATCACTCTGTCGTTCAGATAATCGATCCCCTTGAGCGTTTCGCTGCACAGTATTTCAAGTTTTTCGATTCGAGTCCTTTCGAGTATCGCCTTGTTGCACAATTCGATCGCGCCGTCTATCGCCTGTTTGAGCGCTTGGAGGTTCAGCGGTTTCTCCAGTATGTGCATGATCAGGTTGCGGTTGATGAAGTCCTCCAGAAGGTCCTTGTCGGCATATGCGGTGAGAAGAATGCCGTAGTAATAGGCGCCGAGGGACTTCCCTGCCTTCAGCAGATCAAGGCCGTTCATTCCCGGCATCCGGTAATCGGTGACGATTATATCATAGTAGTTCTCCTTCATGGCGATGCGCGCCGCCATGGGATCGATAAAGGTATCGATCGAATAGCCGGTTAAATAATCCCGTATGCTTTCCAGGATTATCTCCTCGTCGTCCACCACCATGATGCGAATATCGTCCATATCAACCGTCCAAGATCACGCTGATCGCCGATCCCTTTTCCCGATCCAATTCCACGGTGACGCTCCATCCGAGCCTTGTCGCCAGGTTTTTCACAATGTCAAGGCCGGTGCCGAGCCTGCCGGTTCCTGCCCGTTCGACAGGGGTCGCTTCATACGACGATTCGTCGGGGTTCGCCGTTATTCCCCTGCCGGTATCCGAAACGGAAAGCAGGGTCCGACCGCCCATTCTTCCCAGCGAGACGGTGATTGTTCCGTAGCCCTCGATGGCATCCGCGGCATTGCTGAGCAGGTTCGAAAGAATGAGTTCCAGCGCATCACGGTTTCCGTTGATCAACTTCACGCCGTCGATCCTTCTTTTAAAATGAATTCTGCCATTGTGTTTTTCACCGAAGGCTTCTATCATTTTGTCAATCACCGCTGCCGGGTCGAAGGGCTCCCTCGCTATCTCGTCTGCCATGAAGGTTTTTCGTATGCGCGCAACTATTTCCGAGATCGTTTCGATGCTCTTCTCCATGGAGGATATGTAGCGGAGGGCCTTTTCGTCCAGGGTCAGTTCTGATTTTTCCAGAAGCCTCTTCAGGTTGGCCAGGGGGCCTGAAATGCCGCTCAGGGGGTTGAACAGTTCGTGGGCCACAGCTCCCATGAGCATGCCCAGGGAGGAGTATTTATCCTTTTCATACAGGGCCTTTTTCAGTTCACCGTATCGAAGAATCGATTCTATTTTATGAACCAGCTCTTCGATTGAAAAGGGCTTGAAGATGTAGTCGATTGCCCCGCTCTTGAGTCCCTCTATCTTTTCCTCATGACGGGATCTGGCGGTGACGAAGATGAAGGGTATGTCCCTGTAGTCAATCGATGAAGACAGGGTACGGAAGAACCGGATCCCGTCCATGCCGTCCATCATGATATCGGAGACGATGACATCCACCGTGCCGCGTCTCTCAAGCACCTCAAGCCCCTGTACCCCGTCTGTGGCGGTGTAGACGGTATAGCGGGCGCCCAGTTTTCTGCGCATTAATTCCAGAAGATCGGCGTTGTCCTCCACCAGGAGTATTGCGTGACCGCCGGTTTTCTGCGGTGCGGTGCAGTCACTATGAGAACGCAGCGGGAGGGTGCCGTCCGGTATGAGCACGGGCTCCCATCGGGCGGCCGATTCTCCCGCCTTCAATATATGGCGCTTCATTCTCACCGTGACCGTCGTCCCGAGTCCGGGCTCGCTGTCGATGCCGATTGTGGCGGGGAGGGAATCGATGATCTCTTTCACCAGCGCCAGTCCCATGCCGATTCCCTGCGTGTTTCTCTTTTCGTGACTGATCTGGTAATAGGGCATGAAGATAAAGGGGAGCTCTTCGCGCGCAATGCCGATACCGGTATCCTTCACGACGAGCCGTATGTCGGCGCCGTCGCCGTCAGCCGACAGATCGATGGTTCCGCCCTCCCTGTTGTAGCGCATCGCGTTGTCTACGAGATTAGTGAGCATTCTCTCAATCGCCGCGGGGTCGGCCTTCACGAACAGTCCTTCACCGCAGGTTGTGCGGACCGTTATGTTTCTGCCCCTGGCCATGCTGTCATACATGTCAACCATGAGAGAGACGGTCCGCCCCACGTCGGTGATGGCGTCGTGATTGTAGACGATGGATCCCCGCCGCAGCTTCATCACGTCAAAAAAGTTGGTCATGTCCCTGGCGAGCTTGTCGATGTTTCTCTTGATGATTGTTATCTCGTGTCCGCTTCCCTGCTGCTCGATGAAGAGATCCACGTAATTGGTGAGGAGCGTGAGCGGTGTCTTCATCTCATGGGCCATGTTAATGAAAAACGTGGTCATCTCACGGTTGGCTTTTTCCGCATCCTCCTTCTGGAGTTTCAACAGGCGATACCGGTCCGCCAGCGCCACGTTGAAGAAGAGCACCAGGAAGATGGAGCCGAACTGCATGCCGGATCTCGTGATGACGGTCTCGGGCAGAATGTCATAGTCCGACAGGACAAAGAGCACGGAGCCCACAAGGAAGAGGGACCAGGCCAGGAGATAGAACCTCGCCGGCTTGTATCGATCCACCATGCTGGTCACCGCAACCACTATGGCGGTGACCACGCAGATGATGATGACACCGTCGCTCACGATGTTCTCGATCAATACATCGAAGAGCAAGGGTGAGAACATCTGGAGCACGATACAGCAGAGCAGTATCTGTATATAGCGGTACACGCGGGGATACCTGCGCTTCACGTCAAGAAAGCCGGTTAAGAAAAGTGTCGCGAACAGATCGACGAAGGCGGCGAGGCTGCTTTCGATCCAGGGCAGCCATGAGATGGAGTTCGGGAAGAGGTACTCGAAGGCGATACCGTTGATCTTCCCCTGGAGGAGGATCCATGATGCGGTGAACAACGACAGGTACAGGTAATTCCTGTCCCGGAGGAACGCGAAGAGCACCAGATTGAAGAGTATCATGATCATCATCGCGCCGTAATAGATACCCAGCCACATCTGACGGTCGTGATCCATGGTGTAGTACCGCTCCATGGTCATGACGCTCAGCGGCACTCCCAGCACGTTCCCTCCATTGTCGAGACGGAGATAGAATGTTCTCGTTTCATTTCTGTCAAGCGGGGACCTGAAAACGAAAAACCTGTTTTTTATCCCCCTGGTATGAAAGGGGCGCCATTCGCCGGTTTTTATGGACCCCGTCGTGCCGTCCCTGTTCTTGAAATAGAAATCGACGTAATTGGTGCCGTAGCTGTCCAGCGCCACCACCCAATCGCCGGATCTCGCTCCCCTGTTAACCAGGGTGAACCTGATCCAGTACGCGGATTGCGTGAAGGAGAATCTCAGTTCCTCGGTCTTTAGGCGTATATACTTGCCTGCGTTCGTCGGGGAGGACGCTTCTTCATACGTCATGGTGCGGCTTGTGTCCTCCAGGTATTCGGAATAGGGGAGGAGGTTATGATGGTCCGCATCGTCGGTGAGCACCAGCGGTTCCGACCACGCGCCGCCGGGGGCGAAAAGGCACAAGGCCGACGAGAGAATGATGATGGCTCCGGTGAATCTCATCGCGGTACCGCCGGATATATATTTCTGGGACTGTACTTTCTGGCGGAATATTATATTTATAATCGTAATTATCAACCATTTTACCTGTCTCGGCAGGTGGAGCGGATGCTCTGCCGGGCCATTTTTTTCTTAATTTGCGAACTTGATTCGCTCGTTGCGAACAATACTTCTTCCAGAATATATCTCGATTGATAATACAGGGCATAATTTGATCAAAACAATATTATTGTATAAACAAATCATACTATAAAAGAATACACTTTTTATTATAAGTATACTTTTCAATCTAAAAACCCTGATCCGTCATCCCTCCTCAGGAATGTAACTTTTTTTACATTTTGGCCTGAATTCTGCTCTTTTATCATGTATCTGACAATGGCCGGCCATTTGCAGAGAGAATGGATGAGAGAGGTCGCTCCGTGAAGTTCATGGAATTCGGGCCGTACCCACCCACGTATGCACAGTACAACAGGTACTATATCGTCATCGATGATGATGAGGTAAAAAGCGTCAGTGCCGCAATGAGCAGTGACTTCGGCGGTCATCAGGCGTTCATAGCTCCCATTTTGTATAAAGGGGAGTTCAAGCCGCAGGTAACGCCCTGTGCCGTGAGCTTGTGACGGAAGGGGGAGAGTGATGGATCGGATCGTTCCGCGCATACCGCACCGTCTCATGGATACTCCGCGTGCCCGGTGCCGCGACGAGCGGCGCCAGTCACTGGAGTACGTGGCGAAGGCCATGGCCCTTATCGGCGAGGGGAATAGGGCGGTCTCCAGGGGAACGCTCGCCCGTGAGCTGGGGCTCCACCCGGATTACCTGGGAAAGCTCTTCAAGGCCTGCACCGGAAGGAACATCCGGGAGTACATGAACAGGGTGCGGATCGCCAGGGCGGTGGAACTGATCCTGTCGGGGGACGGCGGCGACGGGGAGATCATGCGAATCGCCCTGGACGTCGGGTTCGCCAGCGTCAGGAGCTTTTACCGCTGCTTCAGGCGCATCATGGGCCTGCCGCCGCTGGAATACCGCTACACGGTCCGATCAAGGAGAGTTCATGAGAACGTAGCGGCCGGGGAGAGCGATGGCGTGGGATGTCTGGAGATGGCACAAATGAATGAAAACGAGGAGGGGTGATGTTTTCAGTGTCTGTTGACCGTTTCCGGCTCAACAAAGTTATCAGGAAGAGAGTGCACAACAGGTACACCTCTCACGCAGGGGAGGATCGAGGCATCCCGGATGGTTTGAGGCATGGCTGATCGATGCCACACGGAAATTTACAGGAGGGTATTTATGCGTACTGCAACACGAACGATTTGTATTGTAAGCGCTCTCGTGCTCGTATCGGGAATCATCGCGCTGACCAACTGCTGCGACGGCGGTGGCGACAATTCGCTCATGCTGCTGCCGAATATACAGTTACGAGGCGGGGACGCATGAAGGAAATCTGGGAGGGCGGAGCGGTGCGGACGGTATTTGTGCGAATTCTTCGAACAGGCCGGCCGGGCTCAGCAACGTGCACGCGATACTGTCGGTCAACGCCAGTGACGAGATACGGGACATGCCGGCAAATTACCGGATTCCCACAGGAGTACCCATATACGGACCGCATGGAACGAGCAAGATCGTCGATGACTGGGCCGATCTCCTCGACGGGAGCATCGATGCAACGCTTCGATCCGTGGGTATCAGCGATACTGATAATGTCTGGTGGAGCGGTTCCGAATCTGACGGATCCCTGTCGGCGGATACCTGTGTTCAGTATACAAGCAACGACTCCGGTGACTGGGGTAATGGGGGATTAACGTCCAAGACAGATACGAACTGGATTTATGGTGGGACATGGATATGCACAGAATCTCTGTATGTGGTGTGTGTCGGACAGAAGTGAGGCGATCGTGATTCGCCATAGGGACGGTTCAGGAACGGGGGGCTGCCGGTGAAGCCCGTGGTGTCCGAGAAATTCGAGCGTCTCCTGCAGCTGGCCCGCACCCCGGGCCAGGGGGCGCCGTCGCCCCCCCTGGTCCACGTGCACCGGGCCGTGATGCTGCTCCACGGTGATTGCGCCGCAGAGATCTCCCGTGTCTCCCTTGCCCGTGAGCTGGGGCTCAACCGGGATTACCTGGGCAAGATATTCAAGCGCTGTACCGGTATGGAGATCCGGGAGTATCTGAACCGCCTGCGGGTGTTGAAGGCGGCGGAATACCTGGCCGGCTGCGATGAGCGGGTGATCCACATCTCCGGTATGGCGGGCTTCGAGAACCTGCGCACCTTCAACCGGGCCTTCTGCAGGGTCATGGAGATGCGCCCCATGGAGTACCGGAGGATGTCTCGGAAGAGGGAAATGAGACAGGTGGAGATGTCTGCAAATGACGAGACAGGAAAAGACGTTGTCTGCTATAAAATACGGATACCGGAACCATGAGCTGCCACCTATGCAGCCGGTACGGGTGCCGGCGTATCGAGGCTGACCGGAACGGCCGATGCGCCCGGACCGGGGCAGGGTTGGAAGTAATGAATATCGGTGCTCCTCCAGGGGGGTGACAGATTCCTTTCCGAAACGATACAGAATAGGGGACGAAGTGAAAAAATGGGAACGTCACGGGTGACGCACGCTGAGGCAGCGGGGGGACCATGAGTTCATACGGGAAAACTGCGGTGATTCTGACGGCGGCGGTCGCGCTGCTGTGGCCCTCGAGGGGGGCGCACCCGGAATACGTATTCCGCAAGGACGGGAGCATCGTGCAGGGGACCATCGTGCGCGACGATGCCGCCGCCATCTCGGTGCGGGACGCCAAGGGGGCCATAGTCCGGGTGGAGCGGTCCAATATAATGAGGATCCTCTACACGAAGCTCTACATGGGAAAGGTCTACATCCGCCTCACCACCGGCTCGGTCCTGGAGGGGTACGTGGTGGATGAGGACCAGAACAACTACACGGTCCGGAGGGAGCTCTACAGCCCCAGGGAGTTGACGGTGCCGCGCGACAGGGTGATGTTCGTGGCCCGCACCAATCCC
>JAFGJK010000156.1 GCA_016929135.1 Spirochaetota bacterium | reverse complement strand
CTCCCGAGCGCCGCGCGATGCGGCCTCCATCACGCCCCCCCTCCCGCCGGTGACCAGAGTCCACCCCTGTTCCGCGATGTACCGGCCGATGGCACGGCATTCCTCGAGGTGTGCGGTTTCATCTGAAGCGCCGATCACCAGTACCTGAGGTTGTCTCACCGGTTTATGCCTCCCACAGAATTGAATGGAGGGAGAATTCCTCGTCGATCGAAAGGCGGCGCACCGTCAGGGGGATGATGGTACCCCCGAAGGACATCGAGGTGACCGGCTTCGCGATCTCTCCCGCGATCACCATGTACCGGAATATCGAGACGGGAATCACCGCCGCCGCCTGCGGGTACGATTCCATCAGATATTTGTGGACCATTTCGTGTATCCTTACCAGCTCGAAGGAGGTCGTGTGCGCCAGCACCTGGGCGACACGGGTGATCGAATAGAGAAGGAGCTGGCGGGAACCCGTACCAGATTTGATTATGGATGACAGTGCCGTCTGCAGCTCCTGTACGCTGTCAGCGTGCCAGGGGAGAGAGGCCGCATGCCGGTATCCGAAGAGCCGTTCGATGATCTCGCAGAGCAATCCGAAACGCTCCTCCTCGAAGTAGAGGGAGTTCGTTGCCGATATGACGGTAATTGTCTGGGGGCCTGGTCGAATGGCGCAGAGATAGAGGTGCTTCGTCCCCATTCCGGCATGATCGTCGATCCGGTGCACCTGGCCCGGAGCGAGTGCTGCGTCAGAACTTTCGAATAACACCTGTACGGGTTCCAGCAACTCCCTGTCGCCGCTGTGACAGATGATCTGCGGCACCGTCCCCTTTGCGGCGATCGCGCTGATCTTTGCCATGTTATGGACATTGTGAAGATACAGCAGACCCCTCAGGTGGGAGCGGTCACCGCTGCCATCGGCACGTTGAAGCAGTGACCTGTAGTGTCCGATGCTTTCCCTGTAGAGGTCCACCGCCTCCTCTACCGTCAGCGTCCGTGAGACGATCTCCTTGAGGGCGCTTCTGATTTTTCGCCTCAGCACCTCTGCCTGATCCAGCGGCATGTACTGCTACCCTCCGTCTCCCCGTGATCGCACATGGTCACTGTATGCCAGTGTGGTGCCGTACAGCCTGAAGGATCCGGTGAAGAGCAGCACGTCCTGTGTTTCCCGGTGAGAAATGATCTGGTGCAGTTCCCGCACCGTGCCCGCCGACGGGAGCGGTCTATTCGGGGTGTATTCCGCGGGGACCTGGAGGCCTCTGGAATCCCGCAGATTGAAGTATACTGCGGAACACCCGCTTCTGAGAATCCAGGGTATGATTTCCCCGTAGTCCTTGTCTTTCATAAGGGTGAATACCACCATTACCCGCCCGCCGTGATAGCGGCGCCGGAGGGCCGCCATGAGCGACTGCAACGACTGCATATTATGCGCTGGATCGAAAATAATCAATGGTTTTTTTAGCACAATTTCGAACCGTCCGGGAACGCGCACCTTTCGCAGGGCGGTGCGTAGTGATGTTGCGCAGATGCCGGGGAACCGGTCCCTCACCACCATGGCGGCGGTCAGGGCGAGGGACGCGTTTTTCACCTGCGACTCCACTGCCAGGGGGAGCCTGAGACCGCCGAACCTCTCGGTGATGCCCCCGGAGGAGAACCCGTAATCGAAGAGAAACTCCCCGTCGTTCCATTGCACCCCGCAGCAGCCGAAGTGGGTGCCCATGAAATAGGCCGGTGATTTTTTTCTGCGGGCCGTCGAGGAGAGGAGTGTACGGAGGGGAGGGGTGCTGTTCGAGGTCACCAGCGGCACACCCGGTTTAACGATGCCGGCCTTTTCACGTGCGATTTCCTCGAGGCTGTTGCCCAGCAGCGAAGTGTGGTCGAAATCGATGTCGGTGATGACGGAGCAGAGGGGTATGACCGTGTTTGTAGAATCGAGCCTGCCCCCGAGTCCCGTTTCCACGACCGCCATGTCAACGGCCCTGTCGGAAAAGTACCTGAAGGCGATGAAGGTGAGTATATCGAAATAGGTTGGTTCGATCCCTTCCAGTCTCTTCAGTAGGGCCGTCACCTCGTCGATATAGGCACCCAGCGTCCGGTCCGGGATGGATCTGCCGTCTATGGAGATCCTTTCGTTCACCCTTTGAAGATGGGGCGAGGTGTAGAGGCCGCAGCGGTAGCCCGAATGCCTCATGATCCCGGAGAGCATGCAGGCGACCGTACCCTTCCCGTTCGTCCCGGCGATGTGGATCGACGGAAAATTCCGGTGGGGGTTGCCGCAGGCGCGAAGCAGGGCAGTGATCGGCCGGAGGGAATATTCCCTGAAGGAGCCGGTGACCTCGTTATTGGCAAAACGTTCCAGCTTCTCTTCGATCATGTCCGACTTCGCAGATGACGCTTCAGGGCGGAATGAATCTCTTTCAGCGGTGCCGTGCGGCCCGTCCATATTTCGAACTGCCTCGCCCCCTGATGAATGAGCATCTCGATGCCGTGAATGATGTCGCACCTTCTTTTTTTTGCCTCGCGCAGCAGGAGCGTCTCGTGGGGTGTGTACACGATGTCGAACACGACGTGTTCCTTCCGCAGGAGCGACGGGTCGATGGGAGCGCGTGCGGGATCCGGAGCCATGCCCACCGGCGTAGTGTTTATGATCACATCGATCTCCGTCATGAACGTCCGGTCCAGCGCTGAAATCTGGCGATAGGCGACACGGTCGGGGAATGCGCCGCGAAGCTCCTCGGCGAAGCGAGCGATATTGTTGCTGTTCCTCCCGGTGATGGCGACGGCACCGCCCCGGTGGAGTATTGAATAGGCAACCGCCCTGGCCGCACCCCCGTTCCCGATGACGAGAAATTGTGATTTCTCTATAGGGATCTCTCTCTCCAACATGGGCTTGACGGCGCCGTACGCGTCGGTGTTGTATCCGGACAGTCTGCCATTCTCGAGCAGCAGCGTATTGACGGACCCAATGGCCTCGGCCATCGGGTCGATCTGGTCCAGCAGCTTCAGCACCTCGATCTTGTAGGGGATGGTGATGCTGGCTCCCCTGATCCCCAGGGTGCGTAGCGCCTGGATACCCTCTTTCAGATTCACGGGGGTAAAGGCGAGATAGACCGCGTTGGTGCCGCTTGAACGGAATGCGGTATTGTGTATCACCGGGGAAAGGGAATGCCTCACAGGATTCCCGAGGATACAGTACAGTTCGGTATGGGCGTTGATTTCCATGGTCTTTCGCCGAGTATATGTTCTCCAAGAGGTGACTCCTGACACAGATCTCGTGATTCGTAAACCAATTATTCACACCTCGCTGAAAAAAATGCTTTTCACCTGCCAGAGCCTTTCATAGATTGTGCCCGTTTCAGAGAGTGAAACGGCAGAAGGGGCATAGTATGGAAACAATCGGAGTCATCGTCAATCCCAACGCCAAGAAGGTACGCAAGGGGAAGGTCTCGATCGAGGCATTTACAAAGATGCGATCGGAGCGGGTCGATGTTCGCGTTACGCCGACGCTAGATGCGATCGATGAGGTCCTCTGGGACTTCAAGAATGCCGGCGTGACCTATGTCGGCATTACCGGCGGCGATGGGTCGCTGCATCATGTCATTATGCGGATGATCAGGATTTACGGCCCCGAGCCGATACCGGCCGTGGTTATACTGAAGGGGGGGACGATGGACAATGTGGCGAAATCCATCGGCCTGCGGGGCAAGGGCGACGGGATACTGCGCCGTCTGCTGCACACCCTGGAGAGGGGGAAACCGGTTACAATACGCACCAGGGATCTGATGAGGATCGGGGACAGGTACTGCTTTCTCTTCGGCATCGGGTTCGTGGCCAACTTCCTCAACGAGGTGTACCAGTATGAAAAGGGGATAGTATCGAACGCCCGGGTGGTGCTGAAGGCGATCCGCCATGCCTTTCGAGAGCCGGATGGGGAGAATCTCTACAGGGCCATCGAGGCGACCGTACATGCCGATGACGAGAGGGTCCCCTTTACCAGGATCACCGCAATTCTCGCCGGGACCGTCGAGAATATCAGTAGGGGGATCACGCCCTTGAAGCAGGCGAATGCCAGGGAGCGGGCGTTCCAGGCACTCATCTCCGGATTCAGCGGCCTGCAGATCCTCGCAAGGATCTATTTCCTGCTGGGCGTGCGGGTTACCCATCCGCTCATGGTGAACGGGCTCTTCCGCGGGTTGACCATCGAGAGCGCCGAAGGCTTCGATTACACCATGGACGGGGACATGTACCGCTGCGACGGCGCCATGCGTGTGGAGCTGGGACCGCAGGTAAGGCTAGTGCTCGTATAGCCGGAGTGAGATGATGGTGAAGAGGGCCATGAGAAGCAGGTTTATCTCGACGATGAGCTCGTACTTCAGGGATGCCACGAAATCCTTTTTTGCCAGCATGAAGAAGAGGACCAGGTAGTAGACGATATTGATGCCGAATATCCAGTACCAAAAACCGACCAGCGATGCGGCCGCCAGTACCGCCGTCAGGGACGCAGCTGCAAGGAGAATGAACAGGGCCGTCTGGGCGTTCCTGCCGATCAGAATGGCCATCGTTTCCCTCCCCAGAATCAGGTCCCCCTGGAAGGCGATCTTGTCTATCAGCACGTGGCGCATCAGGAGCAGCGCCAGGGCATAGGTGCTGAGCGGCAGTGCGGCAGGAATCTCTGCGGGCGCGTCGATAAGCGGCAGCGCGATCGTTACGATGAGCCACCCGATACAGGTGAAGAACCTGGAATTGTAGATGTTGCGTATGAACCTGAGGTTCATCCATTGGATGATTCGCTTTACCGGCCCGGAGGAGTATATCCCCCCCACCGCGAAGGAGAGAAGAAGGATGGCGTTCGGGATTATCCCGCGGTCAGCTTCAATGGCAAACATGGCGGCAGTGGCGGCCAGCGCCGTCAGTAGCAGCAGGTGCCCGTGCCTCTCGTAGATACTGTATTTATTGGGATTGCTGATTTTCAGCGAGTTTTTTTCAAGATAATTGTTGATGGTGTACATAGAAAAGACGTAGAGGAAGGAGACAGTGGCCTGTGGATAGTCAACGGAATACCCGGCGATCAGATAGACAAGGCATGTCAGGAAGAATGCGCCGATCGAGGAGATGATGTTCGTTTTCACTACAAGCTCCAGAATGCGGATCGACCAGTAGAGGAACATGCTGGTCTTTCTGAAGTGAATTTCGTAGAGCCGTTCCATCACCCCGTTGATGATCCAGCCGGGGGTTGATGCTCCTGCGGTGACCAGGACCTTCTCTGAAGCGGCAAATTCTCTCTCATCGATACCGTCTGCAGTCTCGACGAATACCGTTTTCACGCCGCTCCTTTCGCCGATCTGCGCCAATCGTTTCGTGTTCGCCGAGTTCCTGCCACCGACCACCACTATCGTGTCAACACCGCTCCGGATACCGGATAGAACATCCTCCTGGCGGAGCCGCGTTGAATCGCATATCGTGTCGATAATTTCAATGTTGCTGAATCGTTTGCCCAGGGCGTCGATCACCTCGATGAAGAACTGCCGCTCGGCGGTGGTTTGCGCCACCACGATGTAGGATTCGCAATGGGGTATTCCCGACAGGTCCCCCATGGTCGATACGATGGAATAGCCCGACGCGGCGTAGCTCTTCAGCCCGTCAACCTCCGCGTGGTCCCTGTCGCCGATGATAATGGTGTAGTAGCCTTTGTCGCTGTATTTCTTGATTATCGACTGGACCTTGGCGACCCTGGGGCAGGTGAGGTTGATAACGCGATCGGCCTTCGACTTAATCAACCGGTATTCCTCCACGGGAACACCGTGAGACCGGATTGCCAGCTGCTTCCCCTCTATATCGTCCAGGGCGGACAGGGTCTTCAGGCCTCGGATCTGCAGTATCTCGATGGTCTGGGGATTGTGTATCAGCGGGCCGTAGACGTAGACATCCTGCGTCGTGTCTCTCAGTTCGTTGATGATCCGGAGCACCGCATTCTTCACGCCCATGCAGAATCCGGAGTGCTTGGCCAGCATGATCTTCATGGGTATTACTGTGCCAGCTCCACCGAAGGCTGTCCCACGGTACCCCTGATCTTGACGTTGAGCTTATTGTCGCTTATGTATTTCGACAGCAGCATCTTGTAATTGTCCAGTACCGCAGAGGTTTCATCAACGGCGATATTGAGGTCGATCGAGGAATTCCTGAAGACCCTGCTGCGCTGTATCGTGCCGCTGCAGCTCCCCTTGAGATCCTTGCCTGCGATGGCGGCCCTTTTCACCCGTATCGTGTTCTCGTCAAATACGATCTCGAAGGAGATGGCGGAGCATTGGAGTACCGGCAGATCGATATCGAGCCCGGTAATGCCGCCGGGCATGTTAAAGGGTGGCAGCTTAATAACGGCGTTCTGCAGGAGGAGCGTCAGATCGCCCCGTTTCATTGTCGTCGGTGAGCGCTGTAGTACAAGGTCGATATTCCCGTTGGCGGCGCAGGTGATGCCAAATCTGTTGGATTCGTACCTCACCTTTTTCATGGAAAAGCTTCCGTCGATTGTGTAGTCCCGCTTAAGAATATGGTTTATCATCAGTCCGAGCACGTTCACGTCCATGATTGCATCGTGCACCTGGAATTCGGTATTGTCCCGGAAGACGACATCCAGCCTCTCGATGCTGGAGTCCCCTATGTAGCCGATGTCCATATCTCCTATTATAATGTTCGCCGCGAGGAACCGCTCCAGATTTTGTGCTTCCTTTTTAATCTGCAGCTCGATCGGATAGGAGATCGCAGTGAATATGCATATGAGGAGAACCGAGAGCGCGAAATAGAGTTTGGCATAAGGGAGACGTACCGTCTCCGAGAGGATGCGGCGCAGCCATGCGGCAAGGCGCTTCAGTGTTTCTATGATTTCCTGCAGTTGTACCATTTTCAGAACGCTCTACTGGGATGTAAGGCTGTCAAATTTTATCTCCACATCATAGATGTCCCTTCCCTTCAGGGCCTCGCTTATCCTCATGTAGCTGGTCCTCACAAGATTGTTCGAATGCTCCATGCCGTGAATGAACTTAAGGACTGACTGCATATCCACGCCGACGAATTTCACCTCGGCGGATATTTTTTTATAATTGTCCTTGGTGCTTCCGGGTATCACGCGCACGTAGCTCTTGTTCCCCAGAATCTTCAGGTTTTTGGCGGTCTCCTCGATCAGTGTGGTGATGCCGACGGTGCTGTTTATCTGTGACTCGTATTGCGATCGTTTCAGCCGTATCTCCTGGTATTGCTCGTGTATGTGCTGCAGCCTCTGCATCCGGGTGATGTTCTCCTCGTACGACGAGTTCATGCTGCTCATCATGCCGATCAGGGGTGATATGATGAGGTAATAGAGTGCCAGGGCCCCCAGGATCCCCAGGAGGACCTTCAGCATGATCTTTTCACGTTTGCTCAGCTGGATCATCGCTCGCGCTTTTTCCTCGATTCCTGTTTGTCGCTCTTCTGTTTAATGGTTATCGTGAATCTCGTGTTATTCCTCACGGCACCGGTGATGCTTACGGAGACGTGGTCGAACTTCTTCGAGCGCAGGAGGCTGTCCTTGAAGTCGTCGATCACCTTGCTTGATCCGATCAAGCCGTCGATGCGCATGACGTGTTGCTGTATCACCATGTTCTTCAGTTCAAAATCTGTACCCCTGGGGAAGCTGTCGATCATCTCCTTCATCATGTCAAGGATTGACGAATCGTCCTGGAGGAGGGAGGTGATTGTGTCGAGCTTTCGCTTCTCGCCGTCCAGTTGTTTGGCCGCAGCGGCGATCGGATCATCGGGCACCTTCATGGTGTTGAAGTAGCGGCGGTACTGCTTCGAGATCATCTCGTCGTAATCCCGGTGGGACCTGCTTGTGGATACCATGGATATGACGAAATTGATCAGGAGCACGATCACTGTCAGGGCCGCGAAGGTTCCCGCCAGATAATAGATCTTCCTGGAGCTGCCGGCCACGTCCGGGAGAAATTCCCCCTTGAGGAAATTTATCGACATCCGCTTCTGCGCCGTGTACGAGAGGATCGTGCCGAAGGCGATGGGGAACTGCGTCCTTACCGTCTGTTCCTTGTAGCTTTCCAGGAAGGGGATGGCCACCACCGGTATTTCGAATTCCCGGGACAGCACGGTACCCAGACCGGTTATGTTCGATCCGCCGCCCGAAAGGAGTATCCTGTTGAAGGTGATGTTCCCGTATTCAATGGAAAGGGCCTTGATGGTGAGGAAGACCTGCTCGTGCAACTCCTGCACCACCTCGGTGGAGATATCGAATATCTTTTTCAGGCGGCTCCTGGTGAGATTGAGGGCCTTGTAGTGCTCTCTCTGGGCATTGTTCTCGAAGGTGGTGAGGTCGAGGTTCAATCGATGGAACAGCTTGATCGCGTCCGCGGCGGATAGTTTCATCACTTCAGCAATGGCGTCGTGGATCAGGTTGATGCCGATGGTGATCGACCTGGTGAACAGGAGCTGGTTGTTCTGCACGATGTTGACGATCGTCTTGTTGTTGCCGATGTCTATCTGAATCACCGCCTCGTCGCCGATCCTGTTGAAATACCTGTAGCATTCGAACAGGGCGATTGATTCCATGCCCATGCGCATCGGCCTTACCGAGCACTCGTCCATCATGGAGAGGAACTCGAGCACGGTCTCCTTATGCGCCGCGGCGAGAAGAATCCTTCCTTCACCCTCCCTGCCGCTTTTAAGAGGAAGGAAATCCAGTACCATGTCGTCCAGCTTGAAGGGTATATTCTCCTCCGCCTCATAGGGTATCGCATCGGCGATCTTTTCGACATCGCTGAAAGGGAACGAGATGTTCCGTATGATCTCCTTCTCCATGGGGAGGTTGGTTATGATCGTATATCCTGCAAGATCCTCCTCGTGGATGATCTTCGTTATCGCGGCCGCCACTGCCGTGGTGTGGTTTTCAATGGAGGGATCGACCTCCTCGTAGGTCAGGGACTGCAGCTTGAAGTCCCGGAGACCCGTCTTCACCGCGACGACCTTCACCGAGGAGGTGCCGATGTCTATTGCAGCAATCCGTTCAAACAAGTTGTGGCGCTCCCGTATTCATTCTTCGCTCCAGTAGACGATCTTCTTCCTGTCCCTGTTGTAGATCGCATGAATCGTAACGGTGGCATTGCCGTATGATGCGGTTGACCATACACCGAAGAGCGAGGATTTCACTGTCAGTATGTTTTTTCGTATGTCCTGATCGGTGATGATGTCACTCACCTCGTTCACCGATTTAAAGGGTTCGATGATCCTCCGCATGATAAGCTCGGCCACCATATCATCGGTCATATCCGCTGTCAATGCTGATAATACCCTGAAGGGGGCCGTATTAATATTAATTTGATTTATCTCGGAAAGGTAGTTGCTGCGCTCTCCGTAGACCCGCAAATAGTCGGAGAGCCTTCTCGAACGCTCCATGCCGATCTTGTTCGATTTGTCCTCCGCCAGCTTCTCCTTCTGCTCCTTCAGCTGCTTTGCCAGTTCCTTCATGTTCCCGCCGTCAATGGTGATGAAGCCCCTGTTGTGTTCGACGAGTCCCCGTTCCATGCCGTACGTGCCGCCCCCCAGGCCGTAAAATATCTCAGGGGTGATGCCCTTCACCAGGAGAAGGTCATCGATGCTCTCCATGGCCGTGTTGCGGGCGGCGTAGGGGGGGGTGAGCCTGCCGTAGTAGTCGGATTCGGCGCCGTAGGGGAAGGGTGAATCGTCGATGTCGACCCAGTCGATGATGGTATCGGCATAATCCGGCGGGAATCCCAGCTTGATGAAGAAGTTCTGGAGAATGCCGTAATACGGGGTCTTGTCCACAAACTCGTTGGCCAGGACGCTCAGGTTGATCTTTGACTGCTCGTCGTTGATCTTGATCGTCATGGATCCGTCGTCGATGGGGACCGCCGGGAACTCGAAGGCCCAGAGGTCGTTGTAGCTGTCCACGTTCCTGTCTGTGGAGAGGCCGGGGGCGATGGAGGAGGAGCCCTTGGAATCGATGTAGAGCACATATTTCGACAGCTCGATGCCGGAACGGGCGGTATAAATCGCCCGGATACGGTTCTTGTACTTGTTCATTATGCCGATGTCGGTTCTGGCGGAGATAATGAATTCGCCTGCCACCGTCATCATTACTGAGGTGATCACGAGCACGATGGCCAGCACATACCCCGAGGAGTTTTTCACATACCTGAACACGCCGTCACGGTACAGCGCCTCCTTCCGCCGTCTCTGGCGTTCCATGAACATCGTAGCGATTTCCCTCAGCCTCTTCAACTGTTACCGCCTATCCTACTGAAGGTTCACCATGGAAACGAATATAAAGGTATTGTCTTTGTTTTCGTAATCCGTCACTCTGATCGTTGTTTTGATGGCGCTGGGATATCTCTTGTCCTGCCGGGAGTCCCACCGGTCGGTCCATTCGTTCCCCTCCTTGAACTCGAACTTCAGTGCCTTTACGCCGGGGAGGAGCAGGTTCTGCTCACCGCCGTGCTCGGGGTCGTCGTCGTAATGGATTTCCTCACGGCGGATGAGGTTGAACCGATCGTAGTGATTCGGGTCCCTCTGCAGATAGTAGCCGATTTCCCTGATGTCGCTCACCGGGTAGGGAGTCTTGAGGTTCCCCTGATAGTTGAATTCATTGTGTATGACCGATACTGAATTGAGGACGCTGTTGTTCCCGTCCAGGTCGCCGATGAGACAGATCTTTGCGTTCTCGACGCGATAATAGGTATTGGAGATGTCGCGATCGATGAAGGTGTAGGCGTTGTTTACCGCCTCGTAATAGGCCTCCCTGTCGGTGAGCCTTCCGATGGACTGCAGTATGGTGCGGTAGGAGGTGTATGCCATGAGGAGGATTATCGATGCGATTGTCGTGGCGACCGCAAGCTCTATGAGTGTGAACCCTTCATCGGATGATAACTGTGAAATGCGTGCCTGCTTCATCGTTCGACGTACACATACGAGATTTTATAGGGGTTCCGGTGCCGCTCCGATTTCCAGGAGACGATGATATCCGTTTTTTTCACCGGGAAGGGGAGCATCGGGTGATCGTAAGGGAGCGTGATCCTGCTGTAATAGAAGCCGCTATACCCGGGTATAGGTTCGTCCACCAGGTCGAGGTTCGAATTCTTGTCCAGCAGGAATTCATTCATCTTGGTCTTGGCGATCATCATCGCCCTGGTGTAATTGCCGTTTTCCGAGATTACGTAGATGCACGAGAGTACGCCGGAGATCACGCTCAGCATCACTATTGAGAGAATCGTGACAGAGATGAGCACCTCGATCAGGGCGAATCCCCGCCTGGAACGTACGCCTCCACGCCTCGCTGCGCTACTGGACCCATTCATGCACTACCTCCGGGTCCCTGAAGTGCTTGCGAATACGCACGGACCACCTCTCGTCATCGTTGGTGACCACGTGAAGGATTGCATTGTCGGAGTATCCCTGCGGATAGAAGGGGATGACTACGTTCCCCTCTGAAATGACCTCGCCGGTGCGAAGCACCACCTCCTCGATCCTGAAGGAGTCGGGAAACTCGTAGGGCTGGAGAAGGGCGCGGGGACTGTCAACATAGACACCCTCCTTCATGTTCAGCACCGACACCGCGTTTCTCCTGGCGAATATCTCACCGGCGGGATCCTTCGCGTCCATATCCGTCTCCCCCTTGTGGAGATGTATCGCCAGAAAGTCGATCCTGGCATTGAGGAATGCGTCGTCATGGGTCTTGGCGATGTACTTGGTGAGAAAGGACATATTCTCCGATCTGCTGCTGAAGAGGCGGGAAAGCCTCGGTACCGCCACCATCGCGATGATGGCGAATATCGTTACCACCACCATGAGCTCTATGAGGGTGAAACCTCCGGCCATATACCGACCGTTCTGCCAGGCGGGTGACTCGTGCGTCTCCGGCGACGGCTTCATGGGTGTCCCGGGATCATTCAATCTCTGTGCTGAAGAGGTCTTTATCGTAACCCTCGCCCCCCTCCTTGCCGTCGGCGCCAAGGCTCCATATCATGTAGGGCTCGCCGCTGTCGCCGGGCGACTTGTACCCGTAGGGATTGCCCCAGGGGTCCTTCAGGCCGCTTCTTTTAATGAGCCCTTCTTCCACCAGCTTGCTCAGCCCCTCTTCGGTCGTGGGGATCCTGTCGGTGGTCTGGAGGGGGAGCTCGAACTGCCGTATCTGGTTGATCGCAGCGGTTACCTTCGTGCGCTGCACATAATTGCGGTAGATGGTGATGGATACTCCTGAAAGGATCGCGATGATGGTTACCACGATCATGAGCTCGATGAGCGTGAAGCCGTCGTTCGATGCCGCGATCCTCGCAAGTCGCCGTATCCTTTTAATGTACTTTTTCATTGCCTTTTTCCCTCCGTTGGTATAGCGTCCGGGTGGTCCCGGCATGTATGTTATCGCAGCAGCGTGCTCATGTTCATGATCGGCAGCATGACAGACATTACAATCACTCCCACGGCGACGCCCATCACGATAATGATCACTGGCTCCAGCAGGCTGGTAAGGCTGGTGATGGTCAGGTCCAGCTCGTTCTCGTAGACCTTGCCGATGTTGATAAGCATTGCGTCCAGCTTGTCGCTCGCCTCGCCTGCCGATATCATGCCCAGGACGAGCTTGGGGAGAAAATTCGCCTTGTTCAGCGCAATACTCACGGAGGATCCCTCCTTGATGCGCTTCGAGGCGGCGGCGATCCTCTCCTCGATGATCCTGTTCCCCACGATCTTTTCCACGATCTCGAAGGATTTGATCAGGTCGACCCTGTTGCTCAGGAGAATGCCCAGGTTCTGCGTGAACCGGAGGACTATCAGTTTGCGATAGAGGTTTTTGATGACCGGTATCCGAAGCTTGATCTCATCGACCCTTTTTCTCCCCGCATCGTTCCTGACGTAGCGGCGGAAGAGGTATATCGCCAGGATCACTGCCACCGGGATCAGCATCCAGAACCGGGCCATGAAACCGCTTATGGCGATCACCACCTCCGTCGGCAGCGGGAGCTCCTGGCTCTGCTCCTGGAACACGTCCGCGATTGCCGGGATCACGCTGACCATCAGGAAGGTGACCACGGAGATGGCGAAGAATATCATGAATGCAGGGTACCAGAGGGCCGCCTTGATTTTCCCCTTCAGCATGGTCTTCTTCTCCTCCAGCTCGGCCAGGCGCTCCATTACCTGTCCCAGGGATCCGAGGTTTTCCCCCACCCGCACCATGTTGATGTACATGTCGGAGAATACCGAGCGGTGCTTGACCAGCGCGAAGGAGAAGGATGAGCCCTCCTCGATCTTCGCCTTGATGTCGGCGACGATCCCCCGGAAGTACCTGTTATCGATCTGGTCTATAATGTCCGTAATGGCTGTGGGCAGCGGTACCCCGGCGTTGAGGAGCGTGCTCAGCTGCCGCGA
This sequence comes from Spirochaetota bacterium, assembly GCA_016929135.1. GTDB lineage: Bacteria > Spirochaetota > UBA4802 > UBA4802 > UBA5550 > JAFGJK01. Next base: position 168,035 of record JAFGJK010000156.1, on the reverse strand, counting down.
GAATATCCCCACGTACCTGACGCTGGCGCGGACGTTGATGAGCGACGTGATCTGCTCAATAACCGGTTTGAAGATGGACGACCTCTTTTCCACGCCCGTCTGCTCATCCGCCGTCTGCCGGTTGAGCTTCACAAGGTAGAGCCCCTGGCTGCGAATCTTCTGGCGGGCAGAGGTCTCTGATGGCGCATCGATAATATCGGAAACGCTGTTGCCGCTTCGGTCAAGCGCCTGGTAATGAAATATCATGTCAGCTCACCCTGAGGACTTCCTCGATGGTAGTGAGGCCGGCGGCGGCCTTGGTGAGGCCGTCGTTCCGGAGGGTTATCATCCCCTCCCTGATGGCGACCTCCTTGATTGTCTCGGAATCGGTGGACCCCATTATCATCTTGCGTATTGCCTGACTCACCACCAGGAGTTCGTAGATGCCCACGCGGCCCCGGTACCCGGTGTTGAGGCAATGGCTGCACCCCTTACCGGCATAGAGCTTAAGGTTTTTCATCTTCGACGGTGGCAGGGCGAGCTCCCTGATCAGGCTCGCCGAGGGCTTGTAGGAGTATTTGCACTTCGGACATATGGTGCGCACGAGCCTCTGGGCCAGTATCGCGTTCACCGAGGATGATATCAAAAACGGCTCTACCCCCATGTCCAGGAGGCGGGTAATTCCCGAAGGGGCATCGTTCGTGTGCAGTGTCGAGAAGACCCGGTGGCCGGTCAGCGCCGATTGTACCGCAATCTCGGCGGTTTCGATGTCGCGAATCTCACCGATCATTATGATGTCCGGGTCCTGCCGCAGGATGGACCTGAGACCGGTTGCAAAGGTGAGGTTGATGCTCGGCTTTACCTGCATCTGTCCGATACCCCTGATCTGGTATTCGATGGGATCCTCCACCGTAAGGATGTTGACATCCGCTGTGTTGAGTTTCGTGAGGACGCTGTAGAGCGTGGTGGTCTTGCCGCTTCCGGTCGGTCCGGTTACCAGGATAATGCCGTGGGTCTTCTGGATCTGCGCCTCGAAGCTCTCCAGAATGTGCTTCTCGAAGCCGATGGACTGGAGGTCGTACTTCATGTCCGATTTGTTCAGAAGCCGCAGTACGATGCGCTCGCCGAACTGTGTGGGGTAGGTGGAGACGCGAATGTCGATGTCCTTGCCGCCGATCTTTATCTGTATCCTGCCGTCCTGGGGGAGGCGGTTTTCGGCGATGTTCAGGTTTGACATGATTTTTATTCGGGAAATGATCGCGTTCTGGAATTTCTTCGGCGGCGTGTGCATGTTGTAGAGAATCCCGTCGACGCGGTAACGGACGTTCAGGTCCTTCTCGAATGGCTCGATGTGGATGTCGCTGGCCCTGTTGTTTACCGCTTCCTTGAAAAAGGTGTTCACCAGCCGTATGATGGGGGCCTCATTGGCCATGTCCATCAGGTCCTCTGTCTCCAGATCCGCCGAGCTGATGAGCTCCAGGTCCGCATCCTCCAGATCTTCGATCACGTCGGCGGTGGATTCCGCCCCCAGATCGGCATAGTGGGTCTGGATGATTTTGTGGATCTCGATCTCTCTCGTGAGCACCGGTACGAGGTCGTACTCGGGGAAGAGCATCTTGAGGTCGTCCATGGGCTGGATGTTCAGCGGGTCCATGATGGCGATATGAATTGTGTTCCCCTCGATGCTGAAGGGGGCCATCATGTTCCTCTTTAAAAAATGGACCGGAACGTGCTTCAGCAGATTGTCCGGGTCGCTGTACTCGATGTGTTCCTTCGATCGGATGTTGTAATGCTGCCCCAGGGCGCCGAGGATGTCCTCCTCGGTGGCGAAGCCTTTCTTGATGAGTATCTGACCGAGGCGCATCGATGATCCCTTCTGGGCTGCCAGCGATTCCTGGAGCTGTTCGGGCGAGATCACGTTGTTCTCGATGAGGATCGTGCCCAGGTGCTTCTGTTTTACGTTTTTCAGCATCGCCTGGACCTCAGTTCTTGCGCCGTATCACCCTCTGGAGGTTTATCTTCTTCCTGGTGATCGAATCGATCTTTTCCTGTTTGGTGACGATCCGCGGGGTGATGAAGACAAGAAGGTTCGATTTTACATTGGTCACCGTCTTCTGTTTGAAGAGCCATCCGAGCAGGGGGATATCCCCGAGGAAGGGGGTCTTGTACACGATTTCCGATTTGTTGTTGCGGATCAGACCGCCGATCACGATGGTCTTGCCGTCCAGTACGGATATCTTCGTCTTTATGTCCCTCTTCGAGAGTGTCGGTGGAACGACAGTGCCGCTGGAGGTTGTCGTGGATGTCACGAGAACGTCGTTGGCCTCCTGGTAGATGTTCAGCGTGATCTTCTGCTTCTTGGTGATATGCGGCGTGATTTTGAGCTTGATCCCCACTGACTTGTAATCGAAGGTCTGGAAGGTGTTGCCCGTATCGGTAATCCTGGTGTTTGTGGGCACCGCAATCTCCTGGCCCACATTCAGCTCAGCCTCCTGGTTATCGATGGTAAGCAGCTGCGGCGTGGACAGTATCTTAATGTTGGAATCGTTCATCGAGGCGTTGAGAAGGGCGAAGCCGAGCACGGAGGTGTCGGCCAGGTATCCCAGCTGAAGCCCCGCGGCGAGGGGAACCGCGAGCTTCTTGGTGCTGTCTACCCAGTCCGGAAGCGTGTAGTTCGGTATCGACGTGCCCTGGATCGAGGATCCTCCCACCAGGTTCCCGCCGCCGGCGTCCTTGCCCAGCATCCAGTTTATGCCGAAGCTCCAGCCGCTCTCCGCGTTCACCTCGACGATGAGGGCCTCGATGAGGACCTGCTCTCGGACGATATCGAGCTCCCGTATCACCCTCTGTATCTCCATGAATTCGTCCGGCTTCGCGGTGATGATCAGAGAGTTGGTCTCCTTGCTCGCCACGATGGAGAGCTTCTGCTTGTCGCCGGCCGAAGCGGTCTGCGATTTCATGATGCTCTTCCCCTTGTTGGACTTCGGTATCATCTGCGGGGTCTGGGGAAGGGGCGACGTGTCGATCTTCATGTTTTCTGAAAAGGGGATGCGCGAAAGGACGCTTGCCAGCTCCTCGGCGTTTGAGTTTTCCAGGTGCACCACGTGGATGTTCCCCTTGGCCGGCATCTTTTCCGGCTCCTGGGAGAAGGAGCCCTCGTCTAGCGCCCTGGCGATCTTGATGAGGTTCGATACCTCGCTGGCCATGCCGCTGAATATGAGGGTATTGAGGGATCTGTGAGTCACGATCTGCGTGTTCTGAGATTTTACCTCCTTCAGGGATCCGGCGATCTCCGCCGCATCGGAATTCTTTATTGTCAGCAGGAAGGTGACGGTCTGCTCACCCTCGAGGGATATCTTCTCCTCCTTTCCGTCAATGATGACATCGTAATTTTTCTTCATCGCCTCGCTGATGGGGACGATCTTCACAATGTTCGGGGTTTCGATGACCGCGAATCCGCGGACCTCCAGGATCGATTTAAGGATTTCATAGGCCTTGGTGACCGGAATATCTCGTGCAGAGGTGACGGTGATCTTACCCCTGACCTTGTCGTCAAGCACTATGTTCTTGCCCACCAGCTCGCTCAGGGCCATGACGAATTCAGCGATTTCCACGTCTTTGAAATTCAGCGAAAAATTCCTCCCCCGGTGCGTTCTCTTGGCCTGCCCGTAGGCGTCCTGCACTGTCCATCGGTAATCGCCCGTAAGATTGAATGTACAGGCGATGAGGAGCGCTGCGGTTAATACGAACAACTGTCGTGTCTTTTTTCTTTTCATATCTCGGTTCCCGTCAATCCGATATGGTAAAGTCCAGGGTCATTATCTGGCTGCGCCGTTCAATATCGACCCGAATCTTCGATTCATTCATGAGGGTGTCCCACAACTGCAGCAGTTTCTGCGTGCTGTCGATCGGGTGATTGTTGATGCGCTTTATGATATCCCCGCTCCGGATACCCAGGGAGTAGAGGAGGTTGTACGGGGGGACCCGTACCATGTAATATCCGTCGATCACCCCGTTGACGTTGTTGGGTTTTGCGGCTATCCCCTTCAGCGCATTGTCCATGTTCTTTGAGATCTTCTGCTGCAGCTCGGATTTGCTCAGGGTCTTCGAAACTATCTGCCCCCCCCTGGGGCCCAGGGGGACCGCCTGCTGGCTCTCTGGGTCGTACTTCGAAAAGACATCCAGGACAATCTGGTTTCCTTCTCCCTTCAGGTATATCTTCGACCGCAGTATCTTCGTCAGTCTGAAGCCGTAGACATCGTTGTTTATGTCGCCGGAAACACGGTAGAGCGCAAATATTCTGGGGTTCGGGTCCCCCTTCTTCTGTATCAGGGCGCGGGCGATACTGCGAGGGCCGGAGATGGTCCCCAGGAGCATAAGATCCCCAACCGAGTTGACCGTCTCCCCTTCAGCGCCGTTTCCCACTGCGCCGAGGGTTGCAATTTTGAAAAAGCCGGATTCAGCGATCGGCTGGTAGTAATCGAAATCCTTCGCCTGGGCAGGGATGGAGAATCTCTTCGTTTTGCTGTATTCCGAGCCGTAGGCTGGGGATATTGAATACCTGATCGCCTGGTTGATGGTAAAGGAGGTCACCAGTGCGAAGATGATCATCGAAGCGATATTCATGAGATGGTACTTGAGGTTCTGCATGTATCCCTACGGCCTTGTCGGGGATTCTCCTCGTGTATTCACACCCGGTTTTGAGCGTTAACACTGATTGGATAAATCTAAAACCGGGACGTCAAGTAATTTACATTTATTATGTACACAATTTTATATATATGATACATAATTCTGCCTCATACAATGCTATCTGATTTCACGTTTGTAACGGCACCGGGGGCTGTTCTATCATAATCAAATCGGCGGCGGGAGGGGTGTCGGTAGTGACATGATAGGAGAGTGTGCTTATTTTACGATAAACGGTGATGATTTGATCGCCGGCATCCCCTTTTTTACCCATACACGGATTTTATGAACGCTCTTCCCCGTCTCTGAGCTGATGGTGCCGAGGTCCTCAACATGACCGATTGATTCAAGCGAAAACTCGTAGTAGCGGTTGAAATTGGAAAATGGATCGGTCAGCAGGATCAGTACGTTCTCGTCATGGGGATGTTTTTTGGGCGTTCCCTCGAATGCCTTGTGGGTCTTTTCAAGGTTCAATTCCCGGTATTTGTCTATCTGGTAGCCTTTGGAGATATCCAGAAGCCGTTTCATGTACTTTTTATCTTCCATATGTATGCACGCGCTGTCTTGAGATCTGATATTGTCTTGACTGTGACGGGAGAATGTACCACAATTGCCCCGTACTCATCGAAAGCATTCTACCGGGTATCGAACCATTATCAATTAAAATATTCATGCCATGAGAAAAAAATACCTCTATCTTATCCTTGCCGTTTGTGTCCTGCCGATATTCGCATTGTCCTCTTTGCAGCTCTTTATCAGTTTTTCTCTGTCCGAGAACGATTTGAGAAACAAGATCACCGAGTTTTTTAAACGTGAGACGAAGAAGGCGGTCAAATTCGAATCGCTCACCATAGGCGTGCTCGGTGATGTCACGCTCAACCAGTTTGAGATGTCCATGACAAGCGATTTTAACGACAACCTCAGTCTTGTCAAGTGCGAGAATACACACATAGACCTGCAGTTGCTCCCTCTCCTGAAAGGGACGGTCAGGATAAACGGTATCTATTTCCATGATGCCGACATCCAGCTCTACAAACGCTATGGCATATCCTATAGGGAGTTTATGGACCAGTTCCAGGGCTTCATGACCTACGCCGGGAAGATAGGGGACGGGGCCGGCGCCTATTCCGATGATGTGCAGGTTCGCTTTGTCGATTCAAGGATTCAGTACAAAGAGATGCACAGGGAAAAGAAGACGATGATAGTGGTCCGGGATCTCGATGCCAGGATTCGTATAGAAAAGGGGATGCTCTCGGCCATCATTCTGGGGGAGATAGATTCGAATCAGGGAGCATCAGGGAAGAACGGCAGGTTGATGGTCAGCGGGAGCGGCGCATTGAGCGGTGACTCGATCCGCGCAAACATAACCCTGGAGGATGTCGATCTGACCTTCGCAAACAACTATCTGGAGGAGAATCAGCTGGCTGATCTTTCGGTGAGCGGTCTCTGCACCATCCATGGCGAGTATTCGGCGCTTCAGGGTGCTGGCCGTATCAGTGGCAAGATCGAGGCAGACAACTGCACGGTATACAGAACATCTCCGCGGAGATATACAGTACTCATGAATGATACGATCGACGTCAGTTTCGATATGGAACATGACAGGAAAAAGGGATCCTTCAGGGTTATCGATGCGCATCTGGGGGACGATAACATCGATCTGCGGTTTTCGGCGATTTATAGGGAGAACGGCGAATGTGCAATCATCTGGGAGACCAATGAAATAGATCTTGCCGGTGTCACAACCTATTTCACCCCCGTTCACGACCTGTCGCTGGCGGGCACCCTTTTTTCCAAGGGGTGCATCAGGGTCGACCCGGGGAGGCAGAAGGTGCACCTCGCGGACGTCGATTTCACCGTGGGGGATTGCTCGGTGTACCGGACGGTCTCCGGGAAGAAAAAGAAGCTGGCTGAGGATGTATACCTGTCGCTGTCGGCCCGGGGTGAAAGAATGAGATCATCCTGTTCCGGCAGACTCGGGAAAACCGATCTGCGCATCGCCGCGTCCCTGGCCGTCAGGAATTGGTTCCCCCTCCAGTCCGATACCAATATCGAGCTCTATTCCCGAATCGCCGATGGCGGCCCTGCGGCATTGATCGCGGGGAATATCATTAATACAGTGTACGATGCCGCCTATGAGGAGCAGAAGAGGGGATACGATCAGGATTTTTTCCTCAAGACAGAGTCGGGGAAGCTGTTCAACAATAACAACATCTCCCTGCAGTGCGCCGTTGATAGACTACGGCTGGGGCGTGCATCGACGCTGAGGGACCTTCGCATCTCTCTGTCGCTCTACAACGGTACGGTGACCAGCAGGCAGTTCCATTGCACCGGAGGGGGGGCCGACTATGCACTGAACATCATCTGCAATCTGCGCACCGATCAGCCCTATCTGAAGGTTGCCGGTGATATGAAGGGGTATACGTTCGGGGAACGGGATGCGGCAGGGGATGCCGGCCTGATCCGGGGGGTCCTGAATGCCGGATTCGAGTATGAACTTTCCTTCTACAGGGTATCCCAGGTGGTAGAAAACTCCAAGGGGCGTCTGAATATTTCCCTCAGAGACGGCATTGTACAGCGGTCGAGGCTGCTTTCGGATCTCAGGGGATACTTCGATCACTACGGGTACCAGTTCCCCGGAGAGGTCCTCAACATTAAAAATGCGGACCTCAATGTGTCGCTCGCCGCGGACAACTACTACATCTCCAACAGCATGATAGAGGGGGATGGGCTCATCGCCAGTGTCTTCGGCAAGTACACGTTCACCGACGGATACGATGTCACAGTGAACGCCATGATGAAGAATCCGGAGGGTATCATGCAGACGGTGCCGTTGCAGTGTTCGGGGAGTCTGATGGAACCCTGTATCCAGTTCAAGCAGAAGAGGGAAAGCAAGCTCTTCTGCGTACACTGAGGAGGACCAGGCGGGGGTCACTTGATGTCGATGAGCTCGTAGATCTTTACCGGCAGAGCCTTCCCCTTCACCCGGATCAGGTCGAGTTCGCGGGCGATGATTTGATCCTTCACATGCTCGTAGGTAAACTCGCTGATGATGATGTTGGTGCTGTAGATCTTGTTCGTCCCTTCAAGGCGAGCTCCCAGGTTCACGTTGTCTCCCATAAGGGTGTAGTCCATTCGGGAAGCGGATCCCATGTTGCCCACAACCATGTCGCCGGTGTTCAGCCCGATACCGATATCGAGTCTCGGCTTCCCCTCTTTCTGCCACAGGGCGTTGAGGCGATCCAGCTCTTTCATCATTTCGAGGGCAGCACCACAGGCCAGCATCGCGTGGTTGTCCTGCGGGATGGGGGCACCCCAGAATGCCATGATTTCGTCTCCCACGTACTTGTCAAGGGTGCCGTTGGTCTTGATCACGATATCCGTCATCGCCTGGAGGTACACGTTCAGGTGCTCCACGAGCTGCTCCGGCGTCATCTTCTCCGACAGGGTGGTGAAACCCCTGATGTCAGAAAAGAGGACCGTGAGGATCTTCTTGTCGCCACCGAGCTTCAATTTTTCCGGGTGCTTCAGCAGCTCATCCACAACGGACTTGGAAACGAATTTGGAGAAGGTCTGGCGTATGTATTTTTTCTCCTTCTGCTCCGTGAGCAGGCGGTAGGTAATGATGAACGTAAAGGTGAGGCCGGTCTGGATGAGGGGTACCGCCGTGGCGATGATGATGCTCCAGTAGAAGAAGAGAAGGAGCGACGCGAGCATCACGGCAACGAATACCGCCACCGTCACCACGGAGGAGAAGATGATGGACATCCGTGGCGTAATGAGTCCCAGCAGCAGCGCGATGAGCAGGATTATGAAGATGTTCTGCATGTTCGAGAAGCGGTAGATGAAGTCCTGATTCAGAACCGTGTTGAGCGCGTTGGCATGGTGCTCGATCCCGAAGGTGGGGCCGTAGGGTGACGGTTTTACGTCCTCGGCGATGCCGGTGGATGCATAGGCCGCGACGAGGAGTATCTTGTTCCTGAGGGATTCGTTGTCCCCCATGGAGCCGTCGCGGCAGAAATAGCTGTAGGAGTAGCTGTTGAAACTGCCGGGCCCCCCGATGAAGTTAATGTCCATGAATCCGTATTTGTCGATGGGGATATCGATCTCCCGTTTTTCGTTGGGCACCGCCATTTTGCCCCGGGGCAGGTTTTTCAGTTTGATGTATTTGCCGAGTTTGATTTCAACGTCCTTGGGGCCGATGCCGAAGTAGTGCATGATCACCATGAGGTCGATGTTCGGGTAGAGCCATCCGTCGTGCTGCATCACCAGTGGCATCTTCCGGTTAACCTTGTCCTCTTCGTCCGGAAAGATATTTGCGAAGCCGATCCCCCTGGCGGCGCTCGAGAGGATCGGTCTGGGCGGCACCGCCTCCTCAACCAGCTCGTCCTTTTTGTCGAGCTTCATGGCCGGTTCCACGGGCCATCTGGTCTTCTGCATGAGGGCGATGCGCTCCTGGTGGTCCTGGTAGTTTGTGGCGAGGTCCTCTGTCTCGAAGGGATAGTCGAGGAATACGTTCCCCGCCCTGCGTATCGCCTTTGCCAGCTCCTCTTCGTGCGGTTTCTTGTCGAGGAACATGATGTCGAAAAAAATCGACAGGGGCTGGCCGGAGGAGAGGAAGTCCGTCAACAGCGCGTGTTTGTTCCACGGAAAGGGCCAGTTGATCCCCCGGTCGGAGAACTCCCGTATCGTGGTCTCGTCGATGCCGATGATGACTATGTCCTTCCGTGCCTTCGGATTGGCGGCAAATCTCCTGGCCTTGTCGGTGATTGCAACTGACTTCTCCGATGGGTCCCGCAGCCAGAACCTGGTGTCAACCGTTCCGACCTCCATCCTATCGAATATCCTGGTCTGAGAATAGATGATTGCAAAGGTGATTCCCAGTGCCAGGGAGAGGATGAGTCCGATGATATGATGTTTTTCAAACTTAAGGGTCATGGCGTGCCTCAGATCATGGAATTGCCTGATGCTAATCGAGACAATATTGGATGGGAAAAAAAGAATAATGCAAGTGTTTTTACAGACGTCGAGGCTTTTTTTTATCGCCGGTCCGGGGGATGGAGACTTATACAGTGAATTCAGGTACGTATGGAAATTCTCGAAAAATATATTGTTGACAAATATCGGCAATCGGCGCCCTGTGTAGTTCCTGCTTTTGAAATTCTGTCAACGGGAACTGTGCCTTGAACGAAAAAAGAATCCTACAGCAACTGATAATCGACGCCTATCACTCGGCTGTGAAGGATGGCAGATTTTCCGGTGCCGACGATCCCTATGTAAAAGTTGAGTATCCAAAAGACCAGAAATTTGGGGACTATGCCACCCCATTCGCCCTGGAGCTGGCCAGATCGGCCAGGAAATCACCCCTGGAGATCGGCGGCATTTTGAAGGAATACATGGACGGCACCGATATCTTGGGGCGGATCGATGTGGTGAAACCTGGCTATATCAACATGTTCCTCTCGCTAGATCACCTGTGGAAGAACCTCCATCAGATAGTCCAGGAGAGGGATGCCTACGGAAGAAACGTCAAGGAGAACCCCAGGAGGATCAATGTCGAGTTCATCTCGGCGAATCCCACCGGCCCCCTCAACATCGTTTCCGCCAGGGCCGCCGCCATTGGCGACAGCATCGCCAACATCCTGGAGGCCAACGGTGACACCGTGGAGCGGGAATTCTACGTAAACGATTTCGGCAACCAGGTTACCCTGCTGGGGAAATCGGTGCTTGCCCGGTGCAGGGAGCTCGATGGGATCGACTATCCCTTTCCCGAGGAGGGGTATCACGGGGAGTACGTGATAGAGATCGCCAGGCATATTAAGGAAACCTGCAGCGATGAGATCGCCGCGATCGACGACGAGGAGATGCTCATCTCCTTTCTCGCCGAAAAGGCGGTGCAGTACAACGTGAGCGGTCAGAGGGAGGACCTCGATGGATTCCGGGTCCATTTCACCCGCTGGTTCAACGAGAGGGCATTGCACGAGGGGGGGGATGTCGATGCCACCTACCGCTATCTTGACGAGAAGGGATACCTGTACGACCAGGAGGGGAAGAAGGTGTTCCGCTCCACGGATTTCGGGGACGACAAGGACAGAGTGGTGGTCCGCGAGGACGGGAGGCCCACGTATCTCCTGGCAGACATCGCCTATCACCGTAACAAGATCGAACGGGGATACGACTACATCATTGATATCTGGGGGCCGGATCATCACGGCTATATCGCGCGCCTAGCCGGGGCCATGGTCGCCCTGGGCATGAAGAAGGAAGATTTCAGGGTGCTCATCGCACAGCAGGTGAATCTCCTCATGGAGGGGCAGACGGTCAAGATGTCAAAAAGGCTTGGCAATTTTTCCACCATGCGGGAGCTCATAGAAGAGATCGGTGTGGACGTGTCCCGCTATTTCTTCGTCATGAGGTCCCTGGACAGCCATCTGGACTTCGATCTGGCCCTTGCCAAGAAGGAGAGCTCCGAGAACCCGGTCTTCTACCTGCAGTACGCCCATGCTCGAATATGCTCGCTCTTCCGCGAGGCGGAGAAGAGGGGTATAGCATACGATCCCGGCGGGTCGGTGAGGGAATACCTGGATAATCCCGAGGCAGTGATACTCATGAAGCTGATGCTGAAATTTCCCGAGGAGATAGAGGATGCCGCCGAGGCCTTCGAGCCCCACAGGCTCACCACCTACCTCCTGAGGCTGGCACAGTCCTTTCACAGGTTCTACACGGAGCACCGGGTCCTTTCCGATAACGTCGACAGCAACAACAGCTGTCTGCTCCTGGCGGACGCAACGAGGATCGTCATGAAAAACGGTCTCGCCCTCATCGGCGTCATGGCGCCGGAGCGGATGTAGCATCGCCGGGCGGTACCATGTCCAGATTCGTCGTGCTATCCACAGGCAATGAAATAATTTACGGCAACAAGGCCGATACGAACGCGGCAGTCATCAGCACACACCTGCGGAGGGCCGGGTTCGACATCGTGGCCCATGTTGCCGTTGGCGACGGCAGGGCCGACCTCGCCACGGCGGTGCGGGAATCGCTTGCGAGGGCTGAGGTACTGGTGATGACTGGAGGGCTCGGCCCCACCGATGACGACCTCACCATACAGGCGCTGCAGGACATCTTCCACTACGATACGGAGGTCCACGGGGAATCCCTCGAACGAATGCGGCAGTTTTTCCAGAGCTATGGGAGGGTCGTGACCGATGAGGATCTCAGAATGGTGACGGTTCCGTCGAAGGGGACCGTCATTTCCAACACTCGCGGGCTCGCTCCCGGATTCATACTGGAGCAGGGCCAGTCGATAGTCGTAGCCCTTCCAGGGGTGCCCCATGAGATGGAGGCAATGCTCGTCGAGTCGGTCATGCCCTTTCTCACGCGGAGGCTGCGCCGCCGGGATATCAGCACCCTGACCCTCTCGCTTGTGGGTTGTAAGGAGTCCGAGATCAACTCAGGGGTGCTGGGGATGGGGATCGATCTGGGCGGCATAACCTGGGGAATGACCGCAGAGGGGGGCGTCACATCGCTCTATTTTACGACTCCTCGGGATGACCACTCTGAACTGGATGCGATTGCCGATAAGTGCAGGCTGCTCTTCGGGGATTCACTGCTCGCGGCAGGCCACAGAACGCCTGAGGATGAGCTGCTCGATGAACTTGGAGCCGCCGGCATGACCGTGGCGGTGGCGGAATCCTGTACCGGCGGTCTGATCGCCAAGCGGCTGACGGATATTCCCGGGGCATCGCGGGTCTTCATGGGGGGCGTTGTGTGTTACAGCAACGAGAGCAAGGTGCGCATCCTGGGCGTGGATGACGTCGTGCTGCGGGATCATGGTGCAGTGAGCGAGCCGGTTGCTGCGGCGATGGCACGGGGTGTAAGGGAAAGAATGGCCGCGACCGTAGGCATCGCAACGACCGGCATCGCTGGACCGGGCGGCGGTTCCGATGAGAAACCGGTGGGGACGGTCTGCTTCGGCATCGCCATCGGTCGGGATGAATATGTCTTCACCAGGCATATCGGCGGCGACAGGGAGAGAGTACGGCGAATCGCAGCGATCACCGCAGTGGATTCGGTACGGAGAAGGTTGCTACAGGGGAGGGGACGGTGCTGAAGCGCGTAGCGATCACAACCCTGTGCGCCCTCTGCTGGTTCGCGCCGGTCTTTGCCGTGGCGGACAACGACCGGCAGTTTGAACTTGCCACCGGCGCCTTCAAGTCGAGGAATTACGGCTCCGCGGAGCTCCTCTTCAAGAGAATCATTGATTCCGGTGACGATGAGTACAGGGACAAGGCGTGGTTCTATTACGCCAGGTCGATCTACCATCAGAAAAAGTATAAATCGGCAATCTACGAGTTCAACAGCTACGTGAACCAGAGCAGGACTGCGAGCCTGTCGACCGAGTCGCGCTTCTGGATGGGTGAATCCTATTACCGGCTCAGGGAGAGCGCAAAGGCCATCGAGGAGTACAACAGGTATATCTCCATAAGCAAGGAGGACAAGTTCGTCCCCGTTGCGCACGACCGCATCGCCTCCATTTATTTTACCCAGCGGCGTTTTGACGAGTCGATCATCGAATGGAATTCGGCCATCTCAAAAAGCAAGGACAGGGACAGAAACGCGTACCGGGTCTACAAGATCGGAGAGGCGCTGTTCCACGAGAAGAAGTACGAAGAATCGTTGCAGCGGCTGTATCCCCTGCTCACCTCAAGAACCCGGCAGAGAACGGTGGCCAGTGCCCAGCTGCTCATCGGGAGAATCTACCAGAAGACGAACAATCATGCCAAGGCTATCGTCATGTTTCAGAGCATACCTGAGGACCAGATGAAGCATAAGGGCATACGCGATGCGCAGTATTTCATGGCCCTGTCTGAGATCAAGCTTAAGGACTACAGGAAGGCCCTCACCCTGCTGGACATATTTACCCTGATGGGAAAAGATTCTCCCTGGTTTTACAATGCGAAGTACGAAATGGGAAGACTCCTCCTGGAAACAAATGATAAGGCCAAGGGGATCGAGCAGCTTGAAGAGGTACGCAGGATGTCGCGAAAGGAGTACCTGCGAATCAACGCGTCGAAGATACTGAGCTTCGTCTATATCAAGCAGCACCCCTCCAAGGCGATCCCCTATCTCGAGGATGCGCTGAATACCGAGAACACGACCCGCCAGAAGGAGATACTCCTCCTCCTGGCCCGGGCGTATATCAAGGTTCGCGATTTCCCCAAGTGCGAATGGGTGCTCACACAGTACAGGGAGAAATATCCCTTCGATCAGAATCTCGACCAGGTGATGTTTCTTCAGGCGAGGATACACCTCGAGAAGGGGGAGATGACGCAGGCGGTGAAGGGACTCGAGGCGATGGAAAAGGAATACCCCTTTTCGAAGTATCTGACCGAGTCGAAATATTACGTCGCACTGGCACAGAGAAGAATGGGGAAGACCAGGGAATCCGTCGGATTGCTGCAGGAGTATCTCGGCAGTCAGGGGATCAAGCATCCCTACGGCGCCAGTCTCCTTCTATTCAGGAATCACTTGAAACTGAACGACCTGAAGAGCGCCGAGCCGGTTCTGAGCAGAATCATAACCAAGTACATCGGCAAGGGAGAAACCGAAAAAGCAGTCTACGAGTACGCGGTGGCACTTGACAGCAGGGGGATGAATCCCTGGAAATATTACAATATAATAATCGGCAGGTATCCGAAATCCGGCACCGCCATGAGAATGTACCACAGGATCGGCAACAGTTATTTCAGGGAGAAAAAATACAGGGAGGCGGTGGTCTTCTTCGATAAATTTCTTGCCAGCAGTCTCAAAGAGGATCGGGGGAACGCCTTTTTCAACAGGCTCCAGTGTCTTTACTACCTGAAGCAGTACCGTGAACTCATCGGCACACTCGAGAAGGGGAACCTCCCGCCAATGGACGAATCACAGTGGGGGCAGATTCCTCTCCTGGCCAGCAGGGCACACTACAACCTTGATAACTACGAGGAGGTGTACAATAATCTGTACATCGACAACCTGAAGAAGTATTCCAGTGACGATCTCTTCATGTTTGCCAGAAGCGCCATAGCCGTCGGTGATGTGGGCACTGCACAGGAGATAATAAAGCACCTCGGCCATGATTCCATTCATTACAAGGAGTCGCTCTTCCTGATGGCGCAGCATTACCGGAAGACAGGAGATACACAGCTGGCCGGTGAAAAGTACATGAGCATACTCTCAGGTAACGGACAGGGGCAGCTGGCCGATAAGGTACGTGTTGAGCTGGCGGAGTTACGAATACAGGAAAAGAGATATCCCGAGGCGATGGAGCTCCTTTCAAGGGTGAAGGACACTGCGCTCTCCGGCTCAAAAAATGCGCTTCTCGCCATGCTCTATTTCAAATCGGGTGATCCCGTCAAGGGTGCCATGACCACACAGGCGAACCTCTACAAGATTCTGGGAAGCCCGAAGGGTGAGGAGATTGTCAGGCTGAACATTCAATACCATTACAGGAAACACAATACGCAGAGATTTGTACAATACACCGAGTATCTGAAACAGTACAGGGGGACCACCGACTATGTGAATTATATCACCGGCAGGTACTATTTCGATATGCGTTTCTTTCAGAATTCCATCACTTATTTCAACAGGCTGGGGTCTTCGAAGGGGCAGTATCAGGCGGAGGCGAATTACATGATGGGAATGATACAGCTTCTCCATTATAAAAACATGCCGTTGTCGCTGAGGTATTTTCTGCGGGCCTGCGAATCGGTCGGCCCCAACCCGATTTATAAATGGAAATCGAAAATTAATATTGCAATTATATACCATGAAATGGATGATAGGGGAAAAGCCGTGGAGACACTGAAGGAAGTCCTCGATGGGGTTGAGGGGGGCGCCGTATGGAGCCAGGCCCGCAATCTTACCGAATATCTGCAGCGTTAGATGGGTACTGAAAAAATGAAGATTATTGTCGTGCATGGACCGAACCTGAACCTTCTGGGCACCAGGGAGCCGGATGTATACGGCACCGTAACCATGGACGAGATCAACGCAACGCTGTCGGAGCGTGCGCGGGAGGAGAAGGTGGAGCTGGTGACGTACCAGTCGAATATCGAAGGGTCAATAATCGACTTTCTCCACGCCAACCGCGATGCCGACGGACTGCTGATAAATCCCGGAGCCTACACGCATACCTCCATCGCCATCAGGGATGCGGTGACCGCCACGGAGCTGCCTGCCGTGGAAGTACATCTCAGCAACATTCATGCACGGGAAGAGTTTAGAAGGATTTCCTATATTGCCCCAGTCTGCATCGGGCAGGTCTCCGGTTTTGGTGTCCAGTCCTATCTCATGGGCCTTTCAGGACTTCTCGGTTTTCTGAGGAACAGATAGCCGTGGTCGGCGGGGGAATGGAGGTATACCACATCATGAGATCGGGAGCATCACTGCACAATGTCTGATATTGTAATTGCCGGTCTCGGATCCGCGGGCTATGCGGCGCTTGCCTCTATCAAGCGCAGAAATCCCAAGATATCCATAACGGTGATCGATTCGAAGGAGAGCGACCTCGTCCATCCCTGCGGATTGCCCTATTCACTGGAGGGGTCGGTAGACCCGTCGGATCTCAGCCAGGATATCGGTCTGGCGAGAATGGGCGTGACAAAGATACGGGGCAGCCTCATCGCACTGGACGCGGAACGCCGATCGATAAGGGTGGATTCCGGAGGGGAGGAGCGGGGGGTGCCGTACTCGCTGCTTCTGCTGTCACTGGGGAGCGTTCCGGTGATCCCTCCACTGGAGGGGCTTCATGCCATTCTGGGGAACAGGGCCTTTACCCTCCATTCCATCGGTGATCTCGAGGCGATACGGAAATGCCGTGAAACGAGCAAGCGATGCGTGATAGTCGGCGCCGGGGCTATCGGGCTGGAGACAGCCACCGCCCTCTCCCGTACACTGGACGACGTGCGGGTCCTGGAGATGCAGGGCCAGGTTCTGCCGGGCGTAATGGACGAGGAGATCGCGAGGGTCGTCGAGGAATACATCGCCTCCATGGGGATCAACGTGGAGCTGAATGCCAGGGTCACCGGGATATCGCCCCATGACGGCGGAATATCGATAGCGACCTCAGCCGGCGCTATCCGAAGCGATTTTTCCGTCATCTCCACCGGTTTTGCCGCGAACATCGCCGCGCTGAGGGATTCAGGATTGCGGTGCAATCAGAACGGGATTGAGGTGGACCGCCATCTGCACACCTCGGCGGAGGGCATCTACGCGGCCGGGGACTGCATCTCCGGCTGGTCAGTCATAGACGGGGCCCCCCTGAAGGCGAAGCTCGCTACCTCCGCATACAAGCAGGGGACCGTTGCGGGTATGAACGCGGCGGGGGGGAGCATGGAATACCGGGGGAGCTCCGGCACCTTCGTCACCAGGATCAGCGGGCTTGAGGTGGCGGGCACCGGTTATACCACCGAGGGGGCGAAACGGCAGGGGTTTCGGCCGCAGTCGGGAAAGATCAAATCGTCGATACTCCCGGAGTACTTCCCCGACAACAGGGCAATCACGATCAAGATCATCGCCGATTCGGCCACCGGCAGGATTCTGGGGGCCCAAGCGGTCGGAGAGGGCGGCGCCGCTGAGCGGATCAACCTGTTGAGTGCCGCAGTGGAGATGGGGATGACGCTGGAGCAGCTGGGCAGGGTTGAGATGGCCTATTGCCCGGCGGTGAGCGAGGTATACGACCCTGTGATGAGGGCGGCAGATTTTGCAGCGAGAAGAATAAAGCCATGACAAAGAGAACGCCACTTTACGAGAACCATCGGGAACTGCAGGCGAAATTCGTCGATTTCGCCGGCTGGGAACTTCCGGTCATGTACACCGGCATCGTGGAGGAACACAACGCCACGAGGAAGGCGGCGGCCCTGTTCGACGTATCGCACATGGGGGAGCTCATGATTCGGGGAAGGGGGGCGGTGGCGCTTCTCGCCAGGCTGCTGCCGACCAGGCTTGACAAGCTCGGTCCCGGTAAGACGATGTATTCCATGTTCTGCAACGATCGCGGTGGCGTCATCGACGACCTGTTTGTATACATGAAGGGTCCGGAGGACTACATGCTCGTGGTGAATGCCGCGACGAAAGAGGGCGACTGCAGCTGGATACGGGACCATATGGTGACGGGGGCAGAGCTCATCGACATGTCAGATGAGATCGCCAAGATCGACCTGCAGGGCCCCGCGTCCCCCATCATCGCCGAGCGGGTGCTGGGTGATCCTTCCGTGCGTGAGATGAAGCGCTTCGCCTTCGGCACCTTCGGTTTTCAGGGGCACGAGATACTGGTGTCCAGAACAGGGTATACCGGCGAAACGGGATACGAGATGTATGTTCCCGGCGACGTCGCTTCAGGCCTCTGGAACGAACTGCTTGCGGGGGGGCAGGGTGAGGGGATAAAACCGGCCGGGCTCGGTGCCAGGGACACGCTGCGCCTAGAGGCCTGCTACTCACTGTACGGTCACGAGCTGAGCACCGATATCTCTCCCGTTGAATCGGGTCTCTCATGGGTCATAAGCTCCGATGAATCCTATATCGGCAGGGAGGTCCTGACTGGGCAGCTGGCCCAGGGGGCACCCAGGGAGCACGTGGTGTTCGAACTGGAGGGGAGGGGGATTCCCCGGGAGGGATACATCATCCGGAGAGGGGGACAGGAGATCGGAACGGTCACCAGCGGTACCTTTTCCCCGACATTCCAGAAGGGGATCGGCATGGGACTCGTGGCACGGGGAACGGCCACCGTGGGAGATGCCATCGAGGTGGTCATCCGTGATAAACCCGCCGTAGCCAGAGTCGCCCGGCGGCCTCTCTATCAGTTCGGCGGGCAACGGAAACAATGAGACCAAGGTCCGCCAGCGATCTTTCGGCGGTACTCTATCCGAAACACCGGCATGACAATGAAATGGTGCGGCAGTTTCTCTCCATAGGAAACCTGCAGGGGATCTCCTACGCGGACGAGGCGGACCTTTCAGCAGCCGTGGATCACCTGAGGGCCGGTGGGCGCGACGCGAAGGAGGTGGTCATACTGAAGGAGTTTCAGGGGAGGACTCTGCAGCATTGCCCCTGTACCCAGAATGCCCTCGGCTGCGGCTATGACGTGATCAATACGGCCTTCGGGTGTCTCTTCGATTGTACCTACTGCTTTCTGAACTCCTATCTCAATACCTTCGGCATCCAGCAGATACTGGATACAGAAAGGATCCTCGATCAGCTCCGGGGAAAACCTGGTGCGTTGAGGGGAATACGCAGGATCGGCACCGGCGAGTTCACCGATTCCCTCATGTTCGACGAGATCACCGGAATCGCCGCAGCCATTATCGATGCGACGAGGAACTCGCCGGGGATGCTGGTGGAGTTCAAAACAAAGTCCGCAAACATTGATCACCTGCTTTCGATAAGGGAGAAGGGGGGTACCGTCCTGTCCTGGAGCCTCAATACCGAGAGGGTGATCGAGCGCTACGAGGGGTATACCGCGGGACTTGCGGAAAGGATCGATGCGGCAACGAGGGCCGCGGACGCGGGGTATTATACCGCCTTCCATTTTGACCCCATCATCGAGTACGAGGGATGCGAGGGTGAGTATGCCGGCGTCATCGATCTGCTCTTGTCCAGTGTGAGGATTTCCAGTATACTGTGGATTTCAATGGGATGCTTCAGGTTCAGCCCCTCCTTCAGGGATCACGTCAGAGTACGCTTCCCCGATGAACAGCTCACCTGCGCCGAGATGTTCCCATCCTTTGACGGCAAATTTCGCTACCTGAAACAAAAAAGAGTTGCTCTGTACAGAGTGCTGTATGACAGAATCACTCAGCATTCGCACCGGATACCGGTCTACTTGTGCATGGAGTCGGCTGATGTGTGGGACTCCCTGTTCCACCAGGAGGCCCGATCAGGCCGGGGACATGTCGCACGATTTCATGGCATGATTGAAAGGATCGTACATACGGCCGATTTCTGATCGCGCGGCGTTTCGAGGGTATGCAGATTACGCATGGAGTAATGATTTGGACCAGAAAGAGTACAGGGAATATCACCGGGAGCTGGAGCTCCTGCAGGAGAAGATTGTCGAGCTCCGCGGGACGCTCGATAACGATACCCTGAAAAAGAAACTCGCGGAGCTTCAAGCCGAAACGCTGAAGGAGGATTTCTGGAAGGACAAGGAGAGGGTCGCCGAGGTTAATCAGAAAATTCATTTCCTCAGGAAAAAGACAGAACCCTGGGACAGGCTGTCGAAATCGGTGGCCGACACCCTGGAGCTCATGGATCTGGCGATGGACGAGGGGGATGAAGCGGTACTGGAGGATTCATGCAGGAGCATCGGTTCTCTGAAAAGCGAGTTCGAGCGGTTGGAATCACTGGAACTGCTCTCCGGTGAGGACGATGACAAGAATGCCTATGTCACCATTCATCCTGGCGCCGGGGGTACGGAATCACAGGACTGGGCGAACATGCTCTTCAGGATGTACTATCGCTGGTGTGAAAAGAGCGGCATCACCATCGACGTCATCGACTATACGCCGGGAGAAGAGGCCGGCATAAAAAGCGCCACGATGTTTTTAAAGGGTGGCTATGCCTACGGAATGCTCAAGGGGGAGCGGGGGATTCACAGGCTCGTGAGGATCTCGCCGTTCGATTCAAACAAGAGGAGGCATACGTCGTTCGCCTCCGTCGAGGTCATTCCGGAGGTGACCGATGAGATCGACATACAGATCAATGAAACGGACCTCAGGATCGACACCTACCGATCCTCGGGCGCCGGGGGGCAGCATGTCAACAAGACGGATTCAGCGGTCAGAATAACACATCTTCCCACCGGGATTGTGGTACAGTGCCAGAATGAAAGATCACAGCATAAGAACAAGGCCTTCGCGATGAAGGTGCTGAAATCCCGCCTCTACGATATTTACAGGAAGGAAAAGGAGGAAAAACAGCAGGAAAAAATCGGCGAGAAGAAGGATATTTCATGGGGCAATCAGATACGATCCTACGTGTTCCAGCCTTATACACTGGTCAAAGATCACAGGACCGGCGAGGAGACCGGAAGCATCGAGTATGTCTTCGATGGTGATATCGACCGGTTCATTTACGCCTTCCTGAAGCAGACGGTATCCAGGGTACGGGAATAGCCCCGTGTCGAAAAGTGCTTGTTTTTTCACTGGAAAGCTGTCGATCATAAAGTGTCCATGAAGTATTCATATGAAGCTGAAAATCACACATTTAAAAAGGCTGTTTTCGAAGTACGATGAGCGGCTGAACATCAAGTATTTCAGTGATCTCGTATTCCGGGGGAACGCGTTCCTGCACAACGACATACTTCTTCCGGGCCATATCACGCAGCTGGAGGTTCACGGCATTAAGGAGGTCGAGGTTTTTTATGACCGCAATCTGTATGAATGCCTTACCATCGAATTCCCCCATGACTTCAGGAAGCCCTACGGCAAGATGACCTTCATCGAGATGGACAGACACCTGGAGATGCTGAACAACGCGAACACCCAGTCCAGGCGGAAGCGGTATGTTCAGATGGTGGGGGATATCTACGGCATAGATCCTAACGAGGGGAAGAGGATCATCGTGGTGGCTCACAACGAGATCGTGGATTACAGAAAGTGGAATGTGCTGAAAAGGAGCCTAGACCGTGAGCACACCTTTTGCTACAGGAACTCTGAAGTGCCGATCATGATCTTCGTAGATCTCTCCAAGCATACGGACGGGGGGTATGTGGAGAAATTCAAAAAGAATACAGACCTCATCTCGCTCATGGTCTCAAAGATAGACGAGACCAACAATATCATCGCTCCCGATTTCATCCCCACCGAAGACGTCATTTCCGTTACCGACCCCGCGAATCTCCTTGAAGAGTACATCAAGAACAATGTACGGCTCATAATCATCGGCGAGCAACTGAACGATTCGTACAAGATCGCGCTGGTGAACGTCCGCAAGTACGACAAGTACGTGCGGATGCTTGTGGTGCCGGCCCTGAATCATAGCGATCTCCCACATTTTTTTAAACAGGTGAGTCTCGTTTATAACGTTGACAGATGGGTGGAGTAGTGTAAAAATGTCACTCTGCCGGGTATTCGGCGGACAAAATACTGCCGCAGGTCCGTGGAGCACTGTTTGAAAAAAGGGAAGAGCCCGTTCAGTTCGTTCGAACCTGTCCGCTTCGATCTCGATTCGCTGGATCTCGGGGCAAGCCTTGGGAATCTTCCGCAGATACATCGTCAGAAAATCTTCCTTAAACGGTTTACACCAGACGAATTGATGAAGATCATCAGGAAGGTCGGTCTTTCGGATCACCTCGATTCAATGGGATTCCATAACTGCATTATCGATGTGGACCAGGACGAATCGTATATCAATTATCTGAAGCTTTACTATTCGGATAAAAGCCCCGACAATCTCCTGCTGGACCTGCGGGTATCAGAGACGAAATTCACGCCGAAGAAGGAGCTGCTGGAGATGGGTTTTGAAAATAAAACCTATGATATGGTGGTCATCGAGTGGCTCTCTGCACAGAACCCGAAAAGCAGATTCGATCAGAACAAGCCGCAGTTGCCGGGACAGAGGAGGCCGGGGCTCGGGATCCTGAAATACTGCTTCGACATGATGTATATCGTGGCGCGGGAGGTCATCAAGGACGGTTTCATGGATATTCCCGATCATATGCACGGGGCCATCATGTATTCCAAGAAATTCAAGTTTTACAATCCTGTCCACGAGGCGATACTTCAGGCGATCCTGAGGGATCTGAGCGATCACTCGATGCTCGACATCTCCTGGGGAATGCTGACTGATACGGTATATGACGAGAAAAAGGGTGAGTCACAGGCGTACGATCCCTCGGAGCAGATATTCTACGTGTCGGAGCGCCTGCGGCGGCATTTCAATTCCAAGGCGTACCGCTCCATATTCAGCAGATACTACAAGAAGAAGCGGTATCGGCTCGATTATGATGAGATGGTGCGCAAGAGGGATCGTCTCCTGAAGACAAAGCAGATTGTTGACATATAACTTCCGTTACGTCTTCTTCAGCAATCTGCGAATCCGTTCGATCCTCGAAAGCTCTTCTATGTTTTTCCCCGTACTCTTCAGCGATGCGGAGAGTAGTGAACAGACCCTCTCCCTCTCTCCTGCCAGTTCCGAGAGGATTGATCTGATCAGACCGCACAGGTCGAGAATCTCGAGCACGGTGCTATCGCGGGTTTCGGCGAAGAACTCGTCGAACCGGTCGCGATCGATGCCGGCCGTCGCGGCTATAGAATCCCTGGCAGAGGCGATCAGGGCATCAAGGTGATCGATCTCATCAATGCTCGCATCGTCGTTATCTATTAGTGCGAGCGCCCTGTCGGTATTTTCAGATTTCAGTGAGAACGCGATTTCCCGCTCGTTTTGGAGCATCTGTGTCAGATGCAGGTGCTTCTGTCGGTACAGAGGAAGGAGCGTGGCGAAGAGGGCCCTGATGTCATCCCTCAATGCTGAAGCTACCCTTGGATCCGATGTCGTTTTTATCGGATTTCGCCTCGCTGGCGGATATCTTGTCCCAGGCTTCCCGAAGCTCCTTGAGGAGTTTCAGGACGTGCTTCAGGATATCCGGATCCTTTTTGATGTTGGCGTCGAGCAGGGTTTTCTTGAAATAGATATACAGATTGAAGAGGTTCGTGGAAACCTCACCCCCCTCTTTCATGTTCAGGGAGAGGAGGAGCTCGGTGATGATATCCTGGGCCTTGATGATATTGCTGTTGGCGATATCGTATTTCTGCGGTTCCATGTTCTCCAGGGCTATGGTGATAAATTTGATCGCGCCATCGTAGAGCATCACGATCAGCTTCCCCTGGTTGGCGGTAGTAACCTGTGTCTTCTTGTACTCATCGTATGCGGATTTCTTCGGCACAGCCATGGCTACCCCACATCATTTACATTCATCTGCATTTATTAATATCGTATCCGGGAGATCATAACTGAACCATTAATTTCTCGCCCCTCACTTTTCGGCAAAAAGGGCCTGTATCCTGGCAAGGATCTCGCGGTATTTTTCGGCAGTCTTTTCCACGATCTCTGCAGGCAGCGGCGTGGGGGGCGAGTTCTTGTCCCAGCTTGTGGTGTCAAGGTAATCACGTATGAACTGCTTGTCGAAGCTCACCGGGGAGGAGCCCGCCGAATACGAGCTCTTGTCCCAGAAACGGGAGCTGTCAGGCGTCAGCACCTCGTCGATAAGGATGAGCTTCCCGTCCATCAGACCGAACTCCAACTTCGTATCGGCAAGAATGATGCCCGCCTTTTCCATCAGCGAATAGGCGTGGCTGTAAACCTTCAGTGTCATCTCTTTCAGCTGTGATGCCAGTGTTTCCCCCAATGACGAGGCGACAGTCCCGTAGGAAATGTTTAAATCATGCCCCTCGTCCGCTTTCGTCGACGGAGTGAAGATCGGCTCGGGGAGTTTCGCGGCCATTGCAAGGCCCGCCGGAAGACGGATACCGCACACCTCCCCGGTCTCCTTGTACTCCTTCCACCCGCTTCCTATAATATACCCCCTGGCGACGCATTCGTAATCAATTCTCTTCGTTTTTTTTACGATAACCGAACGCCCCTTCAGCAGCTCCGGATATTCGCTGAAGGGCTTAGGGAATTTGTCAAATTCCGTCTCCACCACGTGGTTCGGGATGAAAGGGGTATTCCGGAACCATAGGTTCGATATGGTGTTGAGGATGACCCCTTTTCCGGGAATACCGTTGGGGAAGATATGATCGAACGCAGAAATCCGGTCAGTCGATACGATGAGCATATGGTCGTCATCGATGCCGTAGAGATCGCGCACCTTGCCGCTGTATATCTTTTTCGCTTCCGGTATTTCAAGCGTTGTCAATGTTTTCATGTTGTCTCCATATTGAACTATCACTTGAGCTTCTGTAGCAGCAGGTCCTGGACCATGGCGGGATTCGCGGCCCCTCTGGTCTCTTTCATAATCTGACCGATCAGAAATTTCAAAGCCTTTTCCTTGCCGCCTTTGTAATCCTCAACGGATTTCTGGTTCGCGGCGATAACGCTGTCGATGACCGCCTCGATGGCCCCGCGGTCCGAGATCTGCATCAACCCTTTCTCCTCGACGATGGCGGCGGCATCCCTTCCGGTGGTGAGCATCTCCTGAAAGACCGTCTTGGCGATCTTCCCGCTGATGGTCCCCTCCTCGATAAGCCGCAGGAGCCCGGCCAGACGTGCCGGATCCACGGCGCATTCATGGATGTGATCGGCGTCGGTCACCGCCAGGACCTCGCTCATGATCCAGTTGGATGCACGCTTCGGATCGCTTCCGGCTCCGATCGCAGATTCGAAATAATCCGCCAGCCCCTTCTCCGAGGTGAGCACCCGAGCATCGTATTCCGGGAGTCCGTACTGAGTTACAAAACGGCGCTTCCTGTCGTCAGGGAGCTCGGGGAGCGATGCCCTGATGCCCTGGATGTACTCGTCAGTGAGAACTATCGGCGGGAGGTCCGGCTCGGGAAAGTAGCGGTAATCGTGGGCGAACTCCTTTTCACGCATGCTGTAGGTGACGTTTTTGCCGTCGTCCCAGAGACGCGTTTCCTGACGGATCCTCTCTCCGGATTCGATGCTGGCGATCTGCCGCTCGATTTCGTAGTTGATGGAGGCCCGTACCGCCTTGAAGGAATTGAGATTCTTGATCTCCACCTTCTGGCCGAACTCCTGGGCCCCCTTCTGGCGCACCGAGATGTTCACATCGCACCGCAGGCTCCCTTCCTCCATGTTGACGTCGGATGCGTCAATGTATTTCATCACCGTCTTTATCTTCTGCAGGTACTCGTACGCTTCGTCGCCGCTCCGCAGGTCCGGTTCGGATACTATCTCCACCAGCGGGACGCCGGCGCGGTTCAGGTCCACCATGGAGACCCTCTCCCTGTTCCGCTCGTCATGGATGAGCTTCCCCGCGTCCTCCTCCAGGTGGAGGCGGGTGATGCCGATCTGCCGAGTCTTCCCCTCCACGGTGATCTCGATGGAGCCGTTTGTACAGATGGGTTTGTCGTACTGTGATATCTGGTAGGCCTTGGGCAGGTCGGGATAGAAATAGTTCTTCCTGTCGAATTTGCTGTAATTGGCGATAGTGGCATTGAGTGCAAGGCCAGCGGAGACGCCCTTCCGCAGTACCTCCTCGTTGAGCACCGGAAGGACCCCCGGGAGCCCAAGGCAGACAGGGCATGTCTGGGTATTCGACGGCGAGCCGAATCTGGTGGCACAGGAACAGAAGATTTTTGTTACCGTGTTGAGCTGTACATGGACTTCGAGTCCGATTACCGGTTCAAATACCATATCCGCCAGTAAAAAGAAAGAATCTGAAAATACGGGCATCCCCGATGACGGCAGAGAATGCCAATTAAATGCCCGATGCAAGCATTTTTTAATTGATTTTAGGATGCTGTTGAACTCAAATCCATCCTGTAATCAATTATACGTGTCTACCGCCGCCATTCGTTTTTGTCAAGGAAAATGATCTGTAACCCATCGGCGGTTGTGTTGTTCTTAATGGTAGACACTCAATTAATAGAGAGCCAGGGAGCATCGTGTATATATCAGAGAGCCTCAGATTTTGGATACGATTCCTGTCAGCGGTGCTCCTGTCGCTGTCAATGGGTCTCGGGGGGGGCGTGCTGATGGGTAGGGAACTGCTCCACAGGGCGCTCATGAGCGATGCTACCGCATTTTTCATATTCCGACCGGCCGGTGAATTCTTTTCGGTGTACTCACTTATCAACAGCCCGAGCGAACTGAAGAGACTGAGCGGATACTATTCGCTCATGGAATACGGCCACAGAGACGACGCATTCTTGATGGAGCGGTTTTCACTGGAGCGTTCACCCGCGGTACGGAGGACCATCGTCTGGATGCTGGGATTTTCAGAGGGGAGCGAGCAGGTAACGAAGTTCCTGATGGATGCGTATCCCGGATCCTCCGGGGCGGTCCGCGATCAGATACTACAGTCGCTCTCCAGTGTGAGCCCCCGGCACTATCGGGACTTCGTAAAAAAAAATTCGATTAAAAATGATTTACAAGGCAGGTAGGAGATATCTAGTTGTTGCATGTATGCAACGTCAGGGGAGCCACGATGAAAGATAATGAATACATTGAATCGTTATGCCTCGAGGTGCGGCAGGCCTCGCGGCATATTGCCAGGAGCTCGACTGCGGAAAGGAATGCTCTGATACTGGCCATCGCGAAGGGACTCAGGAGCGGGACCGACTGGCTTATCGCGGAGAACAAGAAGGACCTTGAGGCCGCCACAAAGGAGGGGGTGAGCAGCGCCCTCTACGACAGGCTCAGTCTCACGCCCGAACGCATCAATGCCATGGCCGTATCCCTCGAGGAGATAGCCATGCTGGAGGATCCCATCGGGAGGATCGAGAGTATGAGGGTCAGGCCCTCGGGAATCCGCGTGGGACAGATGCGCATCCCCATTGGCGTGATCGCCGTGATTTACGAGGCGAGGCCGAACGTGACTACGGACATCGCTGGACTGGCGATAAAATCCGGGAACGGAGCGGTGCTGCGCGGTGGGAGGGAGGCGCTCAATTCCAATTCGGCGCTGCACGACATAGTTAAGGAATCACTGAAAGCCGCCGGTTTTCCCGAGTCGACGGTTACGCTCATACGGAAGACCGATCACGCCTTGGTGACGACGCTGCTGAAGATGAACCGGTATATCGATCTGGTGATCCCCCGCGGGGGGGACAGCCTCATCAAGATGGTCACCGCTGAATCGACGATTCCGGTGATCAAGCACGACAAGGGCATATGTCACGTCTTCATCGACGGCAGCGCAGACGAGGAGATGGCAAACAGGATCGTAATCAACGCAAAGGTCCAGAGGCCAGGCGTGTGCAACGCCATGGAGACGCTTCTGATCCATCACAATTATCCGCACAAGGAATCGGTGGTGCGTGCCCTGGGAGAGTGCAGGGTGGAGATGCGGGGGTGCGGGAGAATGGTATCCCTCTTCCCCGGTGTTGTCAAGGAGGCGACGGATGAGGACTGGGACACCGAGTTTTTGGACCTCATATGCAATATCAGGATCGTATCGTCCATTGATGAGGCGATGGAGCACATCGCGCGCCATGGCTCCAGCCACTCCGACGCCATCGTGACGGCAGATTACTTCAATGCCGAGAGGTTCCTCCGAGAGGTCGATTCCTCCGCCGTCTTCGTCAACTCATCAACGCGGTTCCATGACGGCGGCGAGTTTGGGCTCGGGGCCGAGGTGGGGATATCCACTGAAAAGTTGCATGCCCGGGGGACCATGGGTGTGGAGGGACTCACCACCCTGAAATACGTCGTCTACGGCAGCGGAGAGGTGCGGTAACAGTGAGAATCGGCGTCTTCGGGGGGACCTTCAACCCGATACACAGCGGTCATCTAATAAATGCGGATTTTATCAGGGACGAATACCGACTGGAGAGACTGCTCTTCGTCCCTTCAAAGATACCGGTGCACAAGGATATCGCAGGCGGCGCTTCAACGGACGACAGGTGCGCGATGATCGATATCGCCATATCGGGCAACAGCGGTTTCGAGCTTTCGAGGATTGAGGTGGACCGCGAAACACCGTCGTACACCATCACCACGGTGCGTACGCTGGGAGCCTCGATTGAAAGCGCGGAGATATTTCTGATAATCGGGTTCGATTCGTATCTTCAGCTGGCTACCTGGAAAGAATACAGGGAACTTGTGGCATCGGTATCCTGCATTGTCTTGAAGAGGCCGGGCGGTTCGGGGGGCGAAGAAATCCGCGGAAGCCTTCCGTTCCGGGATCTCCTTTTTGCCGGAAATCCCTTGATCGGGATAAGCTCGACGGAGATCAGGGAGCGGCTCAGGCGCGGGCTCACCGTCAGGTACATGGTTCCCGACGGTGTTCTGGAATACATACATTCAAGGGGTTTATATCAAACATCATGAATAAGAAGCGTATTATCATCGTATCGATCGGCGCGCTGGTGGCCATCGGAGTCATCTATAACGTCTATTCCTGCAAGACCCGCAACGCGGTGGAACAGCTCATCAAGGATAAGAAAATGATAAACGTCCTCGTGGCCGGCGGGAACAAGTACCATGACAACAAGCACCGCTTTTTTTCAATCGTCAGCGTGAATCCGATCAACAACAAAATCGGTATTACCTTCGTGCCCCCGACGTACAGGATCAAGATGGGGGGGAGTGATTTCGAGAAGCTGGAGAATATCGATTTCATCTATTTCGACAGGATCCGCGAGACCTTGAGGGAAGACCTGAAGCTGAACGTACCCTTCTACGTCAAACTGTACGGCGACGATGTGGTGAGGATCGTAAACCTGCTGGAGGGTGTAGATCTATTCGTGCTCGATCAGGCGAAGGATATTCCGAAGCTGCAGTTCGGGGTCAATTATTTTGACGGAGACAGGATCATCAAGTACATCAATTCCGTTCCCGACAACTCCATCTATATAAAATACGATCGCGTGTCCGATATCCTCTTCAGTCTCTACGATAAAAAGGAGCATTACAGGAATCTCTTCAACTCCGATTTCATAGAGGAGATGTTCAAGTCTGTGAAGACGAACCTGCTGCCGCAGGAGCTCTACGAGCTCGGCCGGATCGCCTATCAGGATGGTGGTCTCATGGCGACACTCCTGCCGGGCGGGTTCGATAAGGACCTGTACATCACAGACGACATCAGCTATCGCATCTACGAGAAGGAGTTCCTGCAGTCCATTATTCTGGATAAAAAGGCCGATCCCACCATAAAAGTCCGTCTCCTCAACGGGACAAACGTCCCGGGGCTCGCACGGAAGATGAGGAACATACTGATGCGTGACGGCGTCAATGTGCTGGAGTTCGGCACATCGCTGTACGAGCAGCAGGATTTTTCGATGATCATCAATCGCAGGGGCAATTACGAGGCGGTGAAAAAGATATCCGAGATCACCGGAATCAATCATGTATACCATATCATCGACAATACCGAGCTTAACAACGTGATGATAATAATCGGCAAGGACTACATCAGTGAACAACAGCCAAAAAAACAGTAATGCCGGCGGAAGCGATTCGATCACGATCCTCCGGGAGTGCGCGGTTCTCCTGGAGGAGAAAAAAGGGGAGAATATCGCCATTCTGGACCTTCGCGGTGTCAACAGCTACCTTGACTATTTCCTCATTGTCACCGGGAATTCCCACGTCCACTGCAGGTCCCTGGCCAGGGGAGTGATGAAGCTCATGGCGTCGCGGAACCGCTCAGCGAGAAACAAGGCCGACCTCAATTCGGGCTGGATCATTCTCGATTTCGATGAGATCATCATACACATATTCACCGAGGACCTCCGGGGTTTTTACCAGCTGGAAAAATTATGGTCAGATGCCGTGACAATCGGCGGATAAAATGCTTGATATAATATCGAATATCGATATCATATGCAACGTATTCATCATGAAAGCATAAAGGGGTAGTATCATGACGATCATCACTGATGTGAAAGCCAGGGAAATTTTTGATTCCAGGGGAAATCCCACCGTCGAGGTTGAGGTTGAGCTGTCTTCGGGATTTGTGGGCAGGGCAGCAGTACCCTCAGGCGCCTCCACCGGGGAGCACGAGGCCGTGGAGCTCAGGGACGGCGATGCCAAGCGATTCAAGGGGAAGGGCGTGCTGAAGGCCGTCGAAAACGTGAACAAGATTATCTCCGGCGCAATTATAGAGATGGACGCGGTGAACCAGGTGGAGATCGACAGCCTGCTGATTGATCTGGACGGAACGCCGAACAAGTCGAAGCTCGGTGCCAACGCGATTCTCGGGGTCTCCCTCGCCTGTGCCCGTGCCGCTGCGCAGACCTTCAACATGCCCCTCTACAGATACATCGGGGGGGCCAATGCGAAGGAACTGCCCGTTCCGATGATGAACATAATCAACGGTGGCTCCCATGCGGACTCGAACGTCGATCTCCAGGAGTTTATGGTAATGCCCGTGGGGGCGCAGTCCTTCCGGGAGGGATTGAGAATGGGAGTGGAAACATTCCATTCGCTGAAGGAGGTCCTGAAATCCAAGGGATATGCCACGAGCGTGGGGGACGAGGGGGGATTCGCACCGTCGCTTAAATCGAATGAGGAGCCTCTGGATCTTATCGTCATGGCGATCGAGAAGGCCGGTTACAAGCCGGGGCAGGATATCCTGATCGCCCTCGACCCTGCGGCAAGCGAGTTCTACGACACAAAGAAGCAGAAGTACGTGTTCAAGAAGAGCGACGGCAGCGAGAGGGACAGCGCCGCCATGGTGGAGTTCTGGGAGGGTCTGATGAAGAAGTACCCCATCATCTCGATAGAGGATGGTATGGCCGAGGATGACTGGGACGGCTTCAAGTTGATGACCGAGCGGCTCGGCAAGACGATACAGATCGTGGGAGATGATCTCTTCGTCACCAATACGGAACGCTTGAAACAGGGGATCGAACGGGGAATTACCAACTCGATCCTGATAAAGGTGAACCAGATCGGTACGCTCACGGAGACGCTCGATGCCATCGAGATGGCGAAGAAGGCAGGCTACACGGCGGTGGTGTCGCACAGGTCCGGGGAGACAGAGGATTCAACGATCGCCGACCTCGTGGTCGCCATGAACACGGGACAGATAAAGACCGGGTCCGCATCGAGGACCGACCGTCTGGCAAAGTACAACCAGCTGTTGCGGATTGAGGAGGAACTGGGCGATTCGGCGGTCTACAGGGGAAGAGAGGTGTTTTACAGCATTGGATAGACAGACCTATCGGCTGGTTTCGCTGATAACCGTGTTCATACTGGTTTGTGGGTATCTCTTTCTTTTCAGCGAGGGGGGGGTACTCGAGCGTTCCAGGCTCAAGAGGAGTACGCGGGAGCTGTCACGGAAAACATCTGAGATTAAGGGTGAGAGCGGCCGCCTCCGCTCCCTGCTGCAGCAGTATGAGGCAGGGAGGGTCAGGGAGGAGGACTTGGTGAACTCAGGATACCTGAGGGAGAACGATACGATCGTTATTCTGAGGGAGCTCGATCCGGCGCAGCGAAGGATTGGCGGGCCGGAGGTCTTCGAATCTGATGGGACGGGATACCTGATCCCCTACCGGATTGGGTGGGGCATCGTCTCCATCTCGGTGGTGGTGCTCCTGATACTGCTGAGACCGAAAAGAGTTACGGAAGAACAGGGATATTGAACATCTGTTTTTTCATGCCGTTACAACAAACTGCGGGTGATTGTCTTTTATGCCGGAAGAGAAGGCACAGGTAATCTCGATCAAGAAGCTGAAAAAGGACGGTTCCATCGATAACGATATCTTGAATACCGTCACGGCGAAACTTATGGATGACCGTCTGGTGATCGCCCCGATCGATTTCATCAACGGCATCTGCTGCATCGACAACAGGCATAATTACGATCGCCTGATGAGGCTCCAGCAGGGCGTGAACGCTTCTATCACCCGTCTCATCGCCAGCTTCAAAATGCTGGAAAGCTATACGGTCATAAGCAAGCTGGAATTTGATTTTCTTCACAGAATATGGCCCGGCGAGATGTCGGTTTTTTTAAAAGAAAAGGATCATGAGGAGCAACGGATTCCGCTGAGGATGCCCAGGGGTAAGATGTGTCAGGATATGATAAACGCCGTGGAGAAGCCGCTGCTCTTCTCTCCGCTCATGAAATCCCAGGATCATCTCCAGTATCATAAATCAGCGATAATGAACACCTACCGGGATACGGTGGACTGCATACTGATCATTGAAGAGTTCTGCAAGGATCACACGCTCCCCACCGTCCTCGATATCAGCAACGGCGACCTGAAAATCCTGAATGAGGGAAGAATATCGTCGGAGGAGATCAAGTCCCTCTATTTCCTCGGGAAGGACGACAGTACAGAATAGAAGTCTGAATGCGACGGACCATCCTCCTATCCGCAGTCATCGCGCTTACGATCGCTGAATCCATGACGTTTCCCTTCGGGAAAAACAAGATCAACCTGCATCCGGCGCATTGGATGATCCTCAAAACTGCCCATTTCACTATATATTATCCGAAGGGGTCCGATGAGCTGGCACGCCATGCGGCTCGAATAACCGAGGAGGGGTATCTCCACGTCTCGGACTATCTGCGTCACGGACTTACGCGTTCGGTGCCGGTGATCCTGTTCCCCACACGGGTCGATTTTCAGAACAACAACATCCTTCCCGCCATCACCGGCGAATCCATCGGTGGATTCACCGAATCGATGAAGAACAGGGTGGTGGTCCCTTATGCGGGATCCTTCCGCAGTTTCAGGTACGTGCTGACGCACGAGCTTGTGCATGCCTTTCAGTTCAACATGCTCTATGCCGACAGGACGGGACGCCGGCCGCCGTGGTTCCTGCCGCGGGATTTGCCACTCTGGCTGATGGAGGGGATGGCGGAGTATCTCTCCCTTGGATTCGACGATGCCGTCGACACCTATATGCGCGATGCAATCGTCAACGACCGGTTTGTCGGTATTGCGGACCTGAACAGGATGAACATCCGATCGATCAGCACCATCTACAAGGAGGGGCAGGCCTTCTACTACTTTCTGGAGACGTACTATGGCAGGGAGGCGATCGGAGAGCTCTTCCGAGATATCCGGGACCTCGGGAACGCCGAAGAGGCGTTGAAAGTCCATACCGGCAAGTCCATCCCGGAATTGAACGATCAATGGTTGCGATTCTACAAGCGGCGCTACTTTCCTCTGGTCACGGGCAAGACATTCGACGACGAGGAGGGTGAGAGGATCACTGACCATGAAAAGACCGGCACCAGCCTGAACGCCTATCCGGCAGTCTCACCGGACGGCACGAAGATCGCCTACATGAGCAACAGGGATGTCGACGTGACCCTGGTAATCATGGACCTGAAGGACGGAAGGAGGATGGAGCGGACCATCCTGAGGGGGAACAGGAGCGCGGGTTTCGAGGAGATGCTGGTGAGGAACAATACCCTTTCCTGGAGCGCCGACGGCACGGGCATCGTTTTCGTTGCCCAGTCGACGGGGCATGACACCATCTACATGGTGGATGCACGGGACGGATCAATCAGGCGCAGGATCACTTCACCCCTCGCGGCTGTCATGGACCCCTGCATGAAGCCGGACGGTTCGGCTGTTGTATTCAGCGGTGTTGAAGGGCTGTACAGTAATATCTATGTGTATACCCTGGCGGATAAGAAATTGAAGCGTATAACCGAGGACGGCAACAGCGACAGATTCCCCAGGATAACGCCTGACGGAAAAGAGGTGATATTCTCGTCGAAGGGGGACACCCCGGACGACGTGAATGCCAGTTACGATATCGTGCGCCTGGACATGGCGACTGGCCGTCGGGAGACGCTGGTGGCTACGCCGGGGAACGATGTCCATCCCGACATCTCGCAGGACGGCCGTTACCTGGTCTACGCCTCGAACCGGTCGGGTATCTACAATCTCTACCGGCTGGATCTCAAGGAGGGCCGCACCGATAAGCTGACGGATACACTCACCGCCATCTACAATCCGCGCTGGTTCCCGGACGGCAGGAAGGTATCCTACGTTACCTACCAGCGGCTGGGGTACGATGTTTACGTGAAGGACCTGGAGATATCCCAAACGTACAGGGAGGGCGAGGAGCCGGTTCTCCGGCACTATCCTGCGGGCCATCCCTCCGTATCCCCTGGGGAGATGCGGATGCGCTCTGTTGATTACGGTCTCGACATCGTCCCGGACTGGTTCTCCCTGGGCGCCACCGCGGCGGTGGGTTACGGCATCCTTGCATTCGCCCAGCTGGGCGTGTCGGATTATCTCGGTGAGCACCGTCTGGTGCTCACCGGGAATTACCTCAGGGAGGGGGAGAGAAATTACGGGAATTACGACATCGAGTACCGCTATCTGAAATACCGCTGGGACGTGGGAGTCGGCGCCTTCCGCCGCACCAATCCCTTTGCGCTGCTGTATCGGGACGATATCAACGATCTGTCCCAGACGGTGAACTACGGATCGGAGAGCATGGACCACTATGGGGTGCGTCTGACCGCGATCTATCCCTTCAGCAGGTTTCTTCGCCTGGAGACGGTGGCATCCATGGAGCGGCATGAGGTCAGCTACAGCCCCTGGGAGGCGGGAAGGGGTGCCAGGGGAACACAGGGGCAGCTTTCGGTATTCATGGTGTATGACAATGTCCGCTGGGGAGGGTTCGTCCCGGTCGACGGGTTCCGCGGTACCCTGGGATTCCAGCAGTCAGCGGGCCTTGCGGGGAGCGACCTGACCCATACCGGCATCAGCAGTGATTGTCGTCTGTACCTTCCCGTATCCGGACTCAATGTTGTGGCGCTCCGATTCGCCGGGGGTATGACGCTCGGGCCGGGGGGTGAGTATTTCCGGTACCATCTGGGGGGCTACAACACCCTCAGGGGCTTCGATCTCTTTTCGTTCCAGGGAAAATTCATGTTTCTGATGAACGCCGAATTCAGGTTCACGCTGCTGGAGGACCTGCGGCTCGGCTGGCCCCTGTATCATACGCTGGGGGATATCGGCTGTGTCCTGTTTGCTGACCTGGGCTCCGCCTGGAACGGCAGGTATGTCCTCTATAACAGGGGGGATGGAAGGCTTGAGGACCTTAAGATCGATATCGGTTTCGGATTCAGATTTGTTATTTACCCCGTGACAATTTTAAAGCTTGACTTTGCTTGGCCCTATGATACTAATTCATTCGGTAACGCCGAGATACTCGTCAGTCTCGGCATGGAGTTTTAGGAGTATTATGGAACGAAAATCGAAGCTGACCAGAAAAACCAGTGAAACGGACATATCCGCAGAACTCATCCTGCATACCACTAAGGAATCTCAGATCAACAGCGGCGTCCCCTTCTTCGATCACATGCTGCTCTCCATGGCCAAGCATGGCAGGTTCCATCTGCGGCTCCTCTGCCAGGGGGATAATGAGGTGGACGACCACCATTCCGTGGAGGATATAGGCATCGCCATCGGCCAGGCGCTGAAAGACGCCCTGGGGGATAAATCAGGTATCAATCGATTCGGGGAGGCGGTGATACCGATGGATGAGACCCTCTCCATGGTGGCGATGGATCTCTCCGGCAGGCCCTATTACCAGTACACCGGAAAGGCGCTGTCGGGCTATATCGGGCGGTACAGCGAGGAGCTCACCGGCGAGTTTCTGCGTGCCTTCGCCACGCACGCAGGCATCAATCTGCATGTGAAGGTGTTCTACGGCACCAACAAGCACCATATCCACGAATCGATCTTCAAGGCCCTGGGCGTCGCACTCTACAAGGCAACCGCCTTTGACCAGGTCATTGGCGGCAGGGTGCTGTCCACCAAGGGGACCATCGTATGATCACCGTCGTCGATTACGGGATGGGGAACATCAGGTCCGTCGTCAAGGCGGTGGAGAAATACGGGCCGGAGGTACAGGTATCGGATGATCCGGGATCGATTAAGAAATCCCGTGCCCTGGTGATGCCCGGCGACGGCGCCTTCGGTATGGCCATGGAGAACCTCAGACGGCTCGGGTGGATCGAGGAGCTGAAACGCTTCATCGCCGCCGGCGGGTACTTTCTCGGGATCTGCCTGGGCTTCCAGCTTCTGTTCTCCTCCAGCGAGGAGTTCGGTCACAGCGAGGGTCTCGATGTCGTAAAGGGGAGGGTCGTGCGCTTCAGCCGGCCTGGCCTGAAGGTGCCGCATATGGGATGGAATACCGTCAACCTGGTGCGGGAGCACAGGTTTATGCAGGGCGTTCCAACGGGAAGCCATTTCTATTTCATCCACTCGTACTACCCCGAGCTGCAGGAGGGCGACTGGGCGCTGGGAGAGGTGGATTACGGCGTGAAATTCAACTGTATCATCGGCAAGGGGAACTGCATTGCAACGCAGTTTCATCCCGAGAAAAGCCACAATGTAGGCCTGAGGATAGTTGAGAATTTCGTGGGGACGGTATGCTCGTAGTACCTGCGATCGATCTGAGGGGAGGACAGTGCGTCCGGCTGCTCCAGGGCGACCCGGAGCGGCAGACCGTGTATTCAGGAAACCCTCTGCAGGTGGCGCTGGGCTTCCAGGAGGCCGGCGCCGAGCTTATACACATTGTGGACCTGGACGGGGCCTTTTCGGGAAGACCGGCAAACCACGGTATCGTTACCGACATCTGCCGTGCCCTGACCATTCCGGTGGAGGTGGGGGGCGGGATACGTACGGCCGACGACATCGACCGCTATATCGCCGCCGGCGTCGCCCGGGTGATCGTGGGTACCATCGTACTCACCGAGGAATTCAAGGACATCCTGCGGCACTATGCAGCGCACCTGGTGGCGGGGATCGACGCCAAGAATTCCATGGTGGCAACTCACGGGTGGAAAAACGTCTCCTCGATGGATTCCATGAGGGTGATAGGGGGCGTCTTCGAAGCGGGCCTCCGCGAGGTGATATATACGGACATCGCCACCGACGGCATGCTCACCGGGCCGAATATCCCGGCGATGGAGAGGATACTCAGAGAGTTCCCGGGCATACAGCTGATCGCCTCCGGGGGCGTATCGAAGATCGAGGACATCGTGGCCCTGAAGCGGCTCGATGGGCTCAAGGGGTGCATCGTCGGCAAGGCGATCTACGACGGCAGGATTGACCTGAGGGACGCGATCGCTGCCGCATAATTCTGCAGGACCGATATGGAAGAGACGAACAAGGACATGTACGAGCTGAAGATGCCGGTGGAGATCGAGCAATACGAGCGGAAGATCTACGACCTGAAGCAGCTCATCGAGATCAGCAAGGGATTGAATTCGACACTGGACTACAATACCCTGATTGATTCCATCCTGCTCACCTGCATGGGTCAGATGCAGCTGCTCAACGCGGGCATATTCCTTAAAAAGGGGATCGGCTTCGAGAACTACTCCCTCCACCGGAATTACAAGGGTTTCGAGATCGACCATGCCCTGGACTACGAGCTGAATCCCGAATCGCAGTTCGTCGAGTTTCTGGAGAAGAACTACAAATGCTACACGATGCAGGAGCTGGAAAAAGTCATCGATGACACGGCATCGATGGATATCATGAAAATGCTTGACCCGATGCTGATACTGCCGCTGAAGAGCAAGGGGGAGCTGAACGGCATCATCATCCTGGGCGAGAGGATCATCCACAAGGAATTCTCCGAGACGGAAAAGGAATACCTCCTGAATATCGCCTCCCTGGCCGGAATCGCCATCCATAACGCCATGCTCTACGAGATGGCCACCACCGACATGATGACGAAGCTGAAGATACACCATTACTTCCACACGTCCCTCCTGGAGGAGATGGAGCGGGCGGTGAAGTTCAAGCGGCCCCTGTCGCTGATCATGATTGATATCGACCATTTCAAGGTATTCAACGACCATTTCGGGCACACGGCGGGGGATATCGTGCTTATCAATGTCGCACGGATAATTAAGGAAAACATTCGTCAGATGGACATTGCCGCCCGTTACGGCGGCGAGGAGTTCGCGGTGATACTCCCGAAGACCGACATCAACGAGGCCCTCATCGCGGGCGAGAGGATCCGGGAGACCATCGAGAAGTGCACGGTCAATCACGATGACAGGGATCTGAACGTGACCGTGTCCGTCGGGCTTACGCAGTTCGATACGGAGGTGGACCGCGAGAGAAACGCGTTCCTGGACAGGGCCGACAAGGCGCTGTATCTCTCCAAGGCGAACGGTCGGAACATGGTCTCATTCCTGTAGAATGGCACAGGCTCGGTTCGGCGATCCCGGAGGTATCCTGGAAGGTCGTTTTATGTCGCAATTCTTTAATTTATCTTGACACGAAAGGCATCGGTATGGTAAATGGCATAATTCGCGCTGGGCCCATAGCTCAGTCGGTTAGAGCGGCTGACTCATAATCAGTAGGTCCGGGGTTCGAATCCCTGTGGGCCCACATACAGCGGGATTTATCCCAGATTATATCCAGAGGAATACGCCATGTACGCGATCGTTGAAATTGGTGGAAAACAGTACCGAGTTGAAAAGGACGCCGTAATAAACGTCGATGCCATAGCCGAACCCGATACCAAGGAGATGTCCTTCGACAGCGTGATCATGATTTCGGACGGCGGAGACGTGAAGCTCGGCAGGCCATACCTGGACAATGTGAAGGTGAAGGCGACTGTCCTTGGGGAAAAGAAGGGCGACAAGGTGCGGGGAATGAAGTTCAAGAAGCGCAAGAATTACACCCGTACCTTCGGTCATCGCCATCTGTATCTGACGCTGAAGATCGATGACCTGGCGGTGAGCTGAGGGTGATCACCGTCTATCTGCATAACCTGATACTCGACCGCCGGGGCGTGCGGGCGGCGGGGGAATCGGGGGATGTGGGCGTCCTGGTACAGGGGCACTCGTTGTACCGGGAGAAGGGGAGCGATATCGTCTGTGCCGCAATTTCGGCGCTCTCACAGACGATGATCCGTTCCATCGATATGATCGGGGACATACCTCAGGAGCTGGATCAGCGCGAGGGATTCCTTAGAACCAGGATCGCCTTCGGGGAACTGGATGGCGAAAAAAAAAATTCTACGCACGCTCATCGGCTCCTTCATGATAGGGGTGATGGAGATTGCACGACAGTACCCGGAACGGTTGTCCGTTGTAGCCGGGGATGATGATACAACTCCAGAGTGGGAACAAGGAGATATTCATGGCACATAAAAAAGGCGGCGGATCAACACGCAACGGAAGGGATTCAAAATCGAAGCGGCTGGGCGTCAAGAAGTACAGCGGACAGACCGTAAAGGGCGGCACCATCCTGGTGCGGCAGCGGGGGACGAGGATCCACCCCGGCCTCAACGTGGGGCGCGGCGGCGACGATACGCTCTTCGCCAAGATCGAGGGGATCGTTACCTACGAACGTTACGATAAAAAGAGAAAGCAGGTTTCGGTATACCCGGTGGCCTAGAGAAATTTTACATCTTGACAATAATGAAAAATCGCGTATCGAGGTATCGATCGCGATTTTCTGTTTTATGGAGGAGGCGCCCCCTACGGGGGGCGCTGGAATGACAGTTATGCACTACAACGGGTGAGGGCGGGTTATTCAGGAGTGGCGAAATTCACGGATTCCATCACAATCAGCATCAGGGCCGGTCACGGCGGTCCCGGCGCCGTCTCGTTTCGAAGGGAGAAATACATACCCAAGGGGGGGCCCGATGGCGGGGATGGGGGCGTCGGAGGCGACGTGGTAATCGAATCCGACCGGCGGTACTACAATCTCTCGCATCTCCACAAGGAAAGGCAGTACCGGGCCGAGAACGGCAAACCTGGCGCGGGGAGGAACAGGCATGGCGGGGACGGCATGGACCTGCGTATCGCGGTGCCCCCGGGGACAGAGGTGATCGATGCCGTGAGCGGAGCGCTGCTGGCGGACCTGGCGGAGGAGGGGGCGCAGTGCATCGCTGCGTCAGGCGGGATCGGCGGCAAGGGGAACGCCCACTTCAGGACGGCAACCTTCCAGACCCCGCGGTTTGCCCAGGATGGTATGCCGGGGGACGAACGGCAGATTACGCTGAACCTGAAGCTCATCGCCGACGTCGGGCTCGTGGGACTGCCCAATTCGGGTAAGTCAACCCTTCTCTCGCGGCTCACCAACGCCAGGCCCAAGATCGCCGATTATCCCTTTACGACGCTCACCCCGAATCTGGGCATCGTACAGCACGACGACAGTACCTATAAGATCGCGGATATACCAGGCATTATCGAGGGGGCGCACCGGGGACACGGCCTGGGGCTGTCGTTCCTCCAGCATATAGAGAGGGTACGGATAATCCTGTACCTGATCGACATCACCGGGGAGGACCTGGCGTACAACTACAGGCTGCTCCAGTCGGAGCTGGAAACCTACAAGGAATCGCTGGCGCGCAAGGAGCATATCGTGGTGCTCACCAAGACTGACCTGGTGGGACCGGAGAAGATTGAGGAGCGCATGCGGCTCTTTCAGGGGCCCGTGATTCCGGTATCCTCGGTGACCGGGGAGAATCTGGAGGCGTTGCTGTCGGCGCTGGATTCCTGCATGGAGAAAGAGAATGCCTCGTAAAAGTCTGTTGCGGAACGTGAAGACAGTCGTCGTCAAGATCGGCTCGTCGTCGATCACCGAGAGGGGGAGGCTGTCGCAGAAGAGGATGGCGCAGTTCGTCGGAGGTGTCGCCGCCCTTGTCCGGATGGGATACAGGGTCACGGTGGTCTCCTCGGGTGCTATCGCCGCCGGGACCGCGGCAATGAAGCGTGAGCGGAAGACACTCACCATCCCGGAGAAACAGGCCTTCGCCGCCCTGGGTCAGACCCTCCTGATGAACGAGTATCGTAAGCATTTCCTGAAGCAGGGCTACCAGGTGGGGCAGATACTGCTCACCGAGGACGACGTGAAGCACCGCCGGCGCTTCCTCAATGCCAGGCACACCCTGCATGCACTCCTTGAGCTGGGCATCGTTCCCATCGTCAATGAAAACGACTCGGTTGTGGTGAAGGAGATCAAATTCGGTGACAATGACACCCTCTCTGCGCACGTGGCCAGCATAATCGACGCCGAGCTTCTGGTGCTCCTCTCGGATATCGACGGCTTCTACTGGAGCCTCAGCGACCCGAAGCCGGTGGACAGGATCACGGAGATCACCGACGATGTGCTGAGGCGCGCCGGCGGCACCGGAAGCGATTTCGGTACCGGGGGGATGACGACGAAGATCGCCGCGGCACGCATGATTCTTCAGTTCGGCGAGATGATGGTGATCGCCAACGGCGCCGAGGAGAACGTACTCGTGAGGATCATGGAGGGGGAGCGGATCGGCACCCTGTTCGCCGGCGGCATCAAGCACGTCTCCAGCAAGAAGAAGTGGCTGGCGATGGTGAAGCGGAAGGGGACAATCGAAGTGGACGACGGCGCCGTGGAGGCGCTGGTGGCGAGGAAGAAATCGCTCCTGGCCAGGGGGATCGTGCGGATTGAGGGGAGCTTTGACATGGGTGATATCGTGGAGATTGTGAACAGGCAGAGGAAGGTCATCGGGAAGGGTGTGGTGAACTACAGCTCCAGGGAGCTCCACAAGATCATCGGGAAGAGGAGCGACGAGATACAGACGATCCTGGGCATCGAGTACTTCGATGAGGTCATCAACAGGGACGATATGCTGGTCTTCTAGCCGTCTCCCGCTAGATGCCGCAGCACCGCAGCCACAAGGCCGTCGATTGTGTACTCATCAGCCACCGCCACGACGTTGCACCCCTCGCGTCGCGCCGCTTCCGCGGTCACCGGTCCTATGGCGACGCAGGGGATACCCTTCAGGTGAGGTGTTTCCCGGACCGCCCGCATGAAATTTCTCACCGTCGAGGAGCTGGTGAAGGTGACGAGGTCGATATCCCCTGCCTCCGCCAGGGGATTGGCGCCGCCGTATTCCACCGCCACTGTCCTGTACGCGGCGATGTCGTCCACACGGGAGGCCCCCAGTGCCAGCAGATCCTCCCGCATGGTGTCCGGCGCGATGTCCGCTCTGGGGAGAAGGAAGGATTTCCCTGCAACCTCCCCCAGCTCGGAGAGCTCACGCACCACCTCGGTACTGACGAATTTTGCGGGCATATGGTCGGGCCGTATGCCCCTCGATTCCAGCGCCGCCGCAGTGGCCGGCCCGATGGCGCAGATCCTTCTCTCCGCAAGGGCGCGGGCGTCGAGCCCCAGGGCGGTGAGGCGGGCGAAAAAATGGGTTACGCCGTTGGCGGAGGTGAAGATGATCCACTGGTAGCGGCCGATCCCGCGGATGCAGTCCTCCAGCGCCGCGGGGTCCTCGGGCCCCTCGATGAGTATCGCCGGCATCTCCATGACCCCGGCGCCGAGGGCGCGCAGTTTTTCCACCAGCACCGAGGCCTGGTCCCGGGAGCGCGTTACCACGATGGTCCTGCCGAAGAGGGGCCTCGTTTCGAACCAGTTTAGCTCCTCCCGGAGGGAGACCACCTCTCCCACCACGACAATGGAGGGGGGCGCGATCTTCTCACGCGTGACGATTTCGGCGATGGTAGCGACGGTGCCGGTCACCGTTTTCTGGGCGGGATAGGTGCCGTTTTGAATAACCGCCACAGGCGTGCTGCGGTCCCTCCCGTGCTTCGTCAGCTGTTCCATGATCAAAGGGATGTTCTTTACGCCCATGAGGAAGACCAGCGTCTGGACGCCGGTGGCGAGCTTCTCCCAGTTGATGTCGCTTTTATCCTTGGTGGGGTCCTCGTGGCCTGTAATGAAAGCCACCGAGGAGCTGTAGCCCCGGTGGGTGACCGGAATTCCGGCGTAGGCGGGGACCGCGTAGGCGGAGGAGATGCCGCAGATCACCTCGTAGTCGATGCCGTGACTGCGCAGGTGCATCGCCTCCTCTCCCCCCCTTCCGAAGATGAAGGGATCGCCCCCCTTGAGGCGCACCACCACTTCGTGCGACCGGGCCTTCGCCACGATGAGCTCGTTTATCTCATCCTGCTCCAGGGTGTGCTCCTTCCCTGACTTGCCGACGTAGAGGAGCTCGCATTCCCTGGAACAGTAGAGTCCCAGCAACGACTCGTTAATGAGGTTGTCGTAGATCACCACGTCGGCCCTCCTGAGGGCCTCAACCGCCCCCACCGTGATGAGCCGTTCGTCGCCGGGGCCTGACCCCACAAGGTACACCTTGCCGCTCTGTTTCATGCGCCCTCCCGGCTGCCGCAGCCCTTATAGATATCGTCCAGTATCCCCCTGGCGCCCCGATCCAGGAGCGTCTCCGCCAGCTCCCTGCCGAGCAGCTCGCGTTCCTCCAGCCCGGCGGTGCGGGTCTCCCGGTAGCAGGTTTTCCCGTCCAGCGAGGCCACCATACCGGTGAGGGTGATGCGTTCCCCCGTCACCGTCGCGGAGCCGGCCACCGGGACCTGGCACCCGCCCCCCAGCGCGTGCATGAAGCTCCGCTCGCACTGGATCTCGCAGGCGGCTCCGTGATCGTTGACCGACGAGACCATTTCAAGAATGTCGCCGTCCCCGCTGCGCACCTCCACTGCCAGGGAGGCCTGTCCTACGGCCGGAATGATCACGTCGCGGGGGATCACCTCGGTGATCCCGTCGGTCATTCCGAGGCGAATCAGCCCGGCGTGCGCCAGGACGAGTCCCTTCAGGACAGGGTTGGCATGCATCTTATCGATCCTGGTGCCCAGGTTCCCGCGGATGTCCATGATCGTAAGGCCGGGAACCATCGCCAGAAGCTGCGACCGTCTCCTGAGGCTGCTGGTGGCGACGGCGTCTCCCCCCTTCAGGTCGGCGAGCCGGAGCCCACCCTTGGATATGAAGACGTCACAGGGGTCCTCCCGTTTCGTGGTGGCGCCTATTGCCAGCCCCTCCGGCAGTTTCGTGGGGAGGTCCTTCATTGAGTGCACCGCTAGATGGATCTCCCCTCTGAGGAGTTGTTCCTCGATCTCGC
The DNA here is from genome assembly GCA_016929135.1 of Spirochaetota bacterium. Classification (GTDB taxonomy): domain Bacteria; phylum Spirochaetota; class UBA4802; order UBA4802; family UBA5550; genus JAFGJK01. The sequence goes on along the minus strand of JAFGJK010000156.1, from coordinate 123,854 downwards.
GGGTGAAGAGGCCCTTGTCGCCGATTTTCGAAAGGGGGGAATCCAGTATCCTGTCCCCCGTGGTCTTTATGACCACCAACTCTATGGGCCGATGGGGATGGGCCTTCTCAAGGAGGGATTTGACCCATCCGCTCTGTGCCAGTGCCAGGGCGCTTCCTCTCGTGCCGATCCTGACGGTCTTCACCGGCGTACCCTCCGTGGTGGCGACGCCACGGGAGCTGTTGCAGAAGAGTTTGGGAGTACAGGCATAATGATCGAATACCCAGTGGATCGCATTTTTTTTCAACGATTTTTCTTCATATTATGATGAACCTTGTGACAAAAATGCGTCTGGAGAATTCCTTTGCCGGACGTCCCTGTGTCCCCGCGCCTTCGGATCTTCACCTATCCCGTGCCGGTTGCGCTCTTTCTGGGCAAATATCCCTTGACTGAGCGAATATATGTGGCAGGGTGCGATGATATCGCTCTGTTATCTGTTCATGGGTGGGGGATGATACAGAAACTCGGGAACTCGATTTCAAGGGTATTCAGGAATGTCATCTCACCGGCCGTGAGCATGGAATACACGCTTCTGATGTTCGCCACCGCCGTATTTCATAGCCTGTACTTCGGCCGCCCCCACCCCATAACGTCGCTCCTGGCAATGAACCGTAGATTGCCCATGGTGCTGTACCTGTACGGCACCGTCGTGCTCGTTGTGAGCTGTGTAAAACCCCCGGAAGAGTGGAGACCTCTGGCATCGATGCTGGTCCTCCTGGGATCCACGATGATCTCCGTCATGCTGCAGTCGCTCGTCTACATGCGGCCCTTTACCCCATCGCCGGTGGAGGTGTTGGCGCAGCTGATCTATACGCTGCAGGCGCTGGTATCCCTGGTGCTGCTCCTTCTCGTCTTCGTGGAGCGCCATGGCGGCGGATATATGGTGGAGCCGCGATTGAAGGCGCTGCCGACCCCTCTCAGGGCGGCGATGATCCTGTGTTATGTCATTCTGGCGACGCTGCTGCTCCACCGGGTTTTTTCAGTGGATCCGGGGGACGCCACCGACTATGTGACGGTCTCCGGTTTTCTGATTCTGGAGGGGGAGCGCTCGTACAGACGGCTGAGGCGACGATCCCACCGAGAGGATTGATGCAAAGGATCATCGGGCGAGTTGCGGCACTCTTTTCCATGACCGCGGGGTCCCGCACCGGACTACACCGGATGGAATTTGAACATTAAATTACTTGCCAAAATAACCACCATTCCTGATAAGTATCTGATATCCTGGATATGATGTCTGAACCATGAGATTGATCCACAGACCCAGAAGAAACCGCGGCTCAGCCGCCGTCAGGACCTTGGTGGCGGAAACGATACCGGACAGGAAGAAGCTCATCATGCCCCATTTCCTGGTGGAGGGGGAGGGGGTGCGTGAGGAGATCCCCTCAATGCCGGGGATCAGCCGCGTATCCGTGGACTTGCTGCTGGGCGAACTGGAGAGCGATCTCTCCCTTGGCATTCACAGCATCCTCCTCTTCGGCATCCCGGCGCATAAGGACGCCGTGGGCTCCGGCGCCTACGACCCCCGGGGGATCATCCAGCGGGGCGTTCGCGAGATAAAGAAGAGGTTCCCTGAGATCCTGTGCATCACCGACGTCTGCCTCTGCGAGTACACCGATCACGGGCACTGCGGCGTGGTCTCGGAGAAGGGGGTGCAGAACGATCCCTCCATGGACCTGATCGCGAAGACCGCCCTGAGTCACGCCGAGGCGGGGGCCGACATCGTGGCCCCCTCGGACATGATGGACGGACGGGTAGAGGCGATACGCAGGGTCCTGGATGACGGCGGATTCTCCGACCTGCCGATAATGTCCTACGCGGCAAAGTACGCCTCGGCCTTTTACGGACCCTTCAGGGAGGCGGCCGGGAGCGCGCCCCGCTTCGGCGACCGAAAGTCCTACCAGATGGACTTCAGGAACGCCAGGGAGGCCCTTCGGGAGGTGGCGCTGGACATCGAGGAGGGGGCCGACATCGTCATGGTGAAGCCGGCCCTTTCCTACCTGGACATCATCTCGCGGGTCAGGGACGAGGTGCTGCTCCCCCTGTGCGCCTACAACGTCAGCGGCGAGTACTCCATGGTGAAGCTCATGGGGGAGAGGGGATTCGCGAACGAGCAGGCGCTGGTGACGGAGATCCTGACATCGATCTTCCGCGCCGGCGCCGACATGATAATCTCGTATCACACCAGGGACGTGTTCCGGCAGGAACTTTTATGAGGGTGAAGGAAGGAATGGAGATCGGGCGATCGCGGGAACTGTACAGGAGGGCCCAGGAGCTCCTGCCGGGCGGGGTGAACTCTCCGGTGCGGGCCTTTAAATCCGTCGGGGGGGAGCCCCTCTTTATCCAGAAGGGGAAGGGGGCCAGGATCTGGGACGAGGACGGCAACGAGTTCATCGACTACTGCATGTCATGGGGCCCCCTGATCCTCGGGCACGCCGACGACGAGGTCGTCGCGGCGGTGACCGGCGCGGCGGCGAAGGGGACCAGCTTCGGCACACCCAATAGGTACGAGGTGGAAATCGCCGAAGCGGTGACGGGCCGCTTCGCCTCCATGGAGAAGATGCGATTCGTGAGTTCCGGTACCGAGGCCACCATGAGCGCCATCAGGCTCGCCCGGGGGTATACCGGGAAAGAAAGGATAATCAAATGCGACGGGTGCTACCACGGCCATGCGGACCATCTGCTGGTGGCGGGCGGATCCGGGCTGGCCACCTTCGGCACGCCGGATTCCGCCGGGGTCACCCCCGGCAACGCAAGGGACACCCTGGTGATCCCCTATAACGACCTGGGGGCCCTGGAGGAGACGCTGAAGAGGCACGATGGGACGGTGGCGGCCTTCATCCTGGAGCCGGTCCCCTGCAACTACGGGCTCATCGTCCCCGATGCCGGATACCTGAAGGGGGTACGGGAGCTCTGCGATCGCCATGGGGTGCTGCTCATATTCGACGAGGTGATCACGGGACTGCGGCTCGCCCCCGGCGGGGCCCAGGAATACTTTGGCGTCAGGGCCGATATCACAACGCTGGGAAAGATCATCGGCGGGGGGCTCCCGGTGGGGGCGTACGGCGCGTCTCGGGAGATCATGAGCCTCGTGGCGCCGGAGGGGCCCGTATACCAGGCCGGCACGCTATCGGGGAATCCTCTGGCAATGGCCGCCGGCATCGCCACGCTGCGCAGGCTCGAGGCCATCGATGCCTACGGCACGTTGCAAAACCGTGCGATGAGGCTGAAGCAGCGTCTCGGCCCTGTTCTCGATCAATACCGGGGGAGGGTACTCTTCCTCCAACTGGAATCGATATTCGCCCTCTATTTCAATTCCGGCACATCGGTGAGGAACCTGGAGCATGTGAAGGCCTCGGATATGAAGCTCTTCGCCCGCTTCCACGGGGAGATGCTGAAACGGGGCGTGTATCTCTCGCCGTCGGGGTATGAGGTGGGATTTCTCTCGACGACGCATGGAGACGGCGAGATAGAGAGGACCGCCGACGCCGCGGCGGAATCGCTGCGGGAGATACTGAAGTGATGCGGTGAATTATCGCTCCGCGTCGATTTCAATCCATATGATATGATGACCAAAAGACACAGGGAAAGGCGGAATATACCGGAATTCATACTCCTCGGCATCAGCCACAAATCGGCGCCGGTGGAAATACGGGAGCGCTTTGCGCTGACGGCCGAGGAGCAACCGGCCTTCTTCGAGAAGGCCAGAGAGGCGGGGATCGAGGAGATGGTGTACATCTCCACCTGCAACAGGGTGTCCATATACTTTACGGCGCTGCATCCCGATGAGGCGCTGGACCGGTGCATCGGACTCCTGGAGGCGCATTCAGGCATGGCCCGCTCCGAGTTCGAACCCTATCTCTACAGGAAATTTTCGGGCGAGGCGGTGACGCACCTCTTCACCGTGACATCATCGCTCGATTCGATGGTGATAGGAGAGAACGAGATACTGAGCCAGGTCAAGGCCGCCTACCGAACGGCGGTGCAGTGCACAAACACCGGAATGCTCATGAACAGGCTCTTCCACCAGGCCTTCAGCACCGCCAAGAGGGTCAAGACCGAGACAGACATCTCGCAGAATCCGCTCTCCATCGCCTATATCGCCACAGAGCAGGCAGTGAGTGTCCTGGGCGATCTCGCCGACAGAAGGGCACTGTTGATAGGCGCAGGCGAGATGGGCGAACTGATAGTGAAATACCTGTCCAAGCAGAAGATAGGCGGGGTTACCATTGCCAACAGGTCGCTCCATAACGCCGAGAGAATAATAAAGGACTTCAATATAAAGGCGAACGTCGTAACGCTGAACGACATTGTCGAGAACGCCTGCGAGAGCGACATCATTATCACCTCGGTGACGTGCCAGGATTACCTGGTCACGCGCCCCATGGCGGATAAGATCATGAAGCGCAGGCACGGGCGCGCCCTCTTCATGATCGACATCGCGGTGCCCAGGAACATCGAGCCCGCGTCTCGGGAGGTCAATGGCGTGCACCTCTTCGATATCGACGACCTGAAGATGATCGCCCAGGCCAACATGAAGAACCGGCTCAACGAGGTGGACCTGGCGAGGCAGATCATCGCCGCCGATACCGGCGAGTTCATGAAATGGTACGACGAGCTTGAGGTGGTTCCGCTGATCACGAAGATGCGGCGCAGCTTCAACGAGGTCAGGAAGAAGGAGCTGGAGAAGTACCGGAGGAGGAAGCTGAAGCACCTCTCGGAGGAGGATTTCAGGATACTGGACGAGATGACGCATCAGATCATGACCAAGACGCTCCACAATCCCATCATGGCGATCAAGCGGTACCAGGCGTCGAAATCAAGCGGCCACGTGGACATCGAAACGATTGTGGACGAACTGTTTAAAAGCATAAAATGAAAAACGTACCCCGACTTATATTCTGGGAGCTCACTAAGCGTTGTAACCTGAGCTGCCTGCATTGCCGCGCCGAGGCCGAGGCGCAGGAGAGTGACGACCTCGTGTACGATGAGATCATCAGGATCATCGACGATATCGCAGGTTCCTACACCCCGATACTGATCCTCACCGGCGGCGAACCCCTCTACCGGCACGATGTGTTCGACATCGCGACGTACGCCTCGGCGAAGGGACTGACGGTGGCCCTGGCCACCAACGGCACCCTCATCACCGCCGATACGGCCGAAAGGATCCGCTCGGCCGGCATCGGAAGGGTGAGCGTCTCACTGGACGGTGCCGATGCCGCGATGCACGACAGTTTTCGGGGAATCCCCGGCTGCTTCGAAGAGGCACTGAGGGGGATAGGATTCCTGAAGGAGGCCGGTGTCGAGTTCCAGATCAACACCACCGTCACCAGGAGGAACGTGGACTCCCTGGAGAGGATCGTGGACCTCGCCACGAGACTGGGAGCCCGGGCGCTGCACCTGTTCATGCTGGTGCCGGTGGGGTGCGGAGTGGAGATCGCCGAGTCCGACATGATACACAAGGAGCGCTACGAGGAGGTGCTCAACTGGTTTTACGACGTGTCCAAACGGGTGACCATGGAGCTGAAGGCCACCTGTGCGCCCCATTACTACAGGATAATCCGCCAGCGGGCGGCCCGGGAGGGGCGGCAGATCACCTTCGAGAGCGACGGGATGTCGGCAATCACCAGGGGCTGTCTCGCCGGGACCGGGGTCTGCTTCATTTCCCACAGAGGAGACGTACAGCCCTGCGGATATCTCCCCCTTGTGGCTGGCAACGTCACGGAGAACCCCTTCCGGGAGATTTGGGAGAATTCAGGTATTTTTGCCTCCCTCAGGGACCTCTCCGGTCTCCAGGGGAAGTGCGGACACTGCGAATACCGGGCCTTCTGCGCCGGCTGCAGGGCCAGGGCCTTCTACGAGACCGGGAACCACCTGGCGGAAGAGCCCTACTGCGTCTATGTCCCGAAACGGGCAGGGGGATGACGGTGTTCACCGGGACAGAGACGAAGGTGCTCAACAGGATCCAGAAGGACATTCCCCTGGTGGAACGGCCCTTCAGCGAGATCGGTACCGAGATCGGACTCCCCGAGGAGACGGTGATAGAAACCATCGGGGCCCTGAAGCGGCGCCGATCGGTGCGGAATATCGCCGGAATATTCGAGCCGTCGGGCCTCGGCTATTCGTCGACACTGGTGGCGCTGCAGGTCCCTGGGGAGCGCATCGAGGAAGCGGCGGAGGTCATCAACTCACATCCCGGCGTGAGCCATAACTATCTCAGAGACCACCGCTACAATCTCTGGTTCACCCTGGCGGAGGAACGGGAGGAACTGCTCGCTGAAACGGTCCGCTCTATCGCAGAAAGGGCGGGCGCGACAGACGTATTGAGTTTCAAGAATGAGAAGATGTACAAGATCGGCCTCAGGTTGAACGTGGGGGGCGACGATGAGGACAACGGGGACATGCCGGCACCGGCGCGATCGAGGCCGGCGACGCGGCCCTTCAGCGCCGCGGAGCGCGATGCAATACTGCTCCTCCAGCAGGACCTCCCCCTGGAGAGAGAGCCCTTCGAAAGGCTCGTGAAGGAATCCGAAAGTAGACTCGCCCCGGGCTCACTCCTCTCCATCGGAGACGCGATGAAGCGGACCGGCTATATGCGCCGCTACTCTGCGGTGATACGGCCCGCTCATACCGGATTCAGGGCGAACGCCATGACGGCATGGCGGCCCCTCCGACCTGAAGAGATCGACGGTGTGGCGGAGCGTTTCGGCAGGGAGGGGGCCATCACCCACATCTACCGGCGCACGGTGCATCCGGGGAGATGGGAGTATCCCCTCTTCGCCATGATTCACGCGAAGAGCGATGGGGAGCTGGCCGCCATCATTGCGCGGCTGGCGCGTGATTCGGGCGTGGTGGATCATATAGTGCTCACCACACTGAGGGAGCTGAAAAAGGAGAAGGTGATCTATTTCTCGCCTCTCTTTAAAAACTGGAACAACAGGGATACCGCGAAGTGATTGACATCGGGAAATTGAGCTGCCGGGGCATTTCCACCGGCGATACGATACGCTATGGCATTGAGGGGGTGCAGGACGCCCACGGCAACAGTCCCCATCCCGTGCCGAAATCCGCATCGGAGCGACGACCCATCGTGGTGTGGAACGTCACCAGGTCGTGCAACCTGAAGTGCGTCCACTGCTACACCGATTCAGACAACCGGGTCTACGCGGGCGAGCTCACCACCGAGGAGGGGAAGAGGTTCATCGAAGACCTCGCCGATTTCACGGTGCCCTCGCTTCTTTTCTCCGGAGGCGAGCCCCTGATGAGAAAGGACCTCTTCACACTGATCGGGCACGCCTCGGACCGTTCCATACGGCCGGTCATATCCACCAACGGCACCCTCATCGACCGTGACGCCGCCAGGGCGATCAAGGATACCGGCGTCGTCTACGTGGGGATCAGCCTGGACGGCATGGAGGAGAACAACGATCTCTTCAGGGGGGTGCGGGGCGCCTTCGCCAGGGCCATGAAGGGCTTTGAGCAGTGCGTTGCTGTGGGGCAGCGGGTGGGGCTCCGGCTCACCCTGACCAAGAGGAACTACCGGGATCTGGACCGCATCTTCGACTTCATCGAAAAGGAGCGCATCAACAGGGCCTGCTTTTATCATCTCGTCTATTCCGGCAGGGGGAAGGACCTCTTCGCCGACGACCTGACGCACTGCGAATCGCGCCAGGCCATGGACACTATCCTGGACAGGACCGAGGACTATTTCAGGCGGGGACTCGATATAAACATACTCACCGTGGACAACCACTGTGACGGTGTGTATCTTTATCTCAGACTGAGGGAGAAGGACCCGGCCCGTGCGGCGGAGGTGCATCGTCTCCTGACATGGAACGGCGGTGGCGCCAATTCCACGGGGGTGGGGATAGGGTGCGTCGATTTTTTCGGCGAGGTTCACCCGGATCAGTTCTGGCAGGACCACTCCTTCGGGAACGTGCGGAACAGGAGCTTCGGGGAGATCTGGCTCGACGAAGGCGACGATCTGATGCACGGCCTGAAGCACAAACCCGGGCGAATAAAGGGGAGGTGCCGCCTCTGCATGCACCGGGAGCTGTGCAACGGCGCCATGCGTGTCAGGGCCTTCAGGACCTACGGCGATCCCTGGGCTCCGGATCCGCAGTGCTATCTCACCGATGATGAGATCGGCCTCACCGGCGAGATGGCGGAGGAACTGAAGAGACGAGGAGAGGATTTCCCCGTACCGGGGGAGTTCCTCTGTACCTGAGGCGGGAGGAATGAACTACTACCCCGTGCTCCTGAACATAGAGGGCCTGCCGGTCGTGGTGATCGGCGGCGGCGATGTGGCCCTGCGCAAGGTGGAGGAGCTCCTGGGCCGTGGAGCCATGGTCACCGTAGTGGCTCCTCATATCTGCGGTGAGCTGGAATCGCTGGCCGCTGCCTCCGACGGCAGACTCCGGATGCTCGTCAGGACCTATGAGCCGGGTGACCTGGAGGGTGCGGCGCTCGTCTTTTCAGCCACGAACGATCCATCCGTCAACCGGGCGGTGCTCGGCGAGGCGAAATCGAGGAACCTGTTCCTCAATGCCGTGGACGATCCGGAACACTGCACCTTTATCGTCCCCTCGACCCTGCAGCGGGGCGACCTCACGGTGAGCGTCTCAACGGGGGGGAACTCTCCCGCCATGGCGGCGCGGATACGCCGCGACATCGAGGCATTTCTCCCTCCGGATCTGGAGGATACGTTGGAGGCTCTGAAGGTGGCGCGAACCCTGCTACAGAAGAGCGATGCCTTCGCCACAATAGATTCCCCGGGGAGGGGGAGACTGCTGAAGACGATCGTGCAGAGCGACGAATTGCTGCGGGAGTTGAACACCGCAGTCGCTGAAGGGGAGACCGAGGAATTTCTCGCAAGGGTTCTACGGCTGACCGGGAGCTGACATGAAGCATCGGGAACTCGTGCACAGGGAGTATCAGTACCAGGAGTCCGAGGACAGCTACGAGATCGGATGCCAGTGGATTGAACAGAACGACCTGGCCAAGGCAGAACAGTTCCTCAAGCGAGCCATAGATCTGAACGAGAATTTTATTTATGCCTACATCACGCTGGCGGAGGTCTACGGGAAACTGAAGCGCTGGCACGACGCGATCCACCTGCTCAGTAAGGCATCGGCGCTCGACCCCGACTTTGACCGCCTTCATTTCCTGATGTCGTTCTACGCCAATGAGGCGGGGGACTTCGTCTCCGCCCTGAGGCATATTGCCAGGGCCATTCAACTGAATCCAGATCCCTCCTATCTTGCGCTCCAGGAAGAGGTCCGGGGTGCCGTGGGCCGCCGCGAGGGGACCGGATATTATCATTCCTAATGAAATTATTTGTTGAATTATTATTCACTTGTTCTAGCATTGCGACCATTATTTATGACATTTCCAGGAGGATGTGATGAGCTCGATTCCAGATGATCTGAGGTATTCGAAGGATCATGAGTGGGTTCGCATGGAGGACGAATTCAACGGTGTGTGCGGCATTACCGACCATGCGCAGGAGATGCTCACCGATATCGTGTTTGTGGAGCTGCCGCAGGTCGATATGGAGGTGGGCGTGAGGGAACAGGTCGCGGTGGTGGAATCAGTAAAGGCGGTATCCGACGTATACTCGCCGGTTTCGGGAAGAATCATCGGGGTGAACACCCAGTTGGAGGAATCACCCGAGCTTATCAACGATGATCCCTACGGGAAGGGATGGATTTTCAAGATCGAGGTCAAGCACCCGAAGGAGCTGGAGGATCTGATGGACGCCGCGGCGTACAGCGAATACGTGGAATCCGGGGCCTAATCGATGTACACCAGCATTACCGAGGAAGAACGGAGGGAGATGCTCAGGAAGATCGGGGTCTCCTCGATCGACGAGCTCTTCGCCGATATACCTGCAGGCATCTCGATGGACGGGCCGGTGAACCTTCCCGGGGGGCTCGGCGAGATGGAACTCCTTGCTCATATGGAGGAGCTGGCAGGAATGAACCACGGCCCCCGTGCCTTCATCGGTGCAGGCGGCTACAGCCATTATATCCCGGCGCTGGTGGACCATCTGTCATCGCGTTCAGAGTTCTACACCTCCTATACCCCCTACCAGGCGGAGGTGAGCCAGGGTACGCTGGTTGCAATATTCGAGTATCAGACAATGATCGCCCGGCTCTGCGGCACCGATATCGCCAACGCCAGCATGTACGACGGCGCCACCGCCACCGCCGAGGCTGCATTCATGGCGATGCGCTCCAACGGCAGGAAAAGGATTGTGGTATCATCCGCGCTCCATCCCCACTACCGTGAGGTTTTGAAGACCTACGCCTGGGCCAGCGACTCGGTGATTGACGAGGTGCCGCTGCGTGAAGGGGTCACCGATATCGAGTCCCTCAGGGAAAGACTGGATGATTCGGTGGCCTGCGTGATTGTGCAGAGCCCGAATTTTCTGGGCGCCATTGAGGACTCTGCGACGATCGCCGGGGCCGTCCATTCCAGCGGTGCCATCCTGGTCGCCTGCGTTACCGAGCCGATGAGCCTGGGGCTTCTGAGGCCTCCGGGGGCGCTGGGGGCCGACATAGTCTGCGGGGAAGGGCAGGCCTTCGGAAATCCCGTGGGATTCGGCGGCCCCATGCTGGGGTTTCTGGCAGCACAGAAGGACTTCATGCGCAGGATGCCGGGGAGGCTGGTGGGGAAGACCGTCGATGCAGCCGGGCAAGATGCCTATGTCCTGACGCTGCAGGCGCGGGAACAGCATATCAGGAGGGATAGGGCTACCTCGAACATCTGTACAAATCAGGGACTCTGCGCCCTCAGGGCGGTGCTCTATCTCTCCATCATGGGAGGGGTGCTCCGAAATCTGGCGGCCCTGAACCACCGGAGGGCCTCGTACTTCCGGCACCGGCTCCTCTCGAAGGGATTCGCCGCGGCGGGGGATGCGCCCTATTTCAACGAGTTCGTGGTACGCCATCCCCGGGCGATGGATATTCGCGACGCCCTGATGGACAGAGGGATGCCCCTGGGACTGCCGCTCGGCGGGTACTACCCGGATATGAGGGATTGCCTGCTCCTCTGCGTTACCGAGTTGGATACGGTGGAGCGGATGGACCGGTATATTTCGGAAATCGAAGCGGTGCAGTGAGGAAGACCATGGACACGATATTTGACTACAGCGTTTCCGGGAAGAACCGTTTCCAGCTCCCCGAGGCAGGCTGTGAAGATTACGATCCGATCCCGGAGGAATACTGCACGGTGGCGACCGTGCTCCCGGAGGTGAGTGAGGTTGAGGTGGTGAGGCATTACACGAACCTCTCCCGCATGAACTTCGGCGTCGACAACGGGATGTATCCCCTGGGGAGCTGTACAATGAAGTACAATCCCAAGATCAACGAGAAGATCGCCGCCATGGAGGGGTTCTCGGCGATTCATCCGCTGGCCGATGCCTCGGCGGTCCAGGGGTGCCTGAGGGTGCTCTACGAACTGGCGGCGGCACTTCGGGAGATCACCGGTATGACCTTCTCCCTGTGCCCGGCGGCAGGCTCCCACGGTGAACTCTCGGGGGCGATGATAATCAAGAAGTACTTCCAGGATTTGAAGGAGGCGCGCAGCGTGGTGCTCATCCCCGACTCGGCGCACGGTACCAATCCGGCCTCTGTGGCGATGTGCGGCTTCACGGTGAAGGAGATCCCCTCAAACAGCGACGGGGATGTGGACGTGGAGAGGCTGAGGCAGCTCTTGGACGGAAACGTGGCCGCCATGATGCTCACCAGCCCGAACACCCTGGGGCTCTTCGACCGCAATATACGGGAGATCAGCCGGTTGCTCCGCGAGAACGGATCGCTGTTCTACGGTGACGGAGCGAACCTGAACGCCACGGCGGGCAGGGCGAGGATGGCCGATATGGGTTTCGACATCATGCACACGAACCTCCACAAGACATTCTCCACGCCGCACGGCGGCGGTGGCCCGGGATCGGGGCCGGTGGGGGTCGTGGACCGGCTGGCGAAGTACCTGCCGGTGCCACTGGTCGCGAAGGGAGCACAGGGGTACTACCTTGAATACGACAGGCCCGATTCGATCGGAAGGGTTCATTCCTTCTACGGCAATTTCCTCGTGGCACTGCGTGCCTATGCCTACATCCGATCACTGGGAGCAGAGGGGATCCGGGACATGTCGGATACGGCGGTGCTGAACGCCAACTATCTCCTGGCGTGCCTGCGGGATCTCTACAAGCTTCCCATTGACAGGAAGTGCATGCACGAGTTCGTCATCAGTGACGGCGACATGCCCAACGGTGTGACCACAAACGACATCTCGAAGCGGATACTGGATTACGGCTTTCATTCCCCCACGGTCTATTTCCCGCTGCACATCGAGGGGGCCATCATGATAGAGCCGACCGAGACGGAGACGAAGAAGAGCATGGATACCTTCGTGAACGCCATGGCGGAGATACGGCGAGAGGCCTACGAGGAACCCGAGAAGGTGAAGACGGCCCCCCGCAACACGCCGGTTCACCGCGTCGACGCGGTTATCGCCGCCAGGAAGCCGGTGCTGGTGTGGGAGGGGTAGGGCGCCGCATCCCATCGTGGATACGCTTCTCCGTGCCGGGCGGGGGAAGATATCCCTCGGTGAAGCGGGTGATCGACGAGCAGGGGCTCCATACCGTCTGTATCGAGGCACGATGTCCGAACATCGGCGAGTGCTTCGGAAACGGAACCGCCACCTTCCTCATCCTGGGTGATGTCTGCACCAGGAACTGCCGTTACTGTGCCGTCACCAGCGGCGTACCCGCATTACCGGACGCCGGTGAGCCGGACCGCGTCGCCGAGGCAGTCCGGCGTCTGGAGCTGGTTCATGCAGTGATCACCTCGGTCACCAGGGATGATCTGCCGGACGGCGGCGCATCGCATTTTACCGCGGTGATCGAACGGATCCGGGAACTGGGTTGCCGCTGCGGGATCGAGCTGCTGGTGCCGGATTTCTCCGGATCCATGGAACGATCCATGGATGCCATCGCCGCGAGGCGACCCGATGTTCTGAACCACAATATCGAGGTGGCGGGCCCTCTCTATGAAGCGCTCCGACCCATGGGAAGCTACGGTGCCTCCCTACGACTGCTGCGCCATGCCTCATCGGCCGGCCTGCGGGTAAAGTCCGGCTTCATGGTGGGATTCGGTGAAACGATGGAGGATATCCGGCGCACCCTGGACGACCTGAGGATGACAGGCTGCGAGCACGTCACCATCGGCCAGTACCTGCAGTCGCGCAGGGAGAATTACCCCGTTGCCCGCTACTATACCCAGGAGGAGTTTCAGCAGATCGCCGCTGCGGCAGGGGAGGCCGGCTTCCCCGTGGTGCAGTGCGGTCCCCTGGTGCGAAGCTCCTATCATGCCGCAGCACATGCGGCCGGCTGCGGCCGTGATGCAGTTCAGGCCCGTTGAGCTAAAGCGCGAGGGGGAGAAGCTCCTCAGGCTCTACCTGACCCTGGAGGGGGATACGATCGCCAGGGTGAGGATTACCGGAGACTTCTTCGTATACCCGGAGGAGGCGATCGAGACCATCGAGGCGTCACTGGAAGGAATGAAGCGGGAGGAGGAGGAGCTGATCCGGCGCATCGAGACATTGATCCGCTCCCGGGGCATCCAGCTCGTGGGGATATCGGCCGAAACTATCGCCATTGCTGTGGTCATGGCGGGGGGGGGATGATGGACCGATGGCGACTGATCGTCGACGGCCCCCTGCAGGGGAGCAGGAACATGGCGGTGGATTACGCGATCCTTCGCGAGGTGGCAGCGGGGGGCACGCCGACATTCCGCCTCTATAGATGGTATCCGCCGGCGGTGACCATCGGCTATTTCCAGGTCCGGGAAGATGAGACCGACGCGGTAGCCTGCGCCGCTGAGGGAATCCCTGTGATACGAAGGATCACCGGCGGCGGCGCGGTCTTTCACGACCACGAGATAACCTACAGCCTGGCGGTCCCTCTGGAGGACCGCCGTGTCGCGGGGACGGTGGCGGACAGCTACAGGATAATAGTAGGGCCGCTCATAGGGCTCCTCGGCGACATGGGAATAGATGCCGCCTTCCGCCCCATCAATGATATTACCGTGGAGGGGAGGAAGATATCCGGGAGCGCCCAGACCAGGCGCGAGGGGGTCTTGCTCCAGCACGGCACGCTGCTCCTCTCGGTTGACTACGACAGGATGTTCCGATATCTTGCGGTTCCGGCGGTGAAATCATCAGGCAGAAACCATGCGTCGCCCCGTCAGGCCATCACTGCGCTGGACCAATGGATCAGTGACGATGTGTCGGACCGGTCGTTTCTCGACGAGCTGACGGGGCGTATGGCGGATGCCTATGCCGAGAGCCTCGGCGTTGTTATGTCACCGGGCGGGCTGACGGCGCGGGAAGAGGAGCAGTCCCTAAGCATCGAGGAGGAGCTGTTTTTAAACGGTCACTGGAACGATAAAAGGAAAAAATGAGCTTGATTTTTCTATTCAGCCCCTGTATCGTGAGCCATACACACAGGGAGGTGGTAGCATGAGAGGCGAAGTCCTTTTCCAGAACATTTTCAATCTCTTCATCATCGCGGTTATCCTCGAGGCGTCGGTTTCGGCAGTGTTCTCTATTTCGGCGCTGCAGGACATCTCAGACACGAGGCCCGTGAAGACCGCGCGGGACGTGGTAGTGCTCCTGGTGGCGCTGTTTCTTTGCTTCAAGGTGACGATGCTCGGTCTCTTCCACAACACGGGCTTCGAGATTCCGCAGGTGCTCGATGCGGTCATCAGCGCGCTGGTCCTCATGAGGCTGGCAAATTTCATCAGGGATTTTTTTGCCAAGATTCGGATGGCGGATTGACAGTACTTCCGATAAGATATATTATGTCGCATTAGGCTCCCGCTATCAATCCCTGGACAGCAACGATACTGCCATAGCGGCAATCCCTTCATCCCTTCCGGTAAAGCCGAGTCCCTCGGTGGTTTTTCCACGGATATTGATCCGTTCCTCGGCAAGACCGTCCAGGGCCGATGATATATTCTGCTTCATCGCCGGTACATGAGTGGCGATCTTGGGTTGCCGGCATACCAAAATCGCGTCGATGTTCACGATTCCCCAGTGTTTTTCCTTGAGCATCCCGCCGACGGTACGCAGGAGATCGAGGCTCCGTGCGCCCCTGTACCGGTCGTCTGTATCGGGGAAATTGGTTCCGATATCACCCATATCGGCCGGTCCGAGCAATGAGTCGATTATCGCGTGGATGAGGACATCCGCGTCTGAATGCCCCAGGAGTCCCCTCGGGTGCTCGATCCGCACACCCCCAAGGATGAGCGCCCTCCCCTCCGAAAAGCTGTGTACGTCAAATCCGCTTCCGACGCGTATATCCATAATGCCCCATCATGTTCCTGTATGGCGATAACTCGGGTTGATAGTAACGCACAGGCCTGCGTGTACTGAGTATCTAGATATTGAACACATCGGAGAGAGAACTGAGTTTGAGCACGTTGAGGACCTTGGAACTGACCTTGTTGATGATGAGGGATCTCCCCTTCTTTTTTTGTAATTTAAGAAGGCTTATCAGGACACCCACTCCCGATGAATCGATATAGTCGACATTGGAAAGGTCAATTTCAATGTTCTTATTCGTATTCTGGCCTATCTCAAACAGCTTCTGTTTGAAGCTTTTAATAGTCATCATTTCGATATCGCCGTTTACTGTGATCCTTATGACATCTTGATCATCTTTGATTTCAATGTCCATACCAATAGCCTCAATAATGAATTATATGATAATAAACCTATTATTATTACACGTCAAATATAAATTTTTTAATTATCAAAATTTCCTCCCAATTAGGAAATAAAAATGAATTGACTCTTGTTGCGATGCGGGCTATGTTCCGGTATATGAGGAGTTTCCCGTATTTTCGATATCCCGTTATGCTGTTCCTGTCGTTGTTTATAACGACGTTCGCAGGGGTGAGCGGCAGCGCTGACTATCATTCCGCCGATGAGGTGAAAAGCATCATCGGCAAGGTGGAAAGGAAACTCGCCGAGGTAAAGACCGCAGGGGCGGAGACATATGCCCCTACGGAGATACAGCAGATCCAGGACCAGATGGCCAGTGCCAGGAGGCTCCTGGAGCATGGCGAATCGGACAAGGCATATTATGAGATCAGGATCGGGGTTGAATACTTTCCCCTTATCAAGGCTCGGGAACGCTTGCTGAAGGCGAAGAGGGCCTACGATGCCTTTACCGGTGATGCCGAATCGAGCGGCAGAGAGAAGTAGTGAATGCCATGTGGATGCGAATCGTCATATCCGCGATGATGGTGCTTCTCATGGAATACGTGGGGTATTCCCTGAGCAACGAGGAAGTGGAATCGCTTATCCGAAAGGCGGAGACCATTTCCGTCGAGATAGATAAGAACCTTTCAACGAAAAAGTACCTACCCGCCGATGTCTACAGCGATGCACTACTTCATATCATATATGCCCGCAACCAGCTGGATGAGAAGCTGTACAATTCTGCGTATTTCTATGCAACGCTGTCCATAATCAAGTTTGAGGTGGCCTCGGTGCTCGCTGAGGCCGGCAGATACGAATACGACCTGCTTGTCCGGCAGAGGGATGCCTGCGGAGGAGCCTCTGGACAGGGCCTTCGCGGGGATATTGTCAATACGATGTTCGAGTCCGGTTTCGAAAAGACGGGCAGCGTCTACAGGGCCCGGTTTCTTGATAAATATCTATTTGTTAAAAATCGGACCAGACTGAACGGCTTCGGCAGGGAACGCCTTGACAGAATCGCACTGATCATGAATCACTTTCCGAAATGCTCTGCTAAAATAGTCGGGCACTCGGTTGAGTACGATACGAAGGGCTACACCGAGAGAAAGGCCTCGGTTGTGGCTAAGTACCTCATTTCAAAGGGGATTCAGCAGGAGCGTATTGTGACTATCGGATTGGGGAACCGCGAGGTCATGGAGACCAACCTGGGCTACCGCAGGGCGGACAGGATAGAGATCGTGCTGAGTGACATCACGCTGTGAGATTTCCCGGTTCCACCGCGGTGATCACCATCCGAGGCTCCTTCCGGCCCAGAAATTCGTTTACCTCCACCGAATAGACGATATCCACATCGCCCCCAGTTGCATAGAGGGCCTCCATGGGGTCTGCCATGTTCCATCCGATGGCGGTGATGTGCGGATACCCCTTGAAGCAGTATTTGCCGTGGCTTCCATTGCCGAATCGTGCAAATGATTCTATCGCGAGGCTCCTTGAACAGAAGAGGGGCGCTTCGTTCCCCTTGCCGAATGGTTCCATGGATGCCACAATCCTCTGTATCAGCACCAGGGTCACCGAATCCAACGGTAGCTCCAGGTCTATCTCAAGCGGCATAATGGCCGATGCCACTCCTTCCATGGAATCATCGATCATCGCGGTGACCCGGTCGATCCTGTCAGCGGCAATCGTGAAGCCGAAGGCCTGGGCGTGCCCGCCGATTCGCTCAAAATGCTCTGAAAAGGGCTTTATGTAGGAAAAGAAATCGAGACCATTCCTGCAGCGTCCGGAACCCTTCACCGCGCCGCTCCCCCTCTGCAGCGATATCGCGATCACCGGTTTCTCCAGCGAATCGGAAATCCTGTTGGCCACGAGACCGGCGTAGCCCTCGGCGATCCGATCCGACTGCAGCACTACGATGTTCCTGTGGGGATGGCCGCCCTTACGGTATTCATCGATGAGGCCGACGCACAGCTCGCTCACGGAGGACTTCCTCTGTGAGTTCAGGCTCTCGATCTCACGAAGAATTTCCCGCGACCTTGCCGTTTCATGTTCCAGGAAGAAGTTCAGGGTCAGGGCTGTTTTGCCCACGCGACCCGGGGCGTTCAGGAGCGGTGCGATGCCCCACCCTATCTTCCGTGCGTTGACCGGTCCGTTGCCCACGAGGAGGGAGAGCCCCGGATGGGAGGTCGCTTCCAGTGAACGAATGCCGTGAGACACGATTACCCTGTTCTCCCCGGTGAGAGGCACCACGTCGGCGATGCTTCCGATGGCGGCGTATCCGGCCGCCTCTTCGATGAAGCCCATGATCTTTGGGGAGACAGCCATCTGCAGGAAGAGAACGATACGTCCGGCCAGGGAGAGGCTGTCCGGATAGAGATCGCGGACAAGGGACAATGCGGTGCAGATTTCTGCGAAGGAAGAGGCCGTGCTCCCTTTCATCGCCGGTTTTGCCAGATCCGAAAGGGAGAACAGGGGGCACCCGTACTCTGCTTGAGGGATCGAATCGAAGGTTGCAGTGTCAATGGCCACAAGGATCGCCCCATATTCTGCATTATCCGCGCAGATACCGAGAAGGCCTGCTGAATCTGAGAAGCTGTCCATGGCCGTTATGACGCCGTTGACCATTGTTGCCGTTTTCCATTTGCCATCCTGGAACTCCACCAGTATAAATCTCTTGTTGTAACTTGGCAGGTAACTGAACAGGAGTCCGATGCACAGCTTGAATACCACACCGACACCGGCGAGGTCCCGGTAGGGATACCCTGATGAGGAAATCCTCGGGTTCAGAATCAACCCCTGCGGCAGCCGCGTATCCTCTTCATGGTGGTCAGTGACGATAGTCTCGATGCCGCGGCTGGCGGCGTATTCTATCTCGGCGACATCCCGTATCCCCGAGTCGACGGTGATAAGCAGTGTAACGTCCTGCCTCGCGAATTCATCAATGATGCCTCTGGTCAATCCATACTGTTCATCGTCCTGAAGATGTCGCAGGTACATGACGGCCCCGAGCCGCGAGAGAAGGGAATGGAGCGTCACCATGGCGGTGATCCCGTCGAGATCGGAATCCGCGAATATGCCTATGGTTTCCCTCGAAGATATGGCGCGACGCATCCGGCTCACGGACTCTTCCATGTGGCCGAACAGGAAGGGGCTGTGAAGATCCATGATCCGGGGATTGAGGTATTCATCGATCGCAATTGGGGTGTCGATACCGCGGCTTTCCAGGATCCTCGCGAGAATTTCCTCAGGGCCGTATTGCCTCCCCTCCCCGGTGCGGTCGACGTTCATGGAGGATTTCACCTTCCAGATGCCGTTCATGGATATGGGTCTGTCGCCTTTTTCGCCAGGTAGTCGGCCTTGTCGTTCAGGCTCCTGGTGACGTGTTCGATCCTGCAATGGGGGATCTGTTTCATCAGTCCAATCGCAGTGGCGTAGAGCTTCTTGATCGCCTCGTTCTTGACGCTGTAGCTGCCGTCGATCTGTTTGACGATGAGTTCCGAATCGGTGCGGATCTTCAGCCGTTTTGTCTCGAAGTAAATAGCGATCCTGAGGGCACGGATCAATGCCTGGTACTCGGCCGTATTGTTCGTTCCGAACCCGATTCTCGCCGACACCTTCCCCACCTGTCTGTCATCGCTGTCAAGGATAACAATGCCGATTCCGGAAGGCCCAGGATTCCCCCTGGAGGCGCCGTCGATATATATAGTGAGCACCGAGCCGAGGGGTACCGCCGAGAGCTCTGCCCCCTCGAAAATTTCCCTCGCGACCTCCTCGGTCCCCTCCGCGCTGTCGTCACGGTGCTTCTTCAGAATTATCTTCTTCCTTGCATGATCCTTTTCGTGCTTCTGAAGGAGATGTCTGGATTCTTCGAGCACATGCTTCACGTCGTCTACCGTGCAGTCAGCGAGCTCGGCGATCTTATCGAGGGTTTTATCCTCGATCAGCAGTTGGAGAACCCTGTCGATACTGAGTAGCATAATCAATTCCTTAATATAATGAACGATCGGGCGGTCACGACAATAAAATCATGACCTGCTAAAAATAAACCTGCCGCAATTTGTACAGACGCAGACCGTTGCGCCCCTTAAGGACTCCTGCGCCAGTGACGGCGGTATCCTGAAATTGCATGAGGTGCATATCTCATCTCTGACCTCGCCGATAGCACGTCCCTCCTTTGACTGTATTAGCCGCAGGAATTTCGATTTCACCGATACCGGCAGTTTCTCTGATAGAGTGTGGAATCGCTCCTCTTTCTCTTTTCTCACTGCATCGAACGAGGCGATCTCTCTCTGAAGCGATTCGATGTCACTGGCCACCTGAACCTGTGATTCCTGAAGTTCCCTGGATGCGGCCTCCAGTGCCTTTTCTCTTTCATCCAGCGTGTCCATCAGGGCAAGGCTTTCATCCTCAACGGTATCTCTCGTTTTATACAGCAGGTCCAGTTCCCCCGTCACCGCTGCAAGCTCCCGCTCTGTCTGTACCGTCTTTTTCCTCTCCTCCAGCTTCTTTATCTTGCTTTCCGTTTCATTCAGCCGGAGCTCCATGGACATGAGCGTCCCTTTCCCCTGCTTGATCATCTCCTTCAGAGATGCCTCGTTGGCCTCTTTCTCTCTCAGGGAGTCCCCCCAGAAGGCGATGGATCGCTGGCGACGTTCTATCTCGTTCAGCGCCTTCAACACCTCGTCCCAATATCCCTGGAGCTCGATCATGGTCTCGATTTCTGCTTTCATGGGTTTACAGTATTCCCGGTGGACATAATATCCAATAAGTAACCATCGCCACTCCTTTTTTTGTCAAGCAGTTATCGGCCTCGGTGGTGCTGATGTGTAAATTTACGGGGTGATGAACATGGCGTCGCCGTAGGAAAAAAAACGGTAACGGAGTTCTACTGCCTCTTCATAGGCCTTCATGAGCCTCTCGTAGCCTGCGAAGGCGGATACGAGCATCAGCAGCGAAGAGCGCGGCGTGTGAAAGTTAGTGATCATGGCATCGGCGGATTGTACTGAGTACGGGGGATGTATGAAAATGTCCGTTGTACCGCTACCGGCACGGTTGTGACCGCCGGCAAAGGTCGTTTCCAGAACACGGAGCGATGTGGTCCCCACCGCGATCACTCTCCCGCCGCTATCACGTGCACTGTTGATGCGTTGCGCCGCATCCTCAGTCAGGGCGTATCGCTCGGAATGCAGCCGTCCCTCTTCGAGATTGCCCTCCCTTACGGGGAGAAAGGTTCCCCATGATACACCCAGAGTCAGGAATACGGTCTCAATCCCCATCCCCTGAATCGTCGACATCAGCTCAGCGGTGAAGTGAAGTCCCGCGGTGGGAGCGGCGACCGATCCCGCCGCATCGGCGAAGACGGTTTGGTAGCGTTCCCTGTCCCCCGGTTCGGCCGGACGGCGGATATAGGGTGGGAGCGGGACGTTCCCCAGCAGTTCGAGATTGTCCTCGGAGAGGGGGACCGAGGAGACGAACTGGATGGCATCCCCCTTCTTGCCGGTAATATGAAATCCGACCTCCGGTCTTTCCTCGGGATGTATGATCTCGCCGGTCCTGAGACGCTTCTTCCTGCTGCACAGGGCGGTCCACCGGAAATCGTCCTCCCTGTCGGTCAGAAGGAGCTCCATCCTCCCCCCTGTTTCCCTTGTACAGAAGATGCGGGCCGGTATCACCCGTGAATCGTTGAAAACGAGCACGTCACCGGCTCTGAGGAGTGTGGGGATTTCCCTGAAGAGACGGTGCTCGTTGCGGTTCGTGTCCCTGTGCAGGACGAAGAGGCGGGATTCGTCCCTCTGTGGAGAAGGGTATTGCGCGATGAGATCCTCAGGGAGTGAAAAATCGAAATCTTCAAGAGAGTATTTGGAGCGTGGCATGTATCAGAGATGCGATGGCTGTGGTGATGACTGTATGGGGCCCCGCATTCGTTCAATCCTGCCGTCCCTATAGTAGTACTGCAAGATTTTTTTGTAGCTCTTGCCATTTTCCGCCATGCCCCTGGCACCCCATTGGCAGAGGCCGACTCCATGCCCCCACCCCTTCCCGCTGAGCTGCAGCCCTCCCCCGCTTTTTTTTGAATGGAAACTGGTGCTCTTCAACGTATCGGGATTGACGAGGAGCCGGAATTCATTTCCCGTCATCGTGCAGGTACCCTGGGAATGCCGGACCGTTACCGAGGTGACCCTTCCGTCGTGACTTCTGAAGGCGATGGACCTGATTGTCCCAGTGAACCTGCTGTTTCTCTGGAGCGATTTTCTGATATCGGCAAGGGAAAGCTGAGTCTGCCATCTGAAATGGGGTGATGCCGCACAGTAGGGGCAGTCAATGCCCGCGAGATAGGGGTGATCGGAGCCGGACCATACGTCACTGTCGTTCGCCGTCCTGCCGCCACAGGTTGAATGAAAGTACGCAAGGATCGGGTCCCCCCTATAGGTCACCACCATACCGGAGGTCTCTTCGACGGCGTCACTGGTGGTCTGTTTTTCCGATGATAGTCCCTTGTATACTTGAAAACTGGTGGTGGCATCAAGATCGAAGAGACGCTTGCTTCTGCTGTGCAGGATATGATAACAGGCATAGGTCCTTGATGCGATTGCCTGGACCTTCAGCGCCTCCCTGTTCCAGTCCGAGGGTATCTCGGAGGGGACGACGCTCTTCAGGTAATCCCCCAGGGAAACAATGTTTATCACGTCGATACTGCCGAGCACATTGTGGATTTCAAGGGTGCCACGGTAGGCCTTCCGGTTCACCTCAATGGGGGAATCCCATGATTCGATCACCAGCGGTGTGTGGATTTTTTCGGGATTCAGCGTGATCCTTCGATGCTCCGTATCCAGAAGCATTTTGGAGCCACGAAGGGTCCGTAACTTCATCCTCTTGGCCGAATAGACCACCACCGGTGATTTCGAATGAAGTACCAGAACACGTATAGGCTGGCTGTCTATGCCGGCATCACTCCCCCTCCTTACGATGTGTCCGGCAGGAGGGACACAGGAGGAGAACAGCAACAGCGCCATGAGGTATGGGAATGCATGCCTCGGACTCATGTCGCTCCTGTCTGTCAACCCTTGGGATGGAAATCCTTGTGGATGTCCTGCAGCTTCTTCTTGGCCAGATGCGTGTATATCTGAGTGGTCGAGATGTCCACATGACCGAGGAGTTCCTGCACCGATCTCAGATCCGCCCCGTTTTCAATCAGATGGGTCGCAAATGAATGCCGCAGTGTGTGCGGGGTGATGTTCTTATTGATCTTGGTCCTCATCACGTAATTCTTGAGAAGCCTCCACACGGATTTCCTGTTGAGCTTGGATCCCTTTTTGCTGATGAACAGGTAATCGCTCTCTCTGCTGCCCAGAATTCCCGGTCTCGATTCGAAGATGTACTTCTTTAAGAGTCTGGTGGCCTCCTCACCGAAGGGGACTATCCGCTCCTTGTTCCCCTTCCCTGTCACCTTGATGTATGATCCATCGAAGTCAACATTTGAATGGAGTATCTCGATCGCCTCGGATATCCTCAGACCGCACGAATAGAGCAGCTCAAAGATTGCCTTGTCTCTCAGTTCGAACAGGTCGTTCTCAGAAATCGACCCGAAGAGCCTGTTCACCTCCTGGATCGTCAGGAAATCCGGGAGTGTCTTCTCGATGTGCGGAGATTCGATCTTGACAGTTGGGTTGTCGATGTTATCGAATTTATCAGATATAAAGTTGTAAAATTGGCGTATTGCCGCAAGGGACCGTGCCTGAGTGCGGCTGGAGTTTTTTTTGCTGATCTTCTCGAACATGAGGAACTGCTGGATATCGTCCTGCGTGGCATTCAGGATCGTCTTGTTTTTTGAAAGAAGGAATTCGCTGAATTTCTTTAAATCATAGGTATAGGAGTAGATGGAATTGGGCGAAAGTCCTTTTTCTACCTGTAGAAACTTCTTAAACCGCTTGATAGCTTGTAATTCTTTCACATGGGACTCCTTGTATCCGACAACTCCGCCCCTACTCTAAATGTAATTAATCTACCAGGTTAGTTACAATATTACGTGTGATTTCAATGTATATATCGGTTTCGTGGAATTATGTCTTTAAAAATGGGGGTGGTTTCTTGATTTTTTTTTGCTTTTTAGCAAAAAAATATCGGGAGTCGTGAAAGTGGTTGTATCTACGCCTGGTCACCCCCTTTTCTTGGCGGCCTTTTTTGCCGTGGATTTAGCGGTATGGGATACTTTCGTATCCTCGATTATAATGCCGTCGCGGAATACGACCTTCCTGTTGGTGTACGCGGCGACATCCGGCTCATGGGTGACCATGATGATCGTTATACCCAGCTCGTCGTTAAGGCGGGTAAAGAGCTTCATGACCTCTTCGGTATTCTTTGTGTCCAGGTTTCCTGTGGGTTCATCGGCGAGTATTATCGCCGGATCGTTTATGAGGGCCCTAGCGATAGCGACACGCTGCTGCTCACCCCCGGAAAGCCTGTTCGGATAGTGTTCCTCCCTGCCGGAAAGGCCTACCATCGCTAAAAGGCTTTTCGCCTTCTCGCTCTGTTCTCTGGCGCTTATCCCGCCCCTGTAGAACAGGGGGAGCTCCACATTCTCCAGCGCCGATGTCCGTGCAAGAAGGTTGAAGCCCTGGAATACAAATCCGATCTTTCGGTTCCTGATCTCGGCCTTCTCATCCTTGAGCAGCGATCCTCCGTTGATGCCGTCGAGGAAATAGGTGCCGGATGTCGGCGTATCGAGGAATCCGAGAATATTCATGAATGTGGACTTTCCGGATCCTGAGCTTCCCATGATGGAGATGTATTCCCCCCGCTGTATACTGAGCGAGACGCCGTTCAGGGCCTTCACACTCACCTCTTCACTGAGTTTGAAGATCTTGTAAAGGTCCTTTATCTCGATAATCGTCTTCATGCCTCTATTTCGATCCGTTGCTGTCCTTTTTAGTTACCTTTACGAGGACCTCGTCGCCGGCTTTGAGGTTCTTCGTCACCTCGGTGAACAGGTCCCCACGAATGCCCGTTTCCACCTCAATTCGCGTCATGGGGAGGCCATTGACCAGTCTATTGGTCTTGACCCAGAGGAATTTCTTGCCGCTCTCGTATTCCATGTCAATTGGTGATACGTAGAATGCCTGGTTCGGGACACAGAGCGTTTTGTCCTTATCGTTGACGACAATGGTGGCAGTCGCGGTCATTCCGGGTTTCAGGAGCATCCTGTTGTTGTCGCACACAACGATCGACTGGTAGGAGACCAGACCTCCCTTCGGAATTGGATTGATGCGAATCTGGCCGATTTTTCCCTCGAACTTCTCGTCCGGATAGGCACTGACCGTGAAGTTCACCACCTGGTCCTTCCTGATTATCCCGATATCGGACTCGTCGACGCTGATGAGGAGCCTCATATCTCGAAGACTCGGTGCGACGACGAAGAGTGTTTTGGTTATATCGGTTGGGATGTTTTCATCGATTTCTCTAGAGATGACGATCCCGCTCAGGGGGGATGCTATTCTCGTGTTATCCTTTTGTTTGAGTGCGAGATTGTAGTCGAGCTGTACCTGTTTATGCTTCATCATGACGGATTTGTAGTCCAGTTCCGCCTTCTGCATCGCCGTTTTCGAGATTAGGTTCTCTTTGAACAGGCTCTTCTTGCCGGCAAGTTCCTCCCTCGCGATGTCAAGCTCAAGGTTTACGCTTTCCAATTGTGATGCCAGTTTCATCAACTTCTGGTCGATCTCAATTGAGTCAATGGTTGCCAGTATCTGCCCCCTTCTGACGGCGTCATTAAAGTCTACGTAGACACGATTGACGATTCCTGACATTTTGCTCAGAACCCTTTGTGACTCCTTCACTTCAATGACGCCAGTAACGGAGATGGTTCTCTTCACTCTGCCGATTGTCGCCTTGGCAAATTCAAATTGCTGGTTTCCCGAGGTGCCACAGGAACGTATGATTACAATCATAATGATCACGGCCGCAATTATGATTGATGCGATGGTAATCTTTTTTAAATCTATTTTCTTTTGCATAGGTATACTTCTCCTAAGCCGACGGTTGCTGAGAGCTTGGATAGAGTGTTGAGGTAGGTATATTTCGCGGTGATAAATCCGATCTTAGCATTGATCACGCTGACCTGCGCATCCTGCATGTCCAGCTGGGAGCCGGCTCCAGTTTCGTAGCTCCTCTGTGCAAGGGTGAAATGCTTCTCTGCATTCTCAATAACGAGACGTGACATTTTTATCTGCTTCATCAACTCATTCAGTGAGTCGCAATTGGAGCGTATCTCGTTTTTCATTTTCATTATGATTTCTCGTTCCTGGAAGATCGTTTTATTATACTCGCTTCGCGCCGAATCGACGAGTGCGCTGATCGCGCCGCCGTCATATATCGGCATCTTCGCCTGGAACGCGCCGTTGAACGTGGGAGTCCAGTGGCCCGGTATCAGCTCGCCGAACTGATTATTTGCCCATATTCCATTATTCTGGTAGCTGAGGGAAAAGTACATATTCACTGTGGGATATCTCTTGGCTCTTTCGATTTCGATTTTGTATTTATTTATCCGCTTCTGCGTGTTGATAATCAGGATATCGGGGTAATAGAGCTCTCCGAGCTTATACAGGTCGTCCACCGAGTACTTCAGCTCGGGCAGTTCATCGTAATCCATGAGCTCTATGTCGTCTGTCGCCTCATCGATTCCCATTGCGGAAAAGAGCTGCGATTTCATCATTCGTTTATTATTTTTTGCCTTTTCGAATTCCAACTGCGCCTCGGAGAAAGAGACCTCTGCCTTACTCACGTCGAGGATCGGCCTCTGCCCGCTGTTGAACAACATCCGGGAGAGCTTCAGCTTCTCCTGGTATTTGTTGAGAATCTCGCTTCGCAGTTTCAGGTTTTCTTCAGCCATGAGATACATATAGTACGATCTCTTGACGTTCAGCACGATCTCGTTGATGGTTTTCTGGGATTGCGACTTCGCAAGATCGAGCCCGATTCGGGCGCTCTCTTCATTCCTTCTCTTGTTGGCATCGAATATTGTGTATGATGCGGAAAAACCGACAAAGAGTGCCACGGATGTGTCCTGACCGGTAATCGTGAATGTGGTATCACCAGTGGATGACGTGGAGGTAAGATACTCGATGGTTTTGACCTCTCCGTTGATTAGAATCTTGTTCGCCGCCTTGGAAAACCTGTACTTTGACATGGCGATCTTTTTGTCTTCCTGTGACACCTTGATATCGGGATGGTGCTGCATCGCTATGTCAATGCACTCCTCAATGGTGGTGCGTTTCTTGAAGGAGTGGATGCTGTCTACCTTGGCGTTTTGGGATAGCGCAGGCTGGATGAGAACTGCCGTGATGGCGGCCGATATCAATGTGACGGCAAAGAAATATTTCATCGTACTGTGTTCCGATTATTAATCCAGAGTGTAGTATCTCTTCTATAAGAAGGTCGGTTTCCGTATTTTTATCACAGAATCTGAAATCCTCTTCATGAATATTAAAATAAACATCATCTGTCAAGAAAATATCACACAATGATAGTTAATGACAGACGTCAAGTAGTAATACCTCACTTGATCTTCAAATATGACAATATTTTATGCCACAAAGTTGGGATTTCCGTGAAAAAAATCGTTGACACGATCCCGCCCCCGTTCAATAAGGAGACACTATGCAGCCGCTGGCGTAGCTCAATCGGTAGAGCAGCTGATTTGTAATCAGCTTGTTGGGGGTTCAAGTCCTCTCGCCAGCTAACGGTGAGGTTCCCGAGCGGCCAAAGGGAGCAGACTGTAAATCTGCCGGCGAAGCCTTCGATGGTTCGAATCCATCCCTCACCACATGCCGGGGCGTGATTTCTGGATTTCGCCCCTTTTTATATGGTTAATACACTGTGATTCCTCATGGCACTTCCTCTATGCCACTCCACTGCTGGTCTGTAATATGCTGACGAAAAAGGAACGGGAGCTATATCAGAGGCAGATGCTGATGCCGTCCTGGGGGACTGAGGCGCAGGAAAAACTTTGCCGGTCGACAGTCTTCATCGCCGGGGCCGGGGGACTGGGAAGCCCCGTAATCGCCTATCTCGCCGCTGCCGGTATCGGCAATCTGGTAATATGCGACAGCGATACGGTCGTGCTGAGCAACCTGAACCGGCAGATCGTACACTCCTTCTCGACACTGGGGACGCCGAAGGTGGATTCGGCGGCGCGGCGGCTGGCAGAGACGAATCCCTACGTCGCCATCAGGGCGATATGCACGCGGATTACGTCTCGCAACATGTCATCCATCATCGGCGCTCCCGATATTATAATCGATTGTCTGGATAATTTTCAAACGAGGCTCATCGTCAATGAATACGCAGTGAGGCATTCACTCCCCCTCCTTCACGGGGGGATTGAGGCGATGAGGGGGCAGATATCATTCTTCACCCCTCCCGATACCCCCTGCCTCGCCTGCATCCTGCCGGGACGCATGAAACGCTCGGGGAGGAAGATCCCCGTGGTAGGGGCCACTGCCGGTGTGATCGGTTCGCTTCAGGCGCTGGAGGCGATCAAGTTCCTGACGGGTATCGGTTCAACCCTGCGGAACAGGATGCTCTTCTGGGACGGCCAGGACATGAGATTCGATACCGTGGCCATCAGCAGGAATCCGAAGTGCAGCGTGTGCGGCGGGAAATGAGCGCTTGACAGGTCGTGAAAAATCTGGTAGGGTGGCAGTGAATCAATCACTGCCGATGACAAGGGGTACCCATGATGGAAGGGAAAACAAAAATAAAAATCACCCTCGCTCTTGTGACGGTCCTCGCGATTATTTCACTGGCGGTGTACCTGCGGTATTTTTTCACCTACGAGCAGCGGAACATATTCCGAAGAAAGATCGACGCGATTACTGGCATGAATCTCACCGTCACCGTCTTCGGATACGACGGCAGGATTATCAAGCGGTGGACACATGTCCAGAAGATCACCACCGGCAGATCGAAGGTGGGGAGCGCGGATCGTCATTACACCTATTTCTATACGAAAGACCACAAGTATGTCCAGATCCCGGATTCGGTATGGTACATCGCTGAAGAGGAATAGGTGCTGCAGGAGAGTGTCGGCAAACTGAAGGGGATAGGCCCGAAGCGGGCCTCGGTACTGGCACAGGAGGTGGGGATCGAGACCATAGAGGATCTCTTCTACTTCAGGCCCAGGAGATACCTGGACAGGTCATCGATAAAGTCCATCAGCGATTGTTTCGTGAACGAGGCGGTGACCGTCATCGGCACCGTCCGGAATACACGCGTTGCGGGGAGGAGCCGGAGGTTCATGGAGGTCACCGTTGATGATGGCACCGATACCATAACTGGCATCTTCTTCGGCGGGGTCCAGTATTTCCAGAGGCTGTTCAACGAGGGGGACCAGGTCTGTTTCTCAGGTAAGATATCCTTCTACAAGACGAAGCAGATGGTGCACCCCGATTTTGATTTTTTTGATGCCGCCTCGAACACCTCCTCCATCAGCGCGATAAACACCGGCAGGATTGTCCCACTCTACCGATCCTCTGAGTCCCTCGGTGCCGCGGGATTCGATTCCAGGGGGTTCAGGAGGATCATCCGTCAGGCCATCGACCTGTGTGCGGATTCGATAATCGAACCTCTGGAACCGTCGCTATTGATACGACATAATCTGATGGGCCTCCGGGACGCACTGGTGTCGATACATTTCCCCGAGAGTATCGACATGGTTGAATCTGCCAGAAGGAGGATCGCCTTCAACGAGCTGTTCTTCCTGCAGTTTTATCTCACCCTGAGCCGCCGTGCCGCAAGTGAAGAGGCCGGCATACGGACGATCACAACCGAGACAGGGATCTTCGAATCTGTGGTGCGTCGGCTCCCCTTTTCACTGACGGAGGATCAGAGGAAGGCGATTGAGGAGGTCCGGGGCGACATGTGCTCTCCGGTTCCCATGAACCGCATGCTCCAGGGGGACGTGGGCTCCGGAAAGACGGTTGTTGCGCTTCTGGCTGTATGCATCGCCATGGGGCGCGGTCACCAGGCGGCACTGATGGCCCCCACGGAGATCCTGGCATCGCAGCATTATGCAACGGCCCGTGAAATCCTGGGGGGGGATGTGCCCATCGCGATCCTGACGGGGAGCACCGATGCCGATGAACGGAACCGCGTGTACCGCGGACTCGCCGAGGGGAGCATCGGCCTTGTGGTGGGGACCCATGCTCTCATCCAGGGGGGCGTGGAGTTCAGGAATCTGGGGCTGATTATCATCGACGAGCAGCACCGGTTCGGGGTCGTTCAGAGGGCGGCACTGCGGGACAAGGGGAGTTTTTCAGATCTGCTGGTGATGACCGCAACCCCCATACCACGATCGCTGTCGCTGACAATATACGGCGATCTGGATCTGTCGGTGATCCGTCAGAAGCCCGCAAACCGGATTCCGGTGAAGACCATGTCATTTCCTGAATCTCGGCTTCCCGGTGTGTACCGTTCCATCGACCGCTATATCGACCAGGGGCGCCAGATCTACTACGTGCTGCCGCTTATCGAGGAATCCGAGAGGGTGGACCTGAAGTCGGCGAAGGAGGTCTACGGGCGGATGACCAGTGAGATATTCCCGAAGCGGCGGATAGCCCTCCTGCACGGCAGGATGAAACAGGAGGAGAAGGACAGGATCATGGAGGGGTTCACCGGGGGGACCACCGATATACTGGTCACGACGACCGTGATCGAAGTGGGGATAGACGTGGCCAACGCGGCGGTGATTGTCATCGAGCATGCCGAGCGCTTCGGACTCTCGCAGCTCCATCAGCTCCGCGGCAGGGTGGGACGGGGATCGCACCAGTCGTTCTGCGTGCTGATCTATCCTGACGACATACAGGAAGATGCAAGAAGGAGGATCGACATACTCGTTGCCAATGATGACGGTTTCATCATCGCCGAGGAAGACCTGAAGATCCGCGGGGCCGGCGAATTTCTCGGCGTGCGGCAGCACGGCAGGGAGAGCGGCTTTGAATTCGCCGATCTCGGCAGGGATTACGATCTCATCGTCAGCGCCAGGGAGGAGGCGGCGGCAGCGGCGTTCAACGGTGATGCGGAGGAGATGCTCCGCGGGATGGAGAGCGGCTCCTCGGCGCTCAAGGGCATGAGGATGAAGAGAATACTCTCCCTCCTGACATAGCTGAAGCAGCCTCCGACAGGGTTTCTACGCTGGTACGTTCACTGGGCGCGGTGAAAGATGGTGCGTTCGATGAAACGCTTGTATACCTCGATTGCAGAGAGCCCGAACAACTCCTCACCCTTGTGGCTGAGCAGCTTGTCCCTGTTGATGCGCTTGTCCTGTCCGAGCTTCATGTTGATCTGTTCGACCGTATGATTGAATCGCCTTACGTCGATTGAATACTTCTTGGCCACGGTGTTCTTGATGTCGTTGAGGTGCTGGATGCTGTCGAAGGGGAGGTTCAGTTTGTTGATGTTTTCCTCGAACCAGCCGAGGACCTTCTCCTTGATGAATTCCTCCGGGAAGAAACGGACTGATCTGTTCCCCGGCTCGAGGCGGTAACAGTATCCGCACTTCCTGTGCTGCAGCAGCGACAGGATCATCCTGTAGACGGTCATGGGGCCGCAGTGGTATAAAAAGAGGTGTCCCGTTTCTCCGGTGAACTGGAACAGGGACAGGACCTTCTGGTTTTCGTCGATCAGCGTGGTATAGATGAAGTGCTCCAGTTCCGGCTGAATGGTCTGCGAGGGTTTTCGTATGAACTGCAGGAGGTGTTCCCTGATGGCCTCCTTCAGGGCATCGTCTCCCGTCCACTCCTTGATGAAGTAGAAGGAGGATCGCAGGTATTTCTTTTCCCTCTGAAGATATTCTGGTGTAAGCGGCAGGATGTAGGGTTCCCTGGTGTTCCAGGGCCTCGTGCCGCGCACGCTCCAGGGGATGTCCTGGACCTGTCCGGATTCCGGCTCAACGGCTTCCGGCACGGCCGTCGGGATCGGCTCGGCAGCCGCCGGCAGCTCTTCTGTTATTGCATCCGGCGGCTCCTGTCCCGCAGCCGGTGTGCCATCGCTCCCCTCTGCGGCAGGCGTGGCCTCCGGCGGCGATGGATGGTCTTCTCCCTCGGAAGCGATACCCTCCCTGATTATCCTCTCGTAGTCATGGGTGTCCGCATCGTCAACGTTGCTGAGAAGCGCATCGATATCGTCCATTCGGTCCCTGCCGCTTGTTGATTTCGAAGATTACACCTCTTCCGCAGTGATCGGCTCCTTCGACTTCAGCTCCTTCTTCCCCTCGACCCTGGTTCTTCCGTTTTTGTCCCCCGTCGCCATCTGTATCGGCGGCAGCTTCTCCCCGTTCATTATCAAGGTGATTTCCGTCGAATTCAGCGTCTCCCGCTCCATGAGATACTTAGCCATGTTTTCAAACTTGTCCATGTTCGTTTTCAGGAGGCGGACGGCTTCCTTCCTGCAGTTTTCAATTATGGAGCTGACCTCGTCATCGATCATCTTCGCGGTATTTTCGCTGTAGTCCCGGTGCTGCGATATCTCGCGTCCCAGGAAGATCTGTTCGTTTTTCTTGCCAAAGGTTATCGGCCCCAGCTTCTTGCTCATCCCCCACTCGCAGACCATTTTTCTGGCGATGTCCGATGCCCTGGAGAGGTCGTTGCTCGAGCCGGTTGATACCTCCTTGAACTTGATCTCCTCCGCGATGTGACCGCCGAAGAGGTTCACGATCTGGTTCAGCCAGTACTGGAATGAGTGGATGTGCCGGTCCTCGGCAGGTATCTGCATGGTGAGGCCCAGCGCCCTGCCCCGCGGGATAATAGTGACCTTGTGCACCGGGTCCGCGCCGGTGAGGAATCCCAGGATCGTGTGCCCCGATTCGTGGTATGCGATCACCTCCTTCTCCTGCTCCGATATCAGCATGGAGCGGCGCTCAGGGCCCATCATCACCTTGTCCTTGGCGTCCTCCATCTCCAGCATGGTGACCCGCTTTTTGCCCCGGCGGGCCGCCAGGAGCGCCCCTTCATTCACCAGGTTCGCCAGGTCCGCGCCGGTGAATCCCGGCGTGCCCCGCGCGATCATCGAGAGATCAACGTCCCTGGAGAGCGGTATCTTCTTCGAATGGACCGCCAGGATTTTTTCCCTCCCCTTTACGTCGGGAATGTCGACCACAACCTGGCGATCGAAACGGCCCGGGCGAAGCAGCGCCGGGTCGAGAACGTCAGGCCTGTTCGTGGCGGCGATGATGATGACCCCCTCGTTGGTCTCGAACCCGTCCATCTCCACGAGGAGCTGGTTCAGGGTCTGTTCGCGTTCGTCGTGTCCGCCGCCGAGGCCAGCACCCCTGAGGCGGCCAACGGCATCGATCTCGTCGATGAAGATGATGCAGGGAGCGTTCTTCTTCCCCTGGTCGAAGAGGTCGCGCACCCTGGAGGCGCCGACGCCGACGAACATCTCCACGAAATCAGATCCGCTGATTGAGAAGAAGGGCACCCCCGCCTCTCCCGCGATCGCCCTGGCCAGCAGGGTCTTGCCGGTACCGGGAGGCCCAATAAGGAGCACACCCTTGGGTATCTTCGCGCCGATGTTGATAAACTTCTTCGGCTCCTTAAGGAATTCCACCACCTCGTTCAGCTCCTCCTTCGCCTCCTCCACGCCGGCGACATCCTGGAAGGTTACCTTCGTCTTGGATTCAGGATTCAGCTTCGCACGGCTCTTGCCGAAGGAGAGGGCCTTGTTCCCGGTTGACTGGATCTGCCGTATCATGATAAACCATATTATCCCGAAGAAGAAGATCCAGGGGAGGAAGCTCAGGACGTGTTTAAGGATTGTGTTGTCGTCGTCCTCGCGCCCCTCGACGCTTATGCCGTTGGATACCAGCATCCTGATCAGCTCCGGGTCTTCGTAGGGGATAATGGTCTCCGCGTCTGGATCGTCCTTCGTCGATACCGACTTGGTGAAGGGGTTCTGCACCTTCTGTATTTTCCTGTCCTTGGAATAGATCAGAATGCGCTTCCCGTTTTCGATGGTGATCTTGTCGATCTCCTTGCTCTTTACACGCTTGATGAACTCGCTGTACTGTATCGCCCTGTTCTCCTCGTCGGGCTGCTTCAGGCGGAAGATCGCGATTATAAGAATAAAGATAAGCATTATGAGTGCTATCTGTTTGGCCGTTTTATTCATGCATCACTCCTCGTTGGCATCATCAAAAAATACAACTGTCCACTGATAGTCTCCGGCACGGGGGTCATGGCAAGGTCGTATTCGTATTCATAGTGTAATGATTTTTCAACGCAATAGCAAGGACTTTTTTCGAATTATCCCGTACCGAAAAGAGGCGGGAGACGCGATTCGTCATCTCACACAGGAACCCCGGCATAACTGCGGCTATCTCGTCATCCACAATAAGGAGAGGAACACAAGGCTTCATTTCATTGTCAAGTTTCTTTTCGATAAAAAAATCCTTAATTTTTTTCGTGCCCGATTCGAGGGCGATACGGTCTCCATAGCGTCTGTTCCTGATGGTGATCGAGGCCTTCTCGTCGGGGACCTGTACGAACACGATGCCGCCCCTGCGGTACTCCTCCAGGAAGGATGCGTGGTCCCTGAAGGAGAGGGAGACGCGTAATCCCAGCTCCCTGATGAATACCGTGCATTTCCCGGAGGGATCGAATCGCACCGGATATTCCCAGGCCGTCTGAAGGGGCCGCGGCAGCGGCCGCTCCATGGTGATGACCCCCCTCCCCTTCCGGTATGTTTTTCTGATCACCACCCCGGCGTTTTCGTAGAGCAGGAGGTTCGATTTTTGTGAAGTGGCGCGTCGCCAGATCTCATCGAGCCGCCTCCTGGAGGGGAACTGGCCGAAGCCCCGTCTCAGCGCCGCGGCGATCACGTGGTGAAAGAGTGCCCTGTCGGCGCAGAGCGGCGCCGCCTCCGCCTCGAAGGATTGTCCGTCGCACTGCATATCTAGCCCCAGATCCCGCACGATCAGGGAATCCAAAAGAATGAGCGTCTCCCGGGCGATATGCTTCGTTCCCGTCATAGCCTCCCGGAAACCCGGAAAGACGGCGGCAATGCGCGGCACCAGCTCGTGTCGGATATAGTTTCTGGTGTACATCGGATCTGCGTTCGTGCTGTCGTCGCGCCAGGGAATCTCCTGTCCCTCCAGGTACGCCCGCACATCCTCTGAGCAGAGGCAGAGGAGCGGCCTGATGATGTTGCCCCGCCTGGCCGGTATGCCCGTGAGGCCGTGGATGCCGGTGCCGGTAAAAAGCCGCATCAGCATGGTTTCGATGTCGTCGCTCCTGGTATGGGCGGTGGCGATCAGGGTGTACCCTTCCCGTGCGGCGGTCTCCTGCAGCATACGGTATCGCACCTCCCGCGCATGCTCCTCAAAGGAGACTCCCTTGGGCCTCAGGTATCTGACATCGAAGCGTTCAGCGTGGAGACGCATCCCCATCGTCTCCGTTAGTCCCCTCAGGAATGCCTCGTCCCCGTCTGATTCGGCCCCCCTGGCCATGTGGTTCAGGTGGAACAGGGAGAGGGTTATATCAAGGCCCTTCGCCATTCCGGAGAGCAGATGTACCATGGCCATGGAGTCCTTTCCGGCTGAGACCGAGAGGAGCAGCCGAGCACCGGCTGCCACCAGGCCGTTGGATTTCATGAAGGACAGTACTCTTCGCTGCACATCCTGAGGTTTCATGAATCACCTGATGGAGCCCATCACCGGGATTAATTTTTTCAAAAAGGATTGCAAATATCCACCTTCTGTGCCAATCATATACCTCCGCGCGGCGGTAGCAACATTTTTATTTCGCTTGGCGGTAGGCCTGGGAGTGGCGGGAGGCGTCATGAACGATCTGATACGTAAACGCATCGATGAATGGACGAAGGGCCCCTACGACAGGGAGACCATAGAGGAGATAGAGGGCCTCGTGAGGTCCGGTGACGAGAAAGAGCTGGAGGACAGGTTTTTCCAGACATTGGAGTTCGGTACCGGCGGACTCAGGGGGATCATCGGGGCGGGGACCAACCGCATGAACCTCTACACGGTGGGAATGGCGACGCAGGGACTCGCCAACTATATACTGAAGGCGGAGGGTGCTCCCAGGGGGGTCGTGATCGCCAGGGATTCCAGGAGAATGTCGGACCTATTTGCCCACATCACCGCCGAGGTTCTTGCCGGCAATGGAATCAGGGTCTATATCTTCGAGGACATCACCCCGACCCCCATCGCATCCTTCGCGGTGCGGGAGCTGGGGGCGATTTCCGGCGTGGTTGTCACGGCGAGCCACAATCCCTCGGACTACAACGGCTACAAGGTCTACTGGGACGACGGCGGCCAGGTGATCCCCCCTCACGATGCGAACATCATAGACGAGGTGAAGCGTGTGGACGATGTCGGCTCGATCAGGCGGACCGACTTCGACGACGCCGTGAAATCCGGGCTTATCACGGTGCTGGGGCACGATATAACGGAAAAATACATAGCCCGGCTCGAGAGATATACGCATCGTCCGGTCGGTGACTCGACCGTGTCCATCGTGTATACGCCGCTGCACGGCACGGGGTACAGGATCATCCCGGAGGTCCTCTCGCATTTCGGTTTCGGCCGTGTCTCGGCGGTCGAGGAGCAGTCCAGGCCCGACGGCTCCTTCCCCACCGTGAAGTACCCGAACCCGGAGGAGAAGGAGGCACTGGCCCTCTCCCTGGATCTTGCAAGGAGGATCGATGCAGACCTTATCCTGGCCACCGATCCCGACGCCGACCGGATGGGGGTGGGATTCAAGGACGGGACGGGGGAATACGTGCTCATAAACGGCAACCAGATCGGCACGATGCTGGAGTATTATATACTCACCCGCCTCAGGGAATCGGGACGAATGCCGGAAAACGGCGTGGTGGTGAAGACGATAGTCACCACGGATCTGCAGCGGATAATCGCGGATTCCTTCGGGTGCCGGACCGACGATGTACTCACCGGATTCAAGTGGATCGCCGCGGCGATTAAGCGGCACGAGGAGGGGGATGGGTCTCGCTTCCTCTTCGGCGGAGAGGAGAGCTACGGCTACCTGCCGGTTGATTTTCTGAGAGACAAGGACGCCGTCAGCTCCTGCTATTTTTTCGCCGAGATGGCAGACTGGCTCGCCGGCAGGGGGATGCGACTTGCAGGCTTCCTGGAGGAGATCTACCGCACCTACGGTCTTTATATGGAGGACCTCCTCTCATTGACGCTGAAGGGGCGCGACGGGATCGATCGGATACAGCAGATCATGTCCTCGCTGAGAAATGAGCCGCCGATGCAGTTCATCGGCATCGATGTCGACAGGGTGGCGGATATCCAGAACCTCGAGGTCCTGCACCTCCCCGAGCGGAAGAGGACCCCCATACGGGAACTCCCGAAATCGGACGTGCTGCAGTTCTTTCTGACGGACGAATCAAAGATCACCGTGCGGCCTTCGGGAACTGAACCGAAGATCAAGTTCTACTTCAGCATTCGCGATGCCGTGGGGAGCGCGCCGCTCGTGGAGATGCAGGCTGCGCTCCGGGCGAAGATTGATTCTATGAAGAAAGATATGCTGGCGAAGATAGACGCGATGTGATCGTCGGGTTTTACCGCGGCATCAATGCTCGGGTCGTCGGGGGGAGAGCGATGCCAGAAGATCCTCCTCCTTCAGTTCCATTTCAATCAGGCGTCTCTTGGAGCCCTCGTGGTCATACCCCAGGAGATGCAACAGCCCGTGAACCAGGAGCCTGGCGACCTCGCGCTCCAGCGTCTCCCCGAACTCCTCGGCCTGTATCCTCGCCCGCTCCAGTGAGACGTAAATCTCCCCCAGGTCCTCATTCGTCTCGTCGCCCGAGGGGAAGGGCATCTCCCTGTTGCAGAAGCTGATCACGTCGGTGGCCCTGTCTTTCCCCCTGAATTTTCTGTTGATTTTTCGTATGTACCTGTCGTCGGTGAAGATCACCGTGAGGGATACGTCCGTCAGGGAGAGCCGTTCGATCGCGGCGACAAGCAGGTGGTGGAGCCGCTTTTTTCTCAATGTTCCGAAGGGGAACCGGACGCCCTCGCACTGAAGATCAATCAGCGCCATTGGGCATGACCTTTTTCTCCAGTTTCTTCACGTCCTTCTGGTCCGGATACTCGATCCTGGTGTGGAATATGCCGTAGAGTATCTTCAGAAAGGAGTTCTGAATAGTCCTCAATTCGGTCATGGAGAGGTCCGACATCTCCAGCTCGCCGTCATTGAGCTTGTTGTAGATGATCCGGCGGACCATGCCCTGCAGCTTCTCCCTCGTGGGTTCCTGGAGCGAGCGCGAGGCCGCCTCGATGGCGTCGGCGAGCATGACCACCGCCGTCTCCTTGCTGTGCGGTTTTGGTCCCTTGTACTGGAAGTCCCTCTTGTCGATCGTCTCCGCCTGTGTCGATGTGTCCAGCTCCGCCAGCGCCTGGTGGTAGAAATAGGTCATCGTGGTTTCTCCGTGGTGCTCACGGATGAAGTCGATCACGTTTTCAGGAAGCATGTTCTGTCTGGCGATCTCGACCCCCTTGTCGACGTGCGAGGTGATAAGCTTCGTGTATTCCTTCGGCTTCATGGTTTTCGCCCTGGGATCGGTCACCTTGTTTTCGATGTACATCGCCGCGTCGGGTATCTTGCCGATGTCGTGGTAGAAGGCGCCCACGCGGGCGAGCATGTAGTCAGCGTTGATATCCTTGCAGGCGGTCTCCGCCATGGTCGATACGATAAGGGAATGGTTGTAGGTTCCCGGGGCCTCAAGGAGCATCTGCTTGAATATGTCGGCATTGAGGTCGGAGAGCTCCAGGAGCTTGAATTTCGTCGTGATGCCGAAGACATTCTCGTAGAGCGGCAGGATTCCCAGGACAAGTATCGAGTTGATGATGCCGTTGGCGAAGGCGTATACGACATTGTTCAGCGCCCGGACTATGGGGATCTCCTGTATGAGCGCCACCGCGAATATGACGATGGTGTTGACAAGGCCCATGACAAAGCCGCCCCTGAGGAAATCGGTCCTTCTGGTGACGTTCGCGTTGATGAAGACGCCCAGGATGGCGGCGCCGAAGGTGATGATCATGGTGGAGAGACTTCCGCCGTCGATCATCGTCGCGAAGAATACGGAGTATATGCCCAGCAGAAGCGCGAGATAGGTGTTATAGAGAATTGATACGATCATCGTCACGAAGGGTATGGGGAGCACCAGGGCGAAGGTGAGATCGGAATTCATCAGGGTCTCCGATCTGGCAATGAAGAAGGTGTAGAATTGGTAAAAGACGATCAGCGTGAAGATGATCATGATCGCCTTGCGATCCGGAATCAGCGTCGAGCTGTAGTCAAGAAGGAAGAAGCCCAGCACGAAGAGA
Organism: Spirochaetota bacterium; assembly: GCA_016929135.1. GTDB lineage: Bacteria > Spirochaetota > UBA4802 > UBA4802 > UBA5550 > JAFGJK01. Next base: position 84,691 of record JAFGJK010000156.1, on the reverse strand, counting down.
AACACCAGCTGTATGATGAATACGCCGAAGATGTATCCGTAGTGCGTGGAGCGGGTGTGTTTGTTGAAGATATCGATCCTGAACTTCACCTCGGGGGTTATGGTGTCACCTTCCCTTACCAGGGTCAGCCCCTTTTTCAGGACCGCCATGACCGGCTTCTGGTTTTTCACCTTTTCATCGATTCGGCGCTTCGTTTCCTCCTGGTTGAACCTGGTGTTGGGCTTCAGGTGCCACTGGACAATGCCAGCAATGGAGTTCACCGTCTTCTGAGGCATAGTATGGGCAAACTGGAACGCCACGCGGGGAATCATCTTCCTGGCCTCATCGATCGTTTTCAGGTTTTCAAGTGTAGAGATGGTCTCAATGTCGGTATCGGTGGCATTCGAATTGATCGATCTGATGATCACGCCGGTATTCTTAATGTTCAGCGGGTTGTCGTAGGGCTTTTCGATGATCCCCTTCCCCTTCTCGTCGTAGAAATGCATGAGCGCCTGGATGACGGCACGCTTGATATCTGAGGGTTTCGGTGATGAGAATATCTCAGTGAGAATCGCCTCGTTGTACTGCTGATACTGGGGGAGCTTCGATTTGATTACCATGATGTAAAAGGGCACGTCGTCGGTCCCGATGGGCGGGAAGCTCTTGATGGTGGAATCGACATGGTTGAAGAGCATGTTGATCATTGCGAGGTTTTCATTCATGATCGATGCGTCCCTGTCGAAGACCAGAGGCGCGGATTCCCCGGCGACCATCTGGCGCATCCTGGTCTCATCCTCGTTGACGTAATAGATGTCCTTGGGGACGCGGATGTCCTCCAGCGCGATATCGCTGACATTGTATTCGTAGGTCCCCCCGATCATGTCGATCGCAAGGAGCGATGTCGATATGACGATGACCACCATGACGCAGAGAAAGGCGAACTTGATATCCGGCGTTCGGAATATTCGGGTGAATGTGCGAAGTGTAAGCTGCGCGATTTGTTTCATCGTCCCTATTCCGTGTGCCCCTGGGTTTCGTAGGCTACGACAATCTTTTCCACGACCGGATGCCTGGATATATCCTCTTTCGTGAAATGGATGAAGCTCACCTCCTCGATGTCGCGGAGGATCCTCATAGCGTGGAGCAGACCTGAGCGCTTCGGTTTTTCAAGATCGATCTGGGTGTCGTCGCCGGAGATCACAATCCTGGAGTTGTTCCCCATGCGGGTGAGAAACATTTTCATCTGCGATATGGTGGTGTTCTGCGCCTCGTCGAGAATTATAAAGGAGTTGTTCAGTGTCCTTCCCCTCATGTACGCCAGCGGCGCGATCTCAATGCTTCCTCGCTCGATGAGCTTTGAAATTTTCTCGAATGGCTGGAAGTCGAAGAGCGCGTCGTAGAGCGGCCTGAGATATGGATTGATCTTCTGCACCAGGTCGCCGGGGAGGTAGCCGAGGCTTTCGCCCGCCTCTACCGCCGGTCTGGTGAGCACGATCCTGTCAACCGAACCGCTCATGAACATCTTGACCCCCACGGCTACGGCGAGATAGGTCTTCCCGGTGCCGGCCGGTCCCGTGGAGAAGGTGATGGGCTTCCTGTAAATGGAGGTGATGTACGCTGCCTGGTTCAACGTCTTCGGCGTGATTGATTTCCCCGAGTCCTGGAAGGTGATCCTCAGCCTGTTCATGTCCTCGGCCTTGATCTCCCTGCCGCCGATCACAGAGGAGGCGAGGTATCGGATGTCGAAATCGTCAAGCTCGTATACGGCTCCCTTCATCGCCAGGTAATCGCTCATGATGTGCAGCAGCCGCTGGGTCGATTCGCTCTTATCCTTCGCGGCCTTCACGATGAGCGTATTCCCCCGGGGAATGATGTGCACGCCGATGAGCTTCTCGATCTTCTTGACATTCATGTCATTGTGCCCGCAGATACGCTTGTACAGTGACATGTCATCGATTTCGAATTTAGTCTCGACCATCACCCCTCATGTGCGGATCTGAGTTGTCGCAGCCCATAACAGCCGGCTTACTTTACGGTCTTTATAGATAGCTCAGCGAGCTGATGATCGGACACGTGCGATGGCGCATCGCTCATCAGGCACTGGCCTTTCTGGGTTTTCGGAAACGCGATCACGTCCCTGATAGAATGCCGCTTGAGGAGCAGCATCATCACGCGATCGAGCCCCAGGGCGATGCCGCCGTGCGGCGGGGCCCCGAATCGCAGCGCCTCCAGGAGAAAGGAGAACTTTTCGTTCGCCTCCTCGTCCGATATTCCGAGGATCGAAAATATCCTGCTCTGAATTCCGGTGGTGTGGATCCTGATGGAGCCGCCGCCGATCTCGCTGCCGTTCAGAACCACATCGTACGCCTGCGCCTTCACGGTGGCCACGTTCTCCGGCGTAAGGTGATCCAGTGTCTCCAGGCAGCCGGGTGTCGGTGCGGTAAAGGGGTGATGCACCGCCCCGTAGCTGCCGGTTTCAGGGTCGTATTCGAACAAAGGAAAATCGGTTACCCAGAGGAAATTGAGGGCGTCCTCGTCGATCAACCCCTGCTGCCTGGCGATCTTCAGGCGGAGATAGGAGAGCGAATCGTTCACCACCGCGGCGGCATCGGCCATGAGGAAGAGCATCATCGGGCCGCTGAGTCCGAACCTGTGCACCAGCCCGGCCTTTTCGCCATCCCCAAGGAATTTCGTGATCCCGCCGTCGAAGGCGTCGCCGGTGAACCTGACGGTGGCGAGGCCCTTGGCGCCGAAGCGCCTGATCTCATCGGCCAGCTGGTCGACCGTCTTTCTGGAAAAGGTTCCGTTGTCCGGCACTGCGATCCCCTTGACGGTGCCGCCAACCGCGAGCGCCGATTTGAAGAGGTTGAATCCGGTGTTGGCGAAGATATCGTCCAGCCTACGGAGCTCCAGATTGAACCTTGTGTCCGGGGCATCGGTTCCGAAGCGCTCCATGCACTGGTCGTAGGTGAGCCGCGGGAAGGGGCACGGCACATCGATCCCCCTGATATCACGAACGACGTCGGCGAGGAGGCCCTCCACCTCCCGCATGATGATGTCGGGGGTCACGAAGGAAAACTCGAGGTCCACCTGCGTGAATTCCGGTTGGCGGTCATGACGAAGATCCTCATCGCGGAAGCACTTCACGATTTGGTAATACCGGTCGAAGCCCGAGATCATCAGTATCTGCTTGAAGAGTTGGGGGGACTGCGGCAGGGCGTAGAACCTCCCCCTGTTTATCCTGCTGGGCACCAAAAAGTCCCTGGCCCCCTCGGGCGTCGATTTGTTCAGGGTGGGGGTTTCTATCTCGAAGAACCGGTGATTGTTAAGGTACCGGCGCATCGTCTGTACGCAGGTGTGCCGCTTCAGTATCGCCTCCTGCATGTCATCCCTGCGCAGGTCGAGATAGCGGTATTTCAGCCTGGTCTCTTCGCCGGGCTGTTCCGGGGAATCGATGGGGAACGGAGGCACCAGGGAATCGTTGAGAACCTCGATGGACTCCGCCAGCACCTCGATAGTGCCGGTGGGGTGTGAAGGATTCACCGCCTCCGGAGCTCGTTTACGCACGGGCCCTAGGGCGTGCACAACAAACTCGCTCTTCAGAGAGGATGCGGCTTCCTTCAGCGCCTGGGGGGACGCTGCGTCAACCACCACCTGCACCGTTCCGGTAACATCCCGAAGGTGAATGAAGATGATCCCCCCGAGGTCGCGCACCGTGTGTACCCAGCCGAAGAGATGAACACTTTTCCCCGCATTGGATTCGCCGAGCTCGCCGCAGTAGGAGCGCTCGGCGAATGGGGGCACGTCCGGTTTTTTCTGTTCAGTCATATAATAGCAGTATATACTCGTTTGCGGAAGAAATCAACAATCCCTCGCCGGTGCATCGCACCCTTGAGGGCTCGACTGTGCCGCACCGGTACAGAATACTCCTCTTCAACAGTTACAGATACATCCTTTCCGCATGATTATTTGTCAAGCGCAAAATATTCAATTGACGACTGGGGGTGAAGGGTGAGACTGTGCGATGATGATATACTGAGGGGGATTCTATGAAACGGTTCGCGTTCGTGGTGACGGCTCTTATGGCGATTTCGGCGAATGCCCTGGCAATCGACAGAACTGTGGCGGTGATGAACTTCAGGAATTATGGCGGGAATGACACCAGGTCTCTTTCACGGATGATTCCGGAGGCCATCTCCGGTGCTCTGTCGGAGATCCGAGGCCTGCGCGTGCTCGAACGCAACCAGCTCGGGACGATCCTTGACGAGATCGCCCTCGAGCAGAGCGGCGCGGTTGATACGGGAGGGGTGATCAGAGCCGGCAGGCTCACGCGCGCCGATATTCTGGTGCTCGGATCCGTCTCGGGTAACGATGCGAACGCCCTCTGTACCGTCAAGGCGGTACGAGTCGACAACGGAGCGATCCTGTATGCCAAGACCATACGGTATCCCCGGGGATGACCTCCTGGAGAGGGCGGTGATCGTCTCCCGCACCATGGGGGCGGTCCTGTCCGGGCTTGGAACGGGAAGGATCTCCGTCACCTCACATCCCTCGGGGGCATCGGTGTTCATTGACGGCTATGAGGCGGGCACGACCCCCCTTTCAGAGTTCACCGTGACCGCCGGGGAGCACGAGGTCCGTGTGGTGCGGTCAGGGTATTCTGCGTACCGGGACACTGTATCATCACGCTTCGCTGGCAGTACGCAATGCCCTATGTCGGTATCATGGCTGGCGTGCTGCACCTGCGCGATTACCAGAGGCTGCTGGGGGAGACGGAACTGGTGGATTACCAGAATCTCTTCGCCCTGACCGGCAGGATCGGCGTCAGCGTGATCCCCTTCTCGTTTTTCAGCATATTCGCCGAGGCCCGCTGGTACTATCACCCGTCCGGTTTTACTCACGACACCTCCGTCTACTACGGCACAACGCCGGTGCAGGTTTCAGGCAGGACCTCGGTGCACTACTGGTCCGTGGGAGGGGGGATTAAATTTCTCTTCTAGCGGAGTTCTGCAAAAGAGTAACTGCTGATCATTTCAAGAGATCGCTGAAGTAGCGGTAGATCGCCCGTGCCTGGGCGTCATCGGTCCCCTCTGCGATGATGCGGAAGATCGGCTCGGTGTTCGAAGGCCGCAGGTGAACCCATCCCTGCTTGAAATCCGTGTTTTTCCGGAATTCGATTCTCAGCCCGTCGGTTTCGGTAATCCTTTCGCCGCGGTGCTTCTTCTTGATCCGATCCAGTCTCCTTTTATCGAACCTGGCGGGATTATATGCGACCTTCCCCTTCTTCATCACATATGCGGGCAGATCGTTGACGATCTGCGATACCGTTGTATCCCTCTGTGCCAGCATCTCCAGGATATAGGCGATACCTGCCAGGCTGTCCCTGCCGTAATGCACCTCCGGGGAGATGACGCCGCCGTTACCCTCGCCGCCGATCCTGGCGCCGCGCCTCTGCATCTCCTCCACCACGTTTATCTCTCCCACCTTCGCACGTATGCACTCTACGCCGTAACGCACAGCGATATCGTCGACGGCCTTGGTGGTGGAGAGGTTGATGACCACCGGCCCCTGCTCCTTGGAGAGGAGGTGCTCCGATACCATGGCGATGGTGTACTCCTCCCCGACCGGTCTCCCCTCCTCGTTCACCACGGCGAGCCTGTCGGCGTCGGGGTCCTGGGCGAAGCCGATGTCGGCCCGGTACCGTCGAACCTGCTGGGAGAGATCGGAAAGGTTCTCCGGGAGCGGCTCGGCCCCTCGCGGGAACATGCCATCCGGCTCGCAGTTCACCGGAATCACGCGGCATCCCAGATCGGAGAGCAGACGCGGCGTGATCATGGATCCTGCCCCGTTCACGGAATCGAGGACCACGGTGAACCCGCGTTTCCTGATAAGGTCCCGGTCAACCACGCGCAGTACCCGCTCGATGTGCACGAGCTCGGCATCGTCGTTGATCGTGAGATATCCGAAGCCGTTCCATCTGGCGAATTTGAAGGGCTGTTCCATGAAGGCGAAAAAGCGCTTGATTTCAGCGGGGCCCAGAAATGACCCCGATCCGCTGACGAGCTTGAAGGCGTTCCACTGGACCGGGTTATGTGATGCCGAGATCACAATCCCGCCGTCGGCCCTGAGCTCCTCCACCATGATCTGGACCGTGGGGGTCGGCACGACGCCGATATCGACGACATTGCAGCCCGCCATGAGGAGCGTGGACTGGATGCCGCTGGCGATGGCGGTGCCGGTGGGTCTGGTGTCGCGCCCGATCACCACGGTCCCCCGCTTCGTGTAGCGCGCCATGGCGACTCCGGTACGGTGAATCACCTCCGGCGTCAGTGTTTCGCCGACGATGCCCCGTATGCCGGAGATGCTCTTCATCAGGGCCGCGGCCATGGTCAGCTTCTCCTGCTCCGCCTGGTCTTCTTTCGCTTGACGCCGCCCGAGGTGGCCACGACGGCGTGTTTCTCCTCCGGGGTTGACCGGCGGCGCTCGGGAGTCGGGGTGTCATGGACCGGGATTCCTCCGCTGCCGAACTGCCCGATCTCGGCGTGGTGCTCGCTTCCTACCACGTTGTATTCATGTTCTGTCTCTTCTATGACCTGCTCTACCTGCACCTTCATCATGTACTCGAGGATCTCCTCCTTCAGGTTGAGCATCATGTCCTTGAAGATCATGAATCCCTGCAGCTTGTATTCCACCAGGGGGTTCTTCTCACCGTACCCCACGGTCCATATTCCGTCGCGAAGCTCGTCCATGGCCAGCAGGTGCTCGCGCCACTTGGAATCGATCACCTGAAGCGACAGCAGACGCTCCAGGGTCCGCATGTTTTCGGGACCCAGGCTCTTCTCCTTGTGTTTGTAGAGAGCTATGAATTTGTCGATCAGCGCATCGAGGAACTCGTCGTAGCCGAGGTTGTACGGATTTGTCTCCTCGAAATCGATATCCACGGTGAAGCGGTATTTCATCCAGTTGCTGATGCCGTCCAGATCCCACTCCTCGGGGTGTCGCTTCCCGTTCGTGAAGATCTCGAACTTGTTCGCGCAGACCTCCCGGATGTAGGTGTCGAACTTGTATGAGATATCTTCGCCGTCGAGGATTTCGTTCCGTTCCTTGTATATGAATTCCCGCTGGCTGTTCATAACGTCGTCGTATTCCAGCAGGTGCTTCCGTATGTCGAAGTTGCGACCCTCTACCCTCTTCTGCGCGCTGGCGATGGCCTTCGTGACCATCTTGCTCTCGATTTCATCCCCCTCCTGCATGCCCAGGCGCTGCATGACGTTGCCGATTCTCTCCGAGCCGAAGAGACGCATGAGATCGTCTTCGAGGGAAAGGTAGAAGCGGGACGAGCCGGGGTCCCCCTGCCGACCCGAGCGGCCCCTGAGCTGGTTGTCGATCCGGCGGGCCTCGTGCCTTTCGGTTCCCAGGATGTGAAGGCCGCCGGCGGCGACGACTGTTTCATGGTTCACCAGCCATTCGCGCCCCATGCGGATGATGTTCTGGGCCTTGTGCTTGTCCTGGCCGATCAACCCCTCCGAGATTTTTTCGGCACGGTCGAAATCCGAACCCAGGATCGCCAGCTTGAACTTGTCCCATCGGTCCGCCTCGTGCACGGCTTCGTGCGACTCAAGCTCGTCGGTGTAAATTTTGCTCCCTCCGAGCACTATGTCCGTTCCGCGGCCGGCCATGTTGGTGGCGATGGTGACCTTGCCGGGGCTTCCCGCCTCGGCGACGATCTGTGCCTCCTTCTCGTGGTACTTCGCGTTCAGCACGTTGTGAAAAATTCCCTTCGACTTCAGGTGATTCGAGAGCTTCTCAGACTTCTCTATGGAGATCGTTCCCACAAGTACCGGCTGGTTGCGGTCATGCAGTTCCCGGATCTCGTCGACGATGGCGTTGAATTTTTCCCGCTCGGTCCTGTAGACCTTGTCCGGGTGATCCCTGCGGATCATGGGCATATTCGGCGGGACCACAACCACATCGAGCTTGTATATTTTCTGGAACTCCGTCGCCTCCGTGTCTGCGGTGCCGGTCATGCCGGCCAGCTTCTTGTACATCCTGAAAAAGTTCTGGAAGGTGATCGTCGCAAGGGTCTGGCTCTCCCGGGCGATAGTGACGTTCTCCTTCGCCTCCAGCGCCTGGTGCAGTCCGTCGGAGTATCTTCTCCCCTGCATAAGCCTGCCGGTAAATTCATCGACGATCACCACCTGGCCGTCCTTCACGATGTAATCGATGTCCCTGTGGAATATCGTGTGGGCCTTCAGGGCCTGGTTGATGTGGTGCACCGTGTCGATGTGCTTGTTGTCGTAGAGGTTGTCGATCTTCAGCAGACGCTCCACATGCCGCACGCCGTCCTCCGTGAGGGTCACCTGGCGGTCCTTCTCGTTCACCTCGTAGTCGTCCCCGTCTTTGAGGCTCGGGATGATCTTGTTGATGAGGAAATACTTCTTCGTAGACTCCTCGGTGGACCCCGATATGATGAGCGGCGTCCTGGCCTCGTCGATCAGTATCGAGTCCACCTCGTCGACGATGGCGTAGTTCAGCACCCGCTGCACTCGGAGGCTCTTGTGGTCCACCATGTTGTCCCTGAGGTAATCGAACCCGAATTCGTTGTTGGTACCGTAGGTGACGTCGCACCGGTATGCCCTATGGCGTTCCGGCGGTCCCAGGTGATGCTGTATGACCCCCACCTCGAGTCCCAGGAACCTGTAGATCGTCCCCATCCATTCGGAGTCCCGGCGGGCGAGGTAGTCGTTTACCGTGACCACGTGCACGCCCAGACCGCTCATTGCGTTCAGATAGACAGGAAGGGTCGCCACCAGGGTTTTCCCCTCGCCGGTCTTCATCTCGGAGATCCTCCCCTGGTGAAGCACCGCGCCGCCCATGAGCTGGACATCAAAATGCCGCATGCCCAGGGTCCTGACCGACGCCTCCCGTACCAGGGCAAAGGCCTCGGGCATGATCGAATCGAGCGATTCTCCCCGCTCCACCCGTGACTTGAATTCGGCGGTCTTCGCCCGCATGCCGTCGTTCGAGAGTTTTTTTGTCTCCTCTTCGAGAGAGTTGATGGCGGCGACCAAGGGCCTCAGTTTTTTTATGTCGCGTTCATGCTTTGTGCCGAACACTATACTTATAACTTTGTCGATCATAACCGTCCCTTATGTGTTACATGCTGGGTGTCATTTGCCTCTGATGGTGAGGATGAAGTGAACATATATCAGATTGAACTGAATTTAGTCAATAATAATACAGGGACGGGGGAGCGGCTGTCAAACAGAAGCCGGACGCCGTCGTGTGGGGTGGCTGTACAGCGAGTGGTGGAGCTGGCCGATCGTCTCCACTAGTTCATCCAGGCCGTCCCCGGTTTTCACCGAGCCGACGATGGATCCGGGGTACCTGCGCTGAACGTGCCGGATCGATGAAAGGTCCTCCCGGAGGTCCGATTTGTTGAGGAAGAGGATCACCGGCTTGTCGGCGCAGCGGATCGAGCGCAGCTCGCTCTCTACCGTGCATATGTTTGTATCGATGTCTTCGGACGATATGTCCGCCACGTGCAGCAGGAAATCGGCATGTTCTATCTCCTCCAGGGTGGAGCGGAAGGACTCCACCAGGTTCGCAGGGAGGTTGCGTATGAACCCCACCGTGTCGGTGAGCAGTACCTTCGCTCCCGGCGAGAGGTAGACGACCCTGGTATAGGATTCCAGCGTGGCGAAGAGCTTGTCCTCCACGAAGAGGTCATCACGGGCGAGTGTGTTGATGAGCGATGATTTTCCCGCGTTGGTATATCCCACCACGGCCCCGACGAATTCCCCTGCCCTGGATTTTCTGCTCAGTTCGCGGTGGCTCTTGATCCCCTTCAGCTTCCTGCTCAGCACTGTGATTCGCTTCATTATGTGACGCCGGTCCGTTTCGAGCATCTTCTCACCGGGCCCTCTGGTGCCGATGCCGCCCCCGAGCCTGGACAGGACGCCTCCGAGCCCCTTGAGGCGCGGGAGAATATACCTGAGCTGGGCGAGCTCCACCTGTATCTTCGATTCGGCGCTCCTGGCTCTCCTGGCGAAGATGTCCAGAATCACCTCGGTACGTCCCACCACACGGCACTGCAGCTCCTCCTCAAGATTCCGGATCTGCGCCGGCTTGAGGTTGTTGAGATCGAAGACCAGGAGCTTGATCCCCCGTTCCTGAACGATGACCCTGAGCTCATCCTTGACCCCCCTCCCCACGATGTAGGCGGGGTCTATCATTGACCGTCGGACCACGCGCCGGTCCACCACGATGCCGCCGGCCGTCTTGACGAGCAGCATAAGCTCGTTCAGCGAGTAGTCGATGTCCTTCGGATCGTCGTGTTTTCCCTGGAGTGCGATGAGGTATGCGCGTTCGTCTTTCGATGAGGGTATTCTATTTACCGAAGCATCCATACAGGTTCACGCGGCAGCCCTGGGTGATCCCGTGTTCTCTGAACCAGCCCCGGTTCACCTCCAGGGCATAGCGGGCGGGCAGTCGCGACGGATACACGATCGAAGTGTCCAGTGGCTTCATGTCGTAGATCTCGTGGATCACTCCCTCTCCGCTTATGTACGCGATACTCAGGGGGATATAGGTATTTTTCATCCAGAACGTAAGGTATTCCTCACTGCTGTACATGAAAATCATGCCCCTGTTTTTATCAAGCCCTTTTCGGAACATGAGCCCGCGGCTCCGCAGGGTGTCCGTGTCCGCGATCTCGGCGAGGAGGTGGACAACGTTCCCGCCGGTCCCCGTGATGGACAATGTGCAGATGCGCTGGGAAGACACTGCAGTGACCGGCGATGCGGCGGTGAGGCAGAAGAAGAGCGCCAGTACGCGCCTAAAACTGGTTCCTGTATTCAATGCGAAGTATCCTGTTGATTCGCTCGCCCGGTTCGTACATGATGGCGAATTCTATCCCCAGCTGATCGACGTAGGAGTACCGGATCCCGGCGTTGTACATCCAGTCACCCGAGTCCCTGAGGTTCCAGAAGACGCGCTCCACCTCCCCCTTCAGCCTGAAGAACTCACCCAGGGGTATGTCGATGCCGATGAAATAGGAGACGTCATTGGGGCGCCAGTCCGGCTGGACGGGGAGCCGAACGCCGTAGTTCACATACTGCTCTCCGCCGAAAAGATAGATTGGGCTCGTCAGGGCGATGTAGGGGCCGTAGATGATGGTGTTGTGCCGGTAATCGAATTCCCAGAATTCATGGTCATCCCTGCCGATGTAGAAGGAATCGTATCCGATGGAGATCGCCGGGAACATCAACCCGCCATCGGTGACCTTGATGCGCGCGATCACTCCGGGAATGTTCGCCCTGGCCCTCCCCTTTCCTATGGCGCGGTCCACATTGAAGGCCACGCCCAGGAATAGGTTGTCGTGAAGGCCGATGATGGTCTTCAGCTCGATACCCCCCTCGTTGTAACCCATGATGGAGACCTGATATCCACCTCGCTCAATCGTGTAGGCGGTCTGGGTATCGATCACCTGGGTGCTCAGATTCTGGGACCATGCAGCTGTGCCGATGCACAGCGCGGCCAGGGTGAATGCAATTTTTGATTTCATAGGGTAACAGCCTGATCGTTGCTACTAATTGTATCGGACGGGGGATGAAAATAGTAAAATAAAAGATGATCCCGCCGGTGAACGCCCCGGTAAAAACAGGCGGGGAATTGCCATGGACAGTTCATGGTCCGTGGATTTAGGTGGCGGCCGGAGCTGACAGTGCCGGGGCTTGCGGAGCTCCCCTGTCAGTCAGGATCGATTATCCTGAAGCCGGCCGCGGGAAAGGGGCTCCCCTTCGGCGCGATGGTTCCGGCAAAGGGCATGAGCGTGACGAGCCTCTTTGCCGCCTCCGACGGGGAGAGCCCCTGTTCCAGCACCAGGTCCAGGTAACAGAATTCGATTATGGCGCTCGCCGCCCAGTTCACCGAGGTGGTGTAGCCGGATACGGGAAAACGGCCCGGAGAGTGAAGCCCCCGGATCGCTTTTCCGCCGTTATCGTTCATCAGCAGGCACGAGGAAAAGTGGAGGAGACGGAGGCTGTCGGCATAGAGAAGGCTATCGGCAATTACCTCTGTCCCGATGGTCTTACCGAGCACGCTGAGTCCCTCTTCGGTGGCGTGCGACGCCACCACAAGGTACACCGGCTCCGGGAGGTACAGGAGGCTCCGGCACCACTGGCGCAGCCCCTCCTCGTCGGTGAAGAAGCGGTGGCTTACGTTCACATGGGGGAGCCGTGCGAAGAACTCGTCCAGCATCGCCCCGAACGAGTATTCCCGGTCATTCAGATAGCGCTGCCAGTGCGCCTCCAGCACCACCAGCCAGACTATGCCGGGTGCCGGAAGGACGCGTCGTCCCTCCCACGGCTGCCATCCGGTTTCACCGTCGGGGCGCCATTTCCCCGAGAAGCCCATGGTGTCATCCGACAGTATGAATGATCCCTCGCCCGATACCGCCGGTTCCCTGTAGGAGAAGCTCATTTCGTTTCCTGCGGCAGTTCCCGTGATATCGGAGGGTCCACCCATCTCGTAGAAGCCCATGATCTGTTCCCCCTCCTCCACCGCCAGCTTCATGAGACCGAAGGTGGTAGCCCAGATGCCGTCGAAGCCCCGTTCGCCGGTCCAGTCATGCCAGGCCTCTGATCCGTCGGGACGCCATAGCCCCCGGAACCTGCCGGGGCGAAGGAGCTCAAACCAGCCCTCTCCGGAGACCTGGGGCTCGCGATATCGGAAGTTCAGGCGGGACCCCTCAATTCGTCCCTCCAGCGTACCGTCGATGGTGCCGAAGCGGTAGCTTCCGGTGACCTTCGTATCCACAACCTCCATGGTGAGGGGGCCGAAGGTGGAGTGCCAGCGGCCGGCGAATCCGCCGGGGGCGGGGCTTTCCGCACGATCGTCTGTTTTCCTGAAAAGCATTGCTACGCTCCTTGCCGGCTCCGCCGGAACCTGATCATCCCGGCCGCCACGGCGTCATCGGGGATTCTCCCGGTGGTCTCACCCGCGAGGGTGATGGATGATGGAGTTCTGGATATCCACGAGCTCCGTGATCCCCTTTTTCGCCAGGGAGATCATCTCCAGGAGCTGGTCCACTGAGAAGGAGTTACGCTCGCCGGTACCCTGTACCTCGACGAGATTTTCCCCGCCGTCCATGATGACATTGAGATCAACCTGGGCCTTCGAGTCCTCGGCGAAGTCCAGGTCCAGAAGCAGCTCCCCCTCCACGTACCCGCAGGAGACCGCGGCGACGTTTGAGATGATGGGGATTTCCCGGAGCGAGCCCTGTACCATGAGTCTCCGAAAGGCCATCGCCATGGCGATGAATCCCCCGGTGATGGAAGCGGTTCTGGTGCCGCCGTCTGCCTCGATGACGTCGCAGTCCACCTGCACCGTGATCCCCTGGAGCCTGGTGAGATCAACGGCGCCTCTGAGAGACCTGGATATGACCCGCTGTATCTCCACCGCCCGTCCGTCCCGGGTGATGAGCGGGCGTTTGGCACGGGGCACCGTCGAGTAGGGCATCAGGCTGTATTCCGCGGTGATCCACCCCTTCCCCTTGGAGGCGGCGTGATCCGGCACCTCATCAAGCACCGTTGCGGCGCAGATCACCCTGGTCTTCCCCATTTCGAAGAGGAGCGACCCGTTGGCGTTAGGACAGAAATCACTCGTAATCTTCGGTCTGCGGATTTCGTTCCAGGCTCTGCCCTTCCTCATGATGTTCTTTCTCCTCAATCTTCTTGTTCTCCAAAATCAGTCGCTGCAGTTCCTCAAGATCGTCGATTCTCTTGTTGATGTTCTTGTGATACGGGTTGATGTCCTTGGTGGTGCGGAACTCGGTCAGGGCGGAATCGATATCGCCCGCCACATAGTTGCGTATCCCCCTCCGATAATGCCCCTCGGCGTCCATCCTGTCCTGAAGGGTCACGACCTTCGGGATGAGCTTGAAGGTGACGTTGAAGGAATATGAGGGATCGAACTGGCCCGCGTCGGAGTAGGCTGCATCCACCGTGAAGGTGACGTTCCCCACCACGTAGTTGAAGCCGAGACCCAGGGTGTAATAGCTGAACGACGTGGTGCTGACGTCGTTGAAGCGGTATCCCGCCCTGATGGATATGATGTCCAGATAGGAGAACTCGATGCCCAGGTTCATCCTGAAGCTCTCGTTGAAGCCGTAGGTGAAGTCATAGAGGTCGGAGAAATCGATGATGCTCTCTAGCATATCGAGGTTCAGGCCGAACCAGTTGGTGAGCTTGTATGAGACGCCGAGCCTTATTGTCCTTGGGAGGGGGAACTCGCCAACGATATCGGGCCCCAGGTTGAGAATAGAGAGCCCCACGTGAAGGTTCTGCGTGGGGGCCTCGAAGGGGGTGAAAAGACGGAGGCCCTTCAGTATGCCGATGTCCATGCCAAAGCCGTGGTAGGTTTTCGGCCCGATATGCTGGTAAATATACTTCATGGATCCCCCAAGGTACATGAAGCCCAGGTTGTAGCCGTACCCCACGGTCAGGGCGCCGTTGTAGTAGGAGACGTCGCCGGTATCATAGCCGTCGATGTTCACCTCGTCGAAGGTGGGAACCCAGAAGATGGAGTTCGAGGCGGCGATATACCCACCCAGGAGCGGATAGGCAATTGACACGTTTTCAAGCCTTGAATCGAGGAGAAGCTCCTGATGCTGCAGCGACAGGAACGGATACCTGAGGGTTCCCAGGCCGGCCGGATTATAGTAGAGCAGGTTGACGTCGTTGGTTTCGGCGGTAAAGGCCTGGCCCATACCCTGCGGTCTGCTGCCGATACCAAGCTCGAGAAATGTGGCTCCCGATGTCCCGGTCGTGCCTGCCGCGAACAGCGGCAGGGCGGCGGTGCACACCCATAACGCGAGTATTCCGATAATCGCTTGTACCCGCATGATATTAAGATACGTAAATACCCATGGTTCGTGTTATATCCGGCCTGATGAGAATGGAATCCGCTCGGACTCAGTCCATTTATATATATATCGTCCAGATTCCTGAAGATGCAATTCTACTATATTTTGCACTATTACAGGTATTTTATAAATCATCGCTTTCATTGACAATAAAAATACACAGAATTCAGGGAAATTCATATATTTAATAGAATTATTTTAAGAAGATCCATGGGATGATGATAGTCCTGTTTATTATAGACGCTAAAAACAAACTCATTGTTCATCAACTCGCTCCAATGATCGATAGTTTCTTGAACCCTTCTCATAATTTCGTCAGCAATGATGAGAACGAGTATTCGTGGTCGTACCAGTTGGATCGAGTTGTCGGGGCCAAGGGTCCGTATCAGTTTTTCATACAGGTATTTCATCAGAAAATACCCCGAGACGTCGTCGGCGGAACAGCGTACCAGCACGAAGCGGTGCGTCCCCTTTACGAAGAAAAGGTGTATCAGTTGTTCCAGGGCCGCTTCGCCCGGTTCTTCCGGCGTCCCGGGTCGACTCGCCCTGTCGAGCAGAAGCAGGAGCGGCACCGCCAGCGCCCCGGCCAGGGACTCTATGCGCTTCAGGGGATTCTCGGTGAATCTCTTCGGGTCGTAGTAGAGCAGCAGCAGCGGCGATGGTATGTACCCATCCCGGGCCGCCTCTCCGGCCAAACTGAGCTCGCCGAGGATCCCTGAGGTGAGGGTGCGGCACTGCACCGCGAGGATAACCCGGTCGTCCCGGAACTCAGAGAGGTCCAGCGTCCGTTTCAGGAAGGCGCCGCCGGTGAAGTCCGATTTATCCAGAACCGCGCCGTGCGCGGCGGCGGCGATTTTGTGGTAGAGGGGATCGTCCAGTGCAAGTATGAAATCATCGTCCGGCAGGAGGGATATCCCGTTGACAAAGGGTCTGAAGCAGTGGTCTGGCATACGGTAAACCAGAACTGCGTAGGATTCGTATCCCATCCTGAGCAGGATAGAGCCCATCTCCCGGGCAAGGATCTGTTCACTCAGGGGATTCTCTGGACCGGCGAGCCTGAATGGATTGAATGCCGAATGGGATTGCATGTGCTCGCCGATGTTGTCGATACGGTAATGGAGCCTGTGGAATCTCTTTATCAGCTCCTCCTCGGTAATTTCGTGGAGTCGACGCCCCTCCTCCACTGCTGAGGGGCGCTCAGATTCGTGATCCTCGATCCTGTGTATGAGCCTTCGGAGTTCTTCGTTAAAGGTTTTTTTTCGGAGGATGTTGAATCCTACGGGTTCCCCATTGCCGGGGGAAGCATCTGTCGTTGCCTGTTCAAGGGGATCGCTGTCGCTTCGCTCGGGCCGGGTCACCTTGAAAGCTCCAGCATGAGATCGAGCGCCCGCCTCGATTTGTCACGGATCTCAGGGGGGATGCTGATCCTGTGGCGGCCCTGCCGGAGTGATTCAAGGAGCGCATATTGATCGATTTTTTTCATATCGGGACAAAAAAAGGAGCCCGATGCGGGGATGAAGTCAATCTCCGGCGCGGCCTTCTTTAACCTGTGTATCATTCCCTGGTCGGTTCCGACGATAATTGACCGGGCCCCGGTGTTCTGGACAAAGCTCACCATTTGCCCGGTGGAGAGCACCTCGTCAGCCCCATCAACCACCTCGGGCCGGCATTCAGGGTGAACCATCACCAGTGAGTCGGGGTGATCCTTTTTAACCGCATCGAGATCCTCCTTTGTAAAGGAGTCGTGTGTCGGACAGAAGCCGTCCCACAGTATGATCCTTTTCGTCGTGAAGCGCTGGACATAGCTGCCGAGGTTCCTGTCTGGGACAAAGATGATCTCGTCGGCGTCAATCCGCTCGACGATCCTCTGTGCGTTCGACGAGGTGCAGATGACGTCCGAAACTGCCTTAACCGCAGCGGTGGAGTTGATATAGGTGACCACCTTGGCGCGGGGATGGCGCCGCTTCATTTCCATAACGGCCCCGGGCGATGCCATCTCCGCCATGGGGCAACCGGCGGTCATGTCCGGCAGAAGCACCGTGCTCTCTGGCGAGAGTATTGCGGCGGATTCCGCCATGAAATGGACGCCGCAGAACACGATGACCCCGTATCCCTCTTCTTTCACCTTCTCAGCCGCGATCCTCGAAAGCTCCAGGGAGTCACCGGTGTGGTCGGCGATGTCCTGAATTTCCGGCACCTGGTAATTGTGCGCCAGGATTACAGCCTTGTGTTCGACGGCCAGTGTCTTGATCTGCGATTCTATACCCATACATGATCTCCGATATCTCGCTCTACCAAGCTTGCCTGTTTTTTTCAAGATAAATTCAGGGGGGGGATTAAATTATAGGAATATACTGAAAAAAAATATTGACACGAAAACGGGTTATTCCATTATCTGTGAGTCCGACGCATTCCCCTGTAGCTCAGTCGGTAGAGCAGTTGGCTGTTAACCAATTGGTCGTAGGTTCGAGTCCTACCGGGGGAGCATAAGGTCTGCTCCTTACCTTTAAACAGGAGCCTCGGAAAAGGGCCCTTCCCTCCATGGGGAAGGGCCCTTTTCTTTTTATGTTGCATGATACAGGCAGCAATAACGGCACGTAAAACATTGAATATGCCGAGCAAGTAGCATCTTCCATAACGTGTCTGGCCATAAAAAACCTGGCCTCTTCCCCTCCTGAATACAGGTACCGTTAATGCGTCAACGACGAAATGCCTCCCTCTTTAACCTCGCGGATCATGAATGAGAACAACAGTGCTGCACCGAAGAGAATAGTAACAAACGTCATGTTGAAGAAAAGAACGATCGGCAGGCCGCTTATCTGGCCGCTCAGCATCAGGATTCCATTCGATGTTGCCTCGGGGACCGGATGTGTCCTTTCCACCGCATAGGTTAATCCCACGGGCAGGGCGGATATAAGGAAGAAGCCGAATACAAAGCCGGCAATCCCTAAAAGCACGATGGATGTGAGATACTGCAGCAATATGGAGAGTGGTATCGCCATTCCTGCCGCGAGTACAAGGAATATTTTCCTTTTATGATATTTATCAGACAGGGCCGAAAGAATTACTGCCCCGCACATCCCGCCGATAACGATCAACCCGCCGACAATGCCAGGGGCGAGTGAAGAATCGATATCCAGGATCCTGTCGTTAAACATGCAGTCGATCTTGGTAAGAATCGCGTTAAAAGCTCCCACCCCTATAAAAAAGAGACCAAGAAGGAAGAGAAAGTCCCTGTTACGAAAGAGTGACTTAAGACCTACGGTCATTGATACTTTCTTTTCGGCAGCGATGGAATTCGGAGGCAGCTTCGGCTTATCCTTCACCAATACAAAGAATAGGATCATGCCGATAAGAGCCGGAATTCCGTAAATGTAGAGAATCATTTCGATTCCCTGTCGCACTTCGCCCGCATTGCGGTAATTCGCAAGGATGAAGTCGGTGGCAAACATTACAGTGGCAAATCCGATAAACAATGACATGGTGAGAAGACCGGACGCGAGGACCTCCTCCTTCTCAGAGAACCAATTCGAAGCGAGTTTCGTAAATGCGCTGAGAATAAATGGCTGAGCAACTCCAATACCGATCATACAGGCAAGAAGCAAGTCGTAGCTTGGTGCGAAAATACGAAGAAATCCACATACCCCAACCAGGAGGACTCCGATTCCTGCACCCTTCCTAAAGCCGAAATTATCGATGCACCAGGATGCGGGAATGCAGAAAGGCAGCCATCCCAGCATCGCCAGGGCGGCGAGAATATCTATATAATCAACATTCCCGCCAGTGTAGATTGCCGCGGCATCCCTGGCGATAGGCGCAAAGGTCATCCACATGATTTGGGACATCGCGACGTTTAACATGAAAACCACCAGCACGACCCACCTGTAGGGGGATACAGGCGCATTCCCACCTTCCATATCCATCCTCCTTGAATTATATTTATTTGAATTCATATGTATGTTTCATGCATGGATATTTATATTCATGATGTCCGACTTCCCATCCTCCTGTGGCATATAAAATTGATTGCCGAGCAATCGATATGCTGTTGATTTATGAATGAATCGGCTGAAGTATGGGGATTGAATGAAAAACTACAAGTACTATTTATAGTTTTCATTCCCCATCGACCGTCTGTTTTCATCTTTGATATGCTGAAATACGATTGACATGGCGGGAAATGCAGAGACACTTGAATAAAGGGGAGGATGCAGCTCACTCTTCCCTATCCATCATTACATACAGCTATTTTCGCTAATGGAGAAAGCCATGACGAGGCCTCTTGAGGGTGTAAAGATTCTTGATTTTACCTACCTGCTCCCGGGACCATTCGGGACCATGATGCTGGCAGATATGGGGGCGGATATCATCAAGGTGGAGAACAGCGAGAGCCCCGATATCGTGAGATTGCTGCCGCCGCATATCGACGGGATGAGCGCGATTTACGGCCACCTTAACAGGGGGAAAAAATCACTGTCGCTGAACCTGAAGAAGCAGGAGGCGCGGGAAATCGTCCGCGCACTGGTGGGGGAATACGACATCGTCATCGAGCAGTTCCGCCCGGGCACCCTGGACCGCCTGGGCATCGGCTATGAGGCGCTTAGGGAGATCAATCCCTCGCTCATCTACTGTTCGCTCACCGGGTACGGACAGAGCGGCGCCTATGCCGATCGTGCCGGCCATGATATCAACTACATGGCCCTATCGGGAGTGGATTCGATCTCGGGAAGGGATGAGACGGGGCCCCAACTCTCGGCGATCCAGATCGCCGATATCGCCAGCGGCTCGAAGAATCTCGTCATCGGCGTGCTTTCGGCCTATATCGGCCGGAGGAGCACCGGCAGAGGGGACCGTATCGACGTCTCCATCACCGACGGCGTCTTCGCCATGTCGCTCTTTTCGGTGGCCGGGTATCTCGCCGGGGGCGATGAGCCGCGGCGCGGCGGTCTGCTGAGCGGCGGCGCCCTGTACGATTATTACGCCACCGCCGACGGGAGGCACCTGTCCGTCGGGCCCATCGAGCAGAAGTTCTTCAATGTCTTCTGCGAGGTCATCGGCTGCCCTGAGGTCGCGGAGACAGGTATCATCAACTGGAACATGAAGAGACGGGTGGCAGAGGTAATCGCGGGGCACCCGCTGTCGTACTGGAAGGAGAAATTCAGCCGGGTCGACGCCTGCGTAGAGCCGGTATGCACGGTGTCCGAGGCGGTATCGGCTCCTCCTCTGTCGGACAGGGAGATGGTCGTGCGGGTTGCCACGACGGCGGGGGACGAGGTACAACAGATAGGGAATCCCATCAAGTTCGCATCGGGGCATCATTTCGCGGAACAGGCCGGCGTACCCCTGGGGCACCACAATGACGAGATACTGGCGGGAATCGGCTACTCCCCCGATGATATCGCCAGACTCAGGGGGACGGGGGCTCTGGGGAGATAGAGGCCCGGCGAAGGGCCCGTCACAGGCCCGGGCGCTCCGGCACCAGCCGCCGGCCGCATCAGGGGGCATCGACTCCCCTGGCGATGTCACCGAGGGTGATCTCCTCCAGGAGCCCGGTAATCGAACGATCCAGGCGGCATCAGACATCCCTCGCCAGGCACGATCGGGATCTTCCGCAGATGGCGCCGTTCTTTGCGCGTTCTACAGGGGTGATATCACCCTCCAGGATCTCCACGATTTCCCGCAGGGTGATTGTGGAGGGTTCCCGTGCCAGAGGGTAGCCGCCGTGCGATCCCCTCGCTGGGTTTGCCAGCCGGACCCCCTTCAGCGGGATGATCAGCTTGTTCAGATATTTTCAGAGATCTCCTGCCGTACGGCGATGTCCTTGAGAATTACCGGCTCATTTCCGTAGTGCGCCGCCAGCTCCTACATCATCCGAACACCGTACCCGCTCCGTGTCGACAGCTTCATGGTCTCCTCCCGCTTCCGGGCTATCGCTGCGACAGCGCCATCGCCTCGTCGAGCGCCTCGATGATGTCGTCCGGGTGCTCCAGCCCGATGGAGAGGCGTATGAGCTCCGGGGTGAGCCCCCCTTCCCGCTGCTGGGCCTCCGAGAGCTGTGAGTGCGAGGTGGATGCCGGATGGAGGACCAGGCTCTTGGCGTCCCCGACATTGGCCAGGTGTGAGAAGAGCCGTATGCCGTCGATGAATCGTACCGCCGCTTCGTATCCCCCACTGATGCCGAATACCACAATGCCGCCGTAGCCGTTCTTGAGATACCGGGAGGCCACGGCATGGGAGGGATCCTCCGGCAGGCCGGGATAGCGCACCCATTCGACCCGGGGATCCTGCTTCAGGAAACGGGCCACCCGCATGGCGTTTTCCGAATGACGCTGCATCCGCAGCGGCAGCGTCTCCACCCCCTGGATGAAGATCCACGCGTTGTCCGGCGAAATGGCGGCGCCCAGATTCCTGAGGGGGACCGTCCGCAGTCGCAGGGCGAAGGCGACGGGTGCCAGCGCTTCGGGAAGGTCATAGGCCCACCTGAGGCCGTGATAGTTCGGGTCAGGGCGCGAGAAGAGTGGGAAGGCGTCGCTCTTCCAGTCGAACCTGCCGGAATCGGTGACGATGCCTCCGATGGCAGATCCGTGGCCCCCGATCCATTTCGTGAGCGAGTTCACCACAATGTCCGCGCCGTGGTCGATGGTCCTGAGAAGATAGGGCGTGGTGAACGTGGCGTCAACGACAAGCGGCAGCCCGTGGGCGTGGGCTATCCCGGCGACAACCTTCACGTCGGTGAGGTCGAGCCCCGGGTTCCCGATCGTCTCAGCGAAGAGAAGCTTTGTTTTTCCGGTGATGGCCCTCTCGAAATTCGCAGGATCCCTCGGATCGACGAACCTCGTGCGTATACCGAACTGGGGGAGGATGGCGTCAAACATCGTGTAGGTCCCGCCGTAGAGGTTGTTTGCCGAAACGATCTCGTCACCCTGACCGGCGATGTTGATGACCGAATAGTGGATGGCACTGGTTCCGGAAGCCAGAGCCACCGATGCCGCTCCCCCCTCAAGGGCGCTCACCCGTTCCTCCAGGATCGCATGGGTCGGGTTCGTGAGCCTGGTGTAAATATTGCCGAGCTCCTTCAGGGCGAAGAGATCGGCCGCGTGTTTCGTATCCCTGAACACGAAGGAGCTGGTGCGGTACACGGGGACGCCCCTGGACAGGGTCGCCGGGTCCGGCTCCTGGCCGGCGTGAAGGGCAAGGGTTTCAAATCGGTACGTGCGCTGTGCCATGGCAGTGCTCCCTCGAATGATGTTGATCGTCCGGGCTGTATCCTATGAGGCCGGCTCATCATAGAGCCAGGTGCTCAGGTACCGCTCGCCGGCGCTGGGGCTGATCGCCACTATGAGCTTCCCCCGGTTCTCCTCTCGCTCTGCCAGTCGAAGGGCCGCCCATATCGCGGCGCCGGAGGAGATGCCGACGGGAAGGCCCTCCTCTTTCGCGAGCCTGCGGGCGGTGACGCCTGCGTCTGAATCGGTTACCGTCATGATCTCATCGATAATCGACCTGTTCAGGACCGCCGGAACGAAACCCGCACCGATCCCCTGTATCTTGTGCGGCCCCGGCTTACCCCCGGACAGGACCGGCGATCCTGCCGGCTCCACCGCGATCACCCGGAAGGTTTTTTTTCTCGACTTGATCGCCTCCCCGATGCCGGTGATGGTCCCGCCGGTGCCGACGCCGGCTACGAGCAGATCGGCCCTCCCGTCGGTATCCCGCCATATCTCCTCGGCGGTGGTCTTACGGTGCGCCTCGGGATTCGACGGGTTTGTAAACTGCTGGGGAATATATGCCCCGGGGATCCCGGCGGCTATCTCTTCCGCCTTCTCCACCGCCCCCTTCATCCCCTGCGCCCCCTCGGTAAGAACCAGTTCCGCACCCAGCGCTCCGAGCAGTTTTTGCCGCTCGATGCTCATTGTGTCGGGCATGGTAAGGATAAGCCGGTATCCCTTCGCCGCGGCAACGAAGGCCAGGGCGATGCCGGTGTTCCCGCTGGTAGGCTCGACAATCACCGTCCCCTTCTTGAGCCGGCCGGATTGTTCGGCAGCCTCGATCATGGCGGCGCCGATCCGGTCCTTAACGCTCGATAGGGGGTTGTACCATTCAAGCTTGGCCACCACTTCGGCAAGGCCACCGCAGTTCAGTGCGTTGATGCGTACCAGGGGCGTATTCCCGATGAGCTCGATGACGTTCTTCGCGATCTTCATGGAAGGCTCCTTTCCCGGGTAGCCGACGCGCACCCGGTTGGCAATTACTCTGTTACGGTATACTGGGTATCGAGGATTCTCTCAATTCATTATTTGCTTCGGATGAGGCAAAATATACTACCAATAAGATTTGATTGGTAGTATATTTTGCACTGTCAAATTATTTTTGTCCATCATCCATTTTTTATCTTGTCTCTCCGATGTACCAGTGGAACATGGGGAGCACCGGGAGCTGAAACGGGCAGCACCGCTCTCCCGGCACTGACGAGGTGAATCCGATCTGGACCTGACATGATTTTATCATACGAGAGCATAACCCAGCGGACCGCCCTGCTCCTCGGCCCCGCCACGATGGAAATGATTCGTCTTGCCAGGGTCATGCTGGTGGGGCTCGGGGGCGTCGGCAGCTGGTGCGCCGAGGGGCTGGTACGATCAGGCGTTGTGGACATCACCATCGTCGATCACGACACCATCTGCGCCACCAATATAAACCGGCAGGTGCAGGCCATGGCGGGGAACATCGGGGAGCCGAAGGTCGGGGCGCTGGCGAAGAGACTCGCGGCCATAAGCCCCTGGGCGAAGATCAGTGCGCTTCAAACGGTCTTCGACGAGGACTCCTGTGACAGCTTCAAACTGGGTCAATACGATTACGTTGTCGACGCCATCGACAGTGTCGGGAGCAAGGTGCTCCTGATAGAGCGCTGCGTCACCCTCGGGGTCCCGGTCTATTCATCCATGGGCGCGGCGGGGAAAAGTGATCCATCGCTGATTCGGACCGGACTCCTCCGGGAGACCACGGTATGCCCCCTGGCGCGCATGGTACGAAGGAATCTCAGGAGGGCGAAGATCGACGCCGACATCCCCTGCGTGTACAGCACCGAACGGTCGACGTCACCCCGCCGGGGTGAGACATACGACCCCGCCTCTCACGACAGCGGCGGCGCACCTGGCGAGGAGACGCCACAGCCGGGCCGCGGGGATACGCTGATCAACGGCTCGCTGGTGCACATCACCGCGGTCTTCGGCTTCATGCTGGCGGGACTGGTGATCAATGATATCTCACGGAGGGCCGCCGAGGGGGGCGTCTGAGCGGTTCGGGCAAAGCCCGCGGCTCCCGGGGGATTCCCGGTTAATCACGTTTTCTGATGATGCTCCCCGCCCGTACCCCCTTGTTGAATTGTCCCCCGGAGACCACCGCTTCCCCGTTGATGATGACCGTCTCGATGCCCGTGGGAAACACGTCCGGCTCGTGGAAGGTGGCCTTCGTATCGAGCCGGTCGAGGTCGAAGATGACGATATCGGCGCAGGCCCCCTTCTTGAGTTCTCCCCTCCCCTGTATCCCCATGATCCTGGCGGGGAGCGATGTCGACTTGTGTACCGCCTCCTCGATGGTGAGCATCTTCCTCTCCCTCACAAAGAGCTTGATGAAGCGGGGGAAGCAGTCGTAGAAGACATGGGCCGGCCTCCCGTAGGGGAGGAGTATCGTGTCGGTGGCGGGCACGAAGCGCGGATGGGTAAAGGCAGCCCAGAGCGACCGCTCCACAAAGGGATCGTCCGGCCTGGTGGGGGTATGGAAGACCAGCACCTGCCCCTTCTCGTCGATCAGAAGATCCGCCAGGGAATCCATGGGGGAACGACCGTTGGCCTTTCCGATTTCTGGGAAGGTCTTCCCCTCCATCCATCGGTTTTTGTCGCCGGTGACCGCCATCACCCTGAGGCCACCCCACCCTGTCATCCTGACGTAGTTGAACGACCAAGAGGCCCCGTCGCGGTGCGGCCAGTCTGGTTCGGCGTGTTCCAAGTCGTGCTGCACCCGTTTCCTGAAGGCCGGGTCTTCGAGCCGTTTCAGCGCGGCTCCCCTACCCCCCTCGTGGACATAGGGGGGGAGAAAGGCCAGCAACTCGGTGAAACCCTGAGCGGTGGGTAGTTGGTCGAAATGGACGTTCACCCCCTCCCGCACCGCCCTGTCCAGGATCTCCAGCTTCGACTGGAGCCCCCGTTCGATGGGTATCGGTATCTTCAGGGTGTTGTAGGCGAAGGAGCCCAGTCGGATGATCCCCTTCATTATCCCCGCCATGCCCCTGGTATAGGGCTGCCAGTAGAGATGAGAGACCTGCACCGGGATGTCGTTTGCACGCCCCACGGAGAGAACCTCCTCAAGGGCCAGGTCCAGCGTATGCGAGTAGCTTCTCAGGTGGGAGGTGAAGATGCCCCCGAGGCGCTTCAGGACGCCGCCGAGGCTCACCAGCTCAGCCGTATCGCTCTGGGAGCCGGGATAGTACTGCAGACCCGTGGAGAGTCCCAGGCACCCCATCTCGAGGCAGGTGGAGAGATATCGCTCCATCCGCCGCTGTTCCTCCGGTGTAAGGAGGCGGTTGACGCTGCCGGCGGCAGCGATCCTGAGGGATCCGTGACCCACCAGAAGGCCCATATTGAGGAGGAGCCCCTGACGCTGTACCCGCCTCATCAGCTGGTCGGGGGTCTGCCACTGGATTTCCCCGTCCATCTTTTTCAGGCTCAGCTTCTCCAGGTAGGCCATGCTCTCCTCCCGGTGCTCCCGGGGGATGAAGGAGGTGGAAAACCCGCAGTTCCCCCCCACAAAGGTGGTGATCCCCTGCATCACCAGGGGCTTCAGGATCTCGTCGTGGTTTTTTGCGTGTATCGCGAAGTCGGCGTGGGAATGGAGATCGATGAATCCCGGGGCCACGATTTTCCCTGCGGCGTTGATTTCTTTCCTGGCCTCCCCCTTGATGCCCGGCGCGATCTCGGCGACCCCCCCCCTTCGGATGGCCACATCGGCGCTGCGGCCCGCCGATCCGGTACCGTCCACCACGAGGCCGTTTCTGATGATGGTGTCGAAGACCTTTGAGGCACTCACGGTCGATCCTCCCCTATTCCGTGCTCACGCTGGTAGGCCAGCTTTTTCTTTACGCCGGACCGCTCCAGCATCCCCCAGATGGGGGGGATGAAGCGGGGGATGCAGGTGAGGATCTTCGGGAGCGTCGCCGAAAAGGACGGTACGTAGCTCTCGATCTTCCGCTTTGCGATGGCGCGGTAAACCGCGCGGGCCACTGCCTCGGGCTTCTGCGGGGTGCTCAGGAATGTGAGGGGGGAGCCGCCGTGTGCCGCCTCATACCGCAACATCGGCGTGTCGATAGAGTCGGGGAAGACGGTACCGACGAATATGCCGTGCCGTTTCAGCTCGATGTGCAGGGTGAGGTTGAACCCCCGCAGGGCGAACTTAGTGGCGCTGTAGACGGCGCTGTGGGTCTCGGGGACGATGCCGGCCAGCGAGGAGGTGGTAATGATGCAGCCACCACCGTTCTCCTTCAGCGGTTCGATGATCTCCCTGGTGAAGTTCATGGCCCCCACGAGGTTTATGGCGATCTGCCTGTCCATGTCCCTGTAGGAGCAGTTTTCGAAGAGCGATGGGACGATGATCCCCGCGTTGTTCACCAGTATGTCAATGCCGCCGAAGTGGCCACGGATCTTTTTTATGGCCCGGCCGATCTCTTTCCGATCGGTGATGTCGCAGGTGACCAGAAGCGGGGGTGTCGATAGGGACTCCCCTGCCTTCCTCAGCCCCTTTTCATCGATGTCGCAGAGGGCGCAGCGTATCCCCTTCTGATCGAAGAGTCGGGCTATGGCGGTGCCGATGCCCCCCGCTCCCCCTGTAATGACTGCAACCGAACCATCAATCTTTTTTTTCATGGTGCCGTTCCTTGTATACATAGATTGCTCTCTCGCGACGGGGCCGCCATCTGTGCCGGGTCGCGGGATTTTTCATCGCATCAGAAGCCCGGCCACGACAGGCTTGTGGTCCGAGGCACGGCTCTCCACGATGGAGGCCCACTGCCACCGGAGATCCGGGGTTGAGAAGATGTAGTCGATGTGCATGGCGGGATCGCCGTACCCCTCCCGGAATGTGGGCCTGCTCCCAATACCGTGGAGCTTCAGGACGTCCAGGAGGGGGGTTCCCCTCATCACTTCAATCTCCCGGGAATCGTGCTTTGCATTGAAATCCCCCAGGAGTATCGAGCGGGGTCTCCCCGCCCATAGGGACAGCAGCTCCTCCATCTGTGCTGCACGGACGTTCTTTTCGCCTGCGGAATGGTCCAGGTGGACCGAGTAAACGGTGACGGGCCCGGATGCGGTCGTGACGGTGGCCCAGGTGACGCCCCGTGTCTCATACCGGTTGGCCTTATAGGAGTACCAGCCCCGGTCCTCAATGGGGAGCCTGGTGAGAATGGCGTTGCCGTACTGGCCGTCCTCGTGGTATCCCCTGAACACCCAGGGCATCCCCAGCCTCATGGCGAGGTACGGGAGGCAGTCGATCATCCCGTTCTGAATCTGCGCCCTGTTCACCTCCTGGAGGCAGAGAATGTCGGGATCCTGGGCCCCTATGGCCGCCGCGATCCCCTCGAGATCCACGCGGATATCGGCGTCGAAGGACTGGTGGATGTTGTAGGCCATCACGCGGATCGGTCCCGTGTGACGACGGGGCGCGGATGCCCCTGGATAATCTACCGTCAGGGCCCAGAGAAAGGTGATCGCCGCCGCCACAACCGCCGCCGCTACCGTCGTTGCGAGCGAAGGGGAGCGTGGTGCCGCCTTTACCCCGGGGTACGACCAGGCGGCGGCTGCAGCCGCCAGCGCCACGAGCATGCCGGCCGGGAGCACCACCCACTGCAGCTTGAACTGGGCGTTGAGAAAGACGAAGACCAGGAAGACGAGGAAGAGGAGGAATACCGAAAGCGATCCCCCCCACAGCCCCCGGCGCGTTGCTCCTGAGCGGGATGATGCGGAGAGGATATACCCGAGAAGGCCCCATGAGGAGACCGAGGCGACAACGATCCAGAGCCACACCGGTCCGCTTCTGGATACGAAGAGGTACAGGCACAGTGCCAGGAGAAGGCCTCCGGCTGTTGAAAAGGAACGGCGCAGCCCTCTGGAGGACGCAGCCAGCAAACAGACGATGCCACCCAGGATCATCGAGCCGTTGGTCAGGATCGCCGAGGGGATCTCCCCGATGCCTGCAGACTCCGCCATTGCCGCAGGGTTCTGGAACAGGGCAAAGACGATGAAGAACCATGGGCCCAGGGCAGCGAAGAGTACCGACCGGGCTGTAGTGGATTCCTCTGACGGTCCGCGTGTACGGTCCTGCAGACGATACAGGAGCCACAGCAGAAGGAGCGAGAGGATGATGACGGCGACGGCCGAGACGGCCGTTCTCCGCCAGAGTATATCGTACGAAAGAAGGGCTGTCCTGACCGCAGTGTCCAGCATGAAGGCTGCGGGGATTGCCGCGGCGAGCACCGGGACGTCATCCGGGGACCGCCGGTTCAGCAGTGCCTGGTTCCACAGGGCGAGGAACCAGAGGAGCATAACCACCCCCAGCGAGGAGAGGCCGATCAGGACCAGCGGCTCGCGGATGAACTGCGCCAGGACCCTCACCGCGGCGATGCCGCAGGTCACGATGGTGAGCATGGCCCTTTCCGATGCGATTCGCCGCAGCGGCGGTGCGAGGAACACGCACGCGAATAGTGAGAGGGAATAGAGGGCGATGTTGACGGGACTGCCGAGATAATAGCCGAAATTCCAGATGCTGGCGGATATGAAGAGCCTCAGTATGTGCAGCGAGAAAAAGAGGAACAGCGTCGCAAAGAGTATCCTGGGCAGCGGATCACTTTTTTTCATGGAATGATCTCCCCTTGAGCGATGACCGAACAGATGCATGCTAAGAAGAAAACAGGACATGTCAAGACAAATTGCTGGTCCCCGGTGCTGCTACGGCCACGCCGGGATGACCGTGCGGGGGGCTCCGAGTGATCACGCCGGGGATTCATGATTACGGGCGGGAATCATTTCTCATACTGGAAACCGTCGGAGCAGTCCAGATTCAGCCTGTCGCAGAAAAACTTCTGTATGTTCCTGTTATTCATGAACCCGTCGTAGTCGTAGCGCTCGCCGTAGCTGCAGTAGATCTCCTCTCCAGGCTCGATATCCCTGTCGGCGATGATCAGGATATAAGGGTAGCTGCAGACGTGCCGGATTGAGCAATTCTGCATGCCGGTCTCAACGCCGTTGATGCTGAAGGGGGCGAAGTTGATATAGGAGGTATGGCAGCTTTTGTCACTGCCGTCGACGTACTTGTAGGGCCGTATCTGGCCGAGGGCGCATTCAGGGAGGAAGGCGATCCAGGCGTTGTCTTCGGGATAGTCATCGTCGGCAACAAGCTTTCCCGTGTACTGGCCGACGATCTCCCCTTCCCGTATCCTCACCCGTGCAAAGAGGCCTTTCCCCGCCCCGGGGATGTTTGATGTCTTTACGATTGTCCTCTCCTCGGCTCCCCGGTATTGGGGGAGTATGTCGATTCTGTGCTGATGGCGCACGCAGCCGGCGCATGCGGTGAGGACAAGTACCGAAACGAGAACCGGCCCCGATATCCGGCAGTGGGCGCTGTGAGCGTGATACGCACCCTCCATACTCTCAATCCTCACGTGAGTTTTTTACCAAAGACCAGCCCCCTGGCCTCCGGTGCGTCGGACCAGATCCCCGGGGAGAGTTCCATGAGGATTCTGTATCCACGGCCCAGGTAGAAGGGTACGGCCTTAAGATTCATGTCAGAGGTGATCAGGTGGATGCCGGGAATGCCGGCGCCCCTCACCCGCGCCTCCATCGCCTCCATGAGCCTTCCGCCGACACCCCGCCTCTGGTATCCCGGCAGAAGGTTGATGTGCAGGTGCGCCGGGTATTCCCTGTGTATGTGGGAGAGGGGGGGAAACGTATGCACTACGCTGCTGAAATGCCACATCGCACTGAAGGACTCCCGGTATCGCCACCAGCTGACCAGCAGCCCCCTTGCGGCGATGCGTGCCGTCCATAGGCGTGAAAAGCGCTTCTCCTGTGCGATAGTGTCGAGCGATCCCAGCAGGTATCCTGCGATGCGCCCCGAATCCTCATCAACTGCCACGAAGCTGTTTGCACGCTCATGATAGGTGTAGTAGAGGGAAAAGAGGAGGCCGAAGAGGCGGTGGTCATTGAACCTTCCGGTACCGGTGAGATCTTCCCCGTTGTATCCCGTTCGGTAGCAGATCTCTTCCACGGCCCTTCTATCACGCGTTTTTAGAGGGCGGATTATGATGGAGACGGCATCATCCATGGATCACCGGTCCGCAAGGGGCTCTGGTCGGTGCGGTTGGTGGGGGTACTGTAATGATTACGGCGGTCAATTCGTTTTGGTCACGCACGTCGTTGTTCCTGGCGATGTGATGGATACGCATGTCTACATGCATGACGTCGGCGGAGTGTCAACCACTATTTCGCGGCGGTGCACACTCCCCCCGCGCAGGATCGCACCGGCGAACGGCGAATGCCGCTGAAGGCCCTCATGGCCGATCCTCGCCGCGCAAATCCTGGGATTCCTCGATCTCTCGATTCAGCTCTCTCACCATCCCCACGAGTGCCCTCGATGACTCGGTGATGCTCGTGATCTTCTGGGCGTTGTCCTGGGCGAATACGCTGATGGAATTGACGGTATTCGATATCTCCATGATGGCACCGCTCTGCTCCCTCATCGCATCGCTGATCCGTTGCGAGCCGGACTTCACGATCCCGGCGCTCTCATTGACGGTGGTGCTGGCGGCGCTCTGGCGACCGGACTGCGAGGATATTCCGGAGATCATTTCGACGATGGCGTTGATATCGCTCATTATCAGATTGATGCGCTCCACCGCGATGGTGATGTTACCCCTGCCGGTGTCTATCTCCCCCTCGTTTTTCTTGATCAGGCTGTTGATGTTCTTGATACTCTCCGCCGTCTGGTCCGCCAGCTTGGATATCTCGTCGGCCACGACCGCGAAGCCGCGTCCCGCATCGCCCGCCCTGGCAGCCTCGATGGCCGCGTTGAGGGACAGGAGGTTGATGCGGTCCGATATGTCGTTAATGATGCCGATGATCCCGGTGATCTCCCCGGAGCTCGCGCCGATCTTCACCATGCTTTCATTCATCACCTTCAGGGATTCCTCCCCCGATACCGCGTTCGAGGCCACCTGGTTGATCCTCGAAAGCGCCCCGGATATCGTGCTGTCCAGCTCGCCGCTGGCGGCCGTCAGTTCGGCCATGGCGGACACCAGGCGCTCGGTACCGGCACGCTGATCGTCCACGCTCGCCTTGACGCTCTCCACCGCCGCCGAGACCTCCTCGATGGAGGCGCCGATCTCCTCGGTGGCCGCCGCCTGTTCCCGGCTGTTGTCGGTGAAGCCGGCTATGTCGGATGAGAGGTGCTCGGTGCTGCCGAATATGGAGTCGGAGTGCTTCTGCAGCACCTCGCGGATGAAGTTGTTCTGACGACGGTTCTTCTCGGATTCGATCCTCTCCCGTTCCTTGGCGCGCTCAGTTTCCCTGGCCAGGTCAAGAAAACGGCGCAGGGCACCCCCCATGGAGAGGATGATGAAGAGGGTGATGCCGATGACGAAGCGCGAGTGCCGGCTCTCGGGGAAGGGATCGACAGTGTAGGCCAGGTTGCTGTCGGTTGTGTAGGAGCTGATCATGTCGATGACGGCGCCGTAGATGACCAGGAAGAGTCCGATGAAGGTGAAGAGCGCATAGCGCAGCTCCCTGTGCATCGCCATGTCGACGCTGTAGCAGACCACCGCGTATATAATGAGCAGGAAAAGTACAGCGTCGCGGACCATGTAGAGGGGCCCCTGCATCCCTCTGCCGTGATCGGCCTCGCGGAGGAGCCAGTCCTGCCGGTGTACGGTGACGGAAACATAGAGGTCGGGCTGCAGAAGGGCGACGACGATGAAGCCCAGGGCGACCGTGAGTCCGGCGATCGAGAGCGTCCTGTGAAAGCCTTTCCAGCGCGGCGTCAGCTGGAGGAAATTGTAGAGCTGGAATGGTATGAGAAATATGAAGAACGCCGCGGCGATCTGTTCCATCCTGTGGAACTGCATCCCCAGCAAGGGATTTCGCATCATCCCCCCGATCACCAGTATCAGGGCCTCACAGAGGACGAAAACCATTCCGGTGAGGGCCATGAGCATCATGTTCAGGTACTGGAGGTCCCTGAAGCGGATGAAGATATATGCGAAGATGAGGGCCCCCATGAGGAGCATGCCGAAGCAGACCAGGGGGGGAATATACTGTGACAGTACAATAGGAACAGTGGCAGAGTTCATCGATTACAACCCCTTCGTCGTTCATTCATCGCCCGGCGGAGGCTGTCAAGAATATGTACGGCGATGAATATGTTTTTTTGTTAAAATCCGGAGTATCATTCAATGATCCTGAACTCGGTCCTGCGGTTCAGCTCATCGTATCCCTTCCCGGTTCTGTTCACTGCAGGCCGGCTCTTGCCGGCCCCGAGGATGGAAAATCGGTCTGCTCTGATCCCCTTCCCACGGAGATAATCCTTCACCGCCTCGGCCCGCTTCAGGCTCAGCTTGTTGTTGTAGTCATCACTGCCGTGAAGGTCCGTGTGGCCGATGATCTCAAGCCGCAGGTTCTCGTTCTCACCGATGAATCGCGATAGGGCGTCGAGATAGGGATAGGATTCGCTTTTGATGACGTGCTCGTTGTAATCGAAGTGAATGGCCCGTGTTTCGAACCCCGACCCCTTTTTGAACACGAATGACTCATAGATGTCGAACAGTCCGGCGCCCCCCTTCCTGCTGGAACAGATGTAGAAACGCTGGTCGGCCCTGGTGAGATAGATCTCACTCTCCTCGCTGTTGACCTTGTCGCCAAGGTTCACGGGCGTACCGAATTTGTCGTCACTGAAGGGGATGAAATAGAGGTCCCAGTTGCCCAATCCGCCGGGTCTGTTCGACGAGAAGAAGAAACCCTTGAGGTCTTCAGCCGGTATCAGCGCGAAATCCTGGCTGCCGGTATTGAAGGGCTCCGGGAGGTATTCGGGATCGGCGAATACGCCGCCGCGGTAGTGGGCCTTCATGAGCTTCGAGTCGCTCATGTTCCCGAAACTCCATCGCGACAAATAAAGGGTCTTCCCGTCGAAGCTGAGGCTCGGGGTCTTCTCGTGATACACCGAGTTTACACCCCCGGGAAGCCGTTCCGGCGCGGCAAACCCATCGTCGGTTTTCTTTGACCAGTAGAGATCGTAGGAGACGCGGATCCTCCCCTGAGCGTCCTTGGGCATCTCCATGCTCCCGTCCCTGTCGGAGGAGAAGAGCAGGATGGTTCCGTCGGCGGACAGAAAGGGGGTCTCGTCGTTGTACGGCGAATTCACCGCGGTCAGGGGGGCGGGATCGGTCCATTTCCCGTCAGTGCGGTAGCTTATAAAGAGATCCTGGTACCTACCGCCCCTGTTGGAGTTGAATACCAAGTAGCTTCCGTCGCGGCTCACCGCGGGGGCGAATTCGTTCCTTTCGCTGTTCACCGGGGCGCCGAGGTTTTTCGGCGGGGCGGATACTGAGAAGCTGTCGGACAGCTGCTGCGCCGAGCCGGGGGAGTTGAGGGTTCCTGCGATCAGGAGGATCGCCCCCAGAGTCATCCAGGTACGGCCGCTACTGCTGTGCAGGGTTATTTTCATGGAAGGGCCCTCCGATATCAGTATCTGATAAATATGGGGCAACAGATGCAGTATGGCAAACAATATTTCACAGGATTGGAGATAATAATTTCTCCTCCACGAACGGCCGGGTGGAGTGAATGAGCCAGCCGACATGGCCCTCGGTGATAAATTGTCTTAACATGGACAGAAGCGGGCGGTCCTCTTTAGTATCATCGGTGGTGCGATTCCGTTGCGGGGATTGAACCGTGAAGGGGGCAGGGAGAGAGAAGGGATCGATGAAAAAGCAGAAAGAGATAATTATGGAGAATTCCCGGGGCCTCTTCTGGGAGAAGGGATATGCGCAGACGAGCAGGAAGGATATCGCGGAGGCGTGCGTTTTCCGTCCGGCCAATATCTACAACTTCTTCCCCGCCAAGGAGAAGATACTCTTTGAGATACTTATCGACGAGATGAACAGCATCGTGGAGCCCATACGGCATCTTGAGAACGACGATGACGGTGATCCGGAGATTCAGCTGAAGGCCCTCATCGAGAAACACGTACAGCTCACTCTGGGCGAGCTGAGAAGCTCGAAGCTGCTGTTCGACGCTGAGCTGAAGAGCCTGTCGGCGAGGAACGGGAAAGCGGTGGTGGCGCTGCGTGACGAATACAACCGCATATGCGCGACGATCACAGGAGGGGGGTGAGGACCGGGGTGTTCAGGGAGATTGACGAGAAGATGGCGGTGAACTGCATCGCCTCGATGATTGTGAGGACCAGGCTCTGGTTTTCCCCTGACAAGCGGTTGGGCGTCAGTGAGATCATCGACTACATATTCGACTTCACCTTCAGAGGGCTCTCCTCCAAGAACGCAAAGGGGGACGAGGCGTCCCCTCCCCGATACGGTAGGAACCCAGTGACCGCACCATGTCGTTCATCTCCTTCATGGAGATGTCGGTGCACCTGCTGTCCTTTTTTAAATGCCACGCGGGCCCTTTTCCCCAGCTTTCCCGTCTGGATCTGAAACACGACCGCCATTGATGTCTTGTGTGGCCTATTGTCCACCATTGCGTACAGATGACGATGTCTCCCCCGTCGGGGTGCGATATCGCAGCCGGGATCATTTTCCCGGCACAGTGTCCCTCTCGGCGGTGATCCCCGCGAGCCCCTTTGCGATCCTCTGCTTCTCCTTCATGTCCACCAGCCGCGAGATCATGATCCGCTGTGCCTGAGGCGACCCGGCGCCATGCATCGACTCCGTGAGGTATCCCACTGCGGCGCTCCCCATGGTGAGGTTTTCGATGAGTCTGAGGATGCGGATCCGGTGCTCCGTTGGGACTCCATTGGCGGCCCGGAAGTATTTTTTCACCCAGTCCCCCACCTCCGGAGATTTCAGATCCTCCTCCGAGGGACAGGTGACCATGAGGCCGCCGGCGATGTCCTGGGCCAGCCTGGCGATCTCGTAGGGGAATCGGGTGACGTTCTGCTTGTGGACATTGGCAAGCAGCGTGTCCACGTAGTAGGTCCCCGAGGGCTCGCAGCGCCCCTCGGCGGCGCAGGCGATGCATCCGCAGTAGAGGGTCTCATTGAGCTGGTTCATCTCGATTATCTTGTCCTTCACGTGGGAGGCCTTCTGCGCGCCGTTGTACTCCGCCGCGGTCTGGACCGCGCCGATCAGCACATCCCCTACACCGACCTTGCATGCGTAGCTCTGGCGGTGGTACGACGCGAACTGCTCCACAAGCTGTCCCGAGAAATCGTACTCTTTGTACATGAAGACCCTATCCCATGGGACGAACACATCGTCGAAGACGATGAGCGCCTCGTGACCGCCGAAGGCAGAATTGCCGCGGTCGATTCTGCCCGGCTCGAGCTTCCTGGTGTCGCAGGACTGGCGGCCCATGATGTAGGTGATTCCTCTGGTGTCGCTGGGTACCGCGAAGGCGACGGCGTAATCCCTGTCCTCCTCCCTCATGGAGATGGTGGGCATCACGATCACCTCGTGGGAGTTTACCGCCCCGGTCTGGTGCGCCTTGGCCCCCCGCACCACGATTCCGTCTTTTCTCTCCTCCACCACGTGCAGGAACAGGTCGGGGTCCTGCTGGCGGTGAGGGGGAAGCGACCGGTCCCCCTTGGGATCGGTCATCGCCCCGTCGCACACCAGGTCCTCCTCCTGCACGTAGCGCAGGTAGTCGAGGAAGCGCCCGTTGTACCGCGTTCCGTGCTTCGCGTCGATGTCGTAGGTGGTCATGGAGAGTGCGTTCAGGGCGTCCATGCCGACGCAGCGCTGGAAGCAGCAGCCGGTGAGGGACCCCAGGAGCCTACCCATCTTGCTCTTCTTGACAAGGTCATCCACGCTCCGGTGGATGTGGGTGAAGCGGTTGATCTTTTTACCCGTGAGGTGAGAGGTGGCGGTCATGATATCCTCATACTTCGGATTTTTCGCCAGGGAATAGGTCATGGCCACCGCGTTCAGCGACGGTCTGACGATGGGATCCTCCACCACGCTTTCGACCCTCTTCCCGAACATGTACACCACCAGGTTGAGCCGCCTGAGGCTCTCAATGTATTCCTGAGAAGTCTTCATCTTGCCCCTCCTTCCTTCATATTGTAGTGCGATCCCCTCCCTTTCAGTATACCATGGATGCCTTGATGCGGATATTTTTTTCACGCTATCATTCAGGTGCTCCGGTACAGGTATCCCCGGAGGACTCCGTCATCGACCCTTCTCCGGCAGTGATGGCATGGACCATCCAGAAGAATCCCTTGAACTACGATCCCGGTTAGAATCGGGAGGATAGGGACTTCCCGTAGTAGAAGGCGATTCCCCGGTCTTCCCGTGTGGCCGCATGTCCGCGCTGTACTGGGCGTTTGACATGCTGTCCGGTTCTCCCGCCATGATCCCCTCACCTTCCCCTGAATTCCGGCTTCCGTTTTTCCATGAAAGCGCGCATCCCCTCCTTCTGGTCCCCGGTAGAAAACATACCGGCCTAGGTCTCCTCTTCGAATTGTATGCCGCTGCCGATATCCCTGCCGATGCCGAAGTTGATTGTCCTCTTTGCCTGCCGCAGCGCCAGGGGGGGCCTTTGGCGCAGCGTCCCGGCGATCTTCACGGCCTCGATGCGGGGGTCCCCTGCCACAACCCGGTTGCACAGGCCGTACTCCAGGGCGGTTTTGGCGTCCACATGGTCCCCGGTGAAGATCATCTCCTTGGCCCTGGCAGGGCCGATGAGCTTCGCCAGTCTCTGCGTTCCTCCGGCGCCGGGGAAGATGCCCAGCTTTATCTCCGGGAACCCCAGCCTGACGTCCTCGGAGCAGATCCTGATGTCGCAGGTGAGGGCCAGTTCGAGCCCGCCACCCAGGGTGTAACCTGAGATGGCAGCGATGGTCGGAAGCGGCAGGTCCTCCAGAAGGCTGAAGGTGGGATTGAAACTGAACCTCCTGGCCTCCGCCGGCGTCTGATCGGCCATGGCCGTGATATCTGCCCCTGCGGCAAAGTGCGGGCCTGAGCCGGAGATGATCAGGACCCTGAGTTCATCCGAGGTGGCGATAACGTGCAGGGCATCGTGAATCTCCATCACCATCCCCCTGTTCAGGGCGTTCATAACCTCCGGCCGGTTGAGAAGGATGGTGACGATTCCATCCTCGGCCGTTCGCTTGATGTGTCGATATTCCTTCATCGGTTCCTTCCGTGTCGATGGTAGTAATTGTGTGGTAAACCAGGCGGTTAATGAGCGACCATTAACTTACTCCGAATTTTTTGTCAAACAAAAAAACGCAGGTGTTTAATCCTGCCGGCTGAGGAACGCAGCCCGCGATAGAGAGACCTGATTCAGGTGACCGGAAACGGGTGCTCATGCCTGCAGGGGGGCTGATGCGATCCGGCGGGAGTGCCACAGACCTTTCGGGATACCGAACCAGCCGGTCAGGACTATTCGGCGCTGAGTATCCTCGGAGATTCATTGAGGGCGAATGACAGCACAATGTTCATCGCCGCCAGCGCCAGGAACACGATCAAGAATGGTATCATCCCGGCGCCGTTCATCCCAACGATGAAGAGGATGCCCGAAATCTGGCCGGCGAAGAGGATGATCCCCTGCGACAGCGACTCCGGCGCGGGATAGCTCACCTCGGCGCTGTACTGGAAGCCCACGGGCGCCGCGGCACCCAGCAGAAAGAAACCCAGTACCGCTGAGGATGCCAGCATCAGGCCGTAGCTGTCGGCGAAGGTGAGACCCGCAAGGCCGGGGGTCATCATCACCATCGCCAGCAGGATGAAAGGCTTACGCTTGCGCAGCCTGTCGGAGAGCGGAGGGAGCAGGATCCCCCCCAGCGTGCCGGCGATGAGCATCATGCCCCCCACCATCCCTGTCTGTTGGACCGAGAGCCCCTTCGCCTCGCAGATCTGGTCGATACAGGTGCTGATGGCGTTGAACATTCCCAGGCCGATGAAAAAGAGGAGCAGCACGAGACGCATATCCCTGTTCGCAAGGATGTGACGCAGTGCATCCTTGGAGGCCATGCGCGCAACGATCCCCTCGTCTCCGGGGGGCGTTGGCGGGCTCTCCCGCATGAAGATCAGGAGCAGAAGGGCTGATGCCGCCGATATGGCCCCGTAGATCATGAGCATGGAGCCCAGAGAGTAGGTGACGCCGGAACGCACGATGAGGAACGGCGTCGCAATCATGACGGTAATGATCCCGACGAACTGCGCCAGGGTCGCAAGGCCCACGGCCGTGGCGCGCTCGTTGATGGGAAACCAGTGGACCGCCACCTTGGTCACCGAGTTCAGGATGAAGGGCTGCGCAACGGCGAGGCCGGTCTGGGCGGCCACCACCACGGCATAGCTGGACCCGCCGACCCCCTTGATCAGTCCGAAGATGCCGGTGAGGATTGCGCCGATGCCGACGCCGATGCGTATTCCGTATCTGTCGATCAGGTAGGAGGCGGGAAAGCAGACGATGAGGAAGACTCCCATGTAAATCATGGAGAGAAGATCGATCTGAAATGCGGTCACGCCATAGGCAACACGGGCCTCCCTGGCGATGGGTGCGAAGGAGAGCCACTGCATCTGGATCACCACGGTGATGAGAAAATAGACCGCCAGCACCACCCAGCGATATCCGTAAACCCTGTAGCCCGCCTTTGCGTCCATACGCCGCCTCCTTTGTAAAATGGACAGGTTACCCCTTAATCTCAATATCGCCGAAGATCCGGTCGAAGCGCTCCAGCGCATCGTCGATCACCTCGTCGGTGTCTGCCATGCTGGTGTAGAGCCGGCTCCCTGCTAGGGTGATGATCCCCTGGGAGGTCATGGCGGCACCCATCTCCTCCATTACCTTCTTGCGGGCCCCCACCTCCTTGAAGATGTTGGGGTTCTTGATGTCCATGAGCATCGCCGCACCGGTCTCCATGTGGCAGATGGAGCCGTGGTTGAAGGCCACGAAGGGGAGCTTCCTGCGCTGGAAAATCTCCTGCAGCCCCTTGCCAAGACGATCACCGGCGGCGCCGGCCTTGAGGTGTGCGCCGGCCTCCTCGATGGCCTTTATGGCGAAGTAGCCCGCGGCACAGGAGAGTGGATTCGCCGAGAGGGTGCCCCCCACCATGGCGCGTTTCCCCATGGGGCCGCCGATTCCCGCGGCATAGCAGACCATCACATCCCTGCGGCCCCCGACGCCGCCGGCACCGGGATAGCCGCCGGCGACGCATTTCCCGAAAACGGTGAGGTCAGGCTTGACGTCAAAGTAGCCCTGGGCGCCGCCGAGGCCCATTCGGAATCCGGTCACCACCTCGTCGAAGATGAGAAGCGCGCCGAATCGGTCACAGAGCTGACGGACCTGAGCGTTGTAATCCCTGAGTACCGGCCTGGTGCCGCTCTCGGGTCCCAGGGGCTCCAGGATAACCGCCGCCGTACCCCCCTCCTTGTCATTCTCCTCCATCCTCTTCTGGAGCGCGTCGATGTCGTTGGGGAATACCTCCTGGGTGAACTGATAGCAGCCTGCGGGTATGCCGTGGGCGTCCAGTGGGCCGAGTCCGGGAACCCTCATTCCGAAGACGAACTGATCGCTCCATCCGTGATAGGCGCCCCCTATCTTGATGATGAAGTTCTTTCCGGTGAAGGTCCTGGCTGCCCGCACCGCCGCCATGCAGGCCTCGGTGCCGCTCATGAGCATCCTGAACATCTCAACCGAGGGCATGTGGCTCCTGATGAGTTCGGCGAGCTTCAGCTCGTACTCATGGAACAGCCCCGTGACCGGACCGCTCTCCCGGATGAGTTCGATCACCTTCTCCTGTACCGGTTTGTAGTTGCTCCCCAGAAGGGTGGGCCCTCCGGCCTGGAGGAAGTCGATGTAGCGGTTCCCGTCGATGTCCCAGAGGTAGGCACCGTCGGCCCTGCTGATTGCCAGGGGGAAGGGATAATTGAAGGCCAGGTTGTGCTGGACACCTCCGGGGATCACCTCCTGCGCGCGGGTGATCATCTCCTTGGACTTCGCGCATTTGGTGTCGAAATAGGAGAGATACTCCTGCATCTTCTCCCTGGTGATCTGGTGAATCGGAAGCTCGTTGGCCAGACGGTAGAGCCGTTCCAAGAGCTCGGCCGAATCCGGCCAGTGTGATATGGCGTATCGGTTCATAACAGTCTCCTGATGGTTCATTTTTTCTTCATCTCTTCTCGGCGTTTTCTCTCCGCCTCCTGCTTGCCCGAGAGTATCTTCACCAGGAGGTCCTGGATGTTCTGCGGCAGCAGGGTCACCTCCCTGCCGGTGGAGAGGGCGTAGTAATAGACCTCGGCGGCCTTTTCCAGAAGCTCGGCGTTCCGCCGGGCTTGGGCGAGGCTCGCACCGAGGGCGATGGCCCCGTGATTCTGAAGCAGGTAGCAGTTGGCACCGTTCCCCAGCTTCGAGGTGACGTTCTCGAGTAGCTGAGGGCTTCCGGAGAGGCCGTAGGGGACGACGTCGACGAATGCGCCGATGCTGTTGGTCACCTCGTCGAAGAGCGCCGGTATCGGTGTATTGATGACCGAAAAGATGCTGGCGAAGATCTGGTGGGTGTGCACCACCGCGCCGGCGTCCTTTCTGTTCCGGTAGACCGAGAGGTGCATGCCGGTCTCCATTGAGGGTTTGAGGCCGTTGTCCTCCACCGGCTTCAGGTCGAAGTCCACCACACAGATCTCATCCACGGTCATGCCGTCATATTCTCTCTGTGAGGGGGTCACGATAATGACGTCCTCCCCCTCGGCGAGCATGGAGACGTTGCCGCCGGTCCCCTGCACGAACCCGTCGCGCACCAGGCCGGTGATGCATTCCAGGACCTGTTTCTTATACGAATCATATTTGCCCATAATTACCTCCAAATCAGGCGTTGAGTTTCTGGAACAGTGCCTTGTTCCGTTCGTAGAGATTCTTGAACACCTCGAAGCCGCTATCGTAGATCCCTGCATACTGGGCACGCGGCTCGAATACCTCGTGCACCGGGAGGCAGTGCTTCGCCTCTGAAAACGAGGGGAAAACGCCAAGGCCCACGGCGCAGGAGATGGTGGCCCCGATGGTCCCCACGTTCTGGCTGTTCTCCAGCGTCTCGATGACCCGGCCGGTGATATCTGCCATAATCTGGCATCCAACCCTGGATTTGGCACCCCCGCCGACGAAACGGAGCCTTTCGCGGCGCGGGATCTTACGTTCCATCGCCTCCAGGATCCACCGTTTGTGGTAGGCCATCCCCTCCAGGACCGCCCGTATCATCTGGCGCTTGCCGGTATCGAGGCTCAGGTTGAAGAACATCCCCCTGGCGTGGGGGTTCTCCCTTGGAGACCGGTTGCCGTGCAGCCAGGGGGTAAAGATGACGTTCCCGGAGCCGGGGGGCGTCTTCTCTATCACGCTGTTCATGAAATCGAATAGGCTCTCGTACTCCTTCGTCTTCTCCACGATGTGCTGCGCCTCCAGGTACATGCCGATCTCGTCGAGCGCCAGATGATCGCGCACCCACTGAAGGCAGGCGCCCGAGGTCTCCTGCTCGCCGATGTAGTTGTAAATGCCCGGTATGGCCCCCAGGATCGATGCGATGAAGTTGCCCACGTCCACCATGCGGCGATCCACGTTGCATGAGACCCAGCCTGAGGTGCCCACGTATACGTGGGTGTCGTGCAGGGCCACACATCCGGCACCTAGAGCGGTGAGGGTCACATCGCCCCCCCCGGCGAAGACAGGGATGCCGGGAGCGAGTCCCATCTCCGACGCAGGTCCTTCGTTCAGTTCCCCAACGATATCGGTGGAGTCCACCACCGGAGGGAGGTGGTCCATGTTAACGTCGAAGGTCCTGCAGAGCCCCCTGTGCCAGCCGAGCTTGCCGGGGCGGGTATCGTAAAGGAAGGTGCAGTTCGCCGAGTCCCTGGTCATCCCGTATCTTCCGGTGCAGCGGAGTATCAGGTAGTCCTTCACGTCGAGCCATTTGTACACCCGCTTGAAGATCTCCGGCTCGTTCTCCTTGACCCAGTGGTACTTCCAGAGGGGGTCCTTTGCAGTGGCCGCAAGACCTCCGGTGATGTACAGGCTCCGCAGGGTGGTGAGGGCGTTCCATTTTTCGATCCTTATGAGCCCGCGGTACAGGTATCGAGCGATCTGCGCGGTGGCGCGGCCATCCATGTAGTTCATGGGATTCCGGAGCGCCCTCCCCGCTTCGTCCACCATGACCGATCCCTGCATCTGGGCGCAGAAGGTCATGGCGCTGATCTGCGAAGGAACGATGCCGGCGCGCCCCATGATCATCCTGGTGGCGCCGCACAGGGCACTCCACCATTCTTCGGCCTTCTGTTCCACGCCGCCGTCTTCGGTTGTATAGATCGGGTACTCCACGAGGAATGAATCGACCAGCTCGATTCGCTCGCCGACGCGGTATAAACAGGTCTTGTTCCCCGTAGTGCCCACATCGTGCGCCAGGATAAAGGCTGTTCCGGTCATGCGCTTCACCGCCCTCAGTATGTGCTTTTTTTTGTCCGTCAGAATTTTATAAAGATAATATAGCACGGCATCATCGGCGTGTCTCCTCAAATCTTGATCAATCAGAGATTGACCGGCGTATTCGTATCGCCGAGGGACTGCCGGGTGCAGGTTTCGGCCGGAGCCGCTATCTGCCGTTTCTCTGTTCCCTGTACCGGGTCGGTGATATCTCCATCACCTTCAGGAAGGCACGGTTGAAGGTGGGGAGGCTCTCGAATCCCACGGCGAAGGCGATATCGATGACCGAGCTGTCCATTTTTTCCAGAAGCCGTGCCGCCTCGTGAACGCGGAGCTCGTTCACGTATT
The DNA here is from genome assembly GCA_016929135.1 of Spirochaetota bacterium. Lineage (GTDB taxonomy): Bacteria > Spirochaetota > UBA4802 > UBA4802 > UBA5550 > JAFGJK01. Next base: position 41,770 of record JAFGJK010000156.1, on the reverse strand, counting down.
CGTTGATTTTTTTCCCCGTGTAGATTTTGAAGAACCGTCCCAGTGAATCGGGGTGCATGTTCAGGAGGGCGGCGAGATGCTCCCGCGACAGCTCGCTGCGGAAATGCTCTTCAATATACGGGAGTATCTTCTTCAGCTTCGCCTCCACTGCGGGCGTCACGGTATGATCCCGTTCGGGACGTTTCCTCTCGGTCATCCTCTGGTAGAGGTAGGCCCGCTCGATGGCCGCGGCGGCGTGATTGGTGAAGGATTCGGCGACGCCGGCCTCCTTTTCGGTGAAGTTTCCGTCCGCCCCGTTTCTCTGGAGCACGCAGACCCCCACCGACCTGCCCCGAAGCCCCACCGGCACCATCAGGGTATGGCAGCGATCGTATGCGCCGCCGCTTTTCCCCGAGGGGTTTCCCCGGGAATCATGATCGTTCAGGATGAGGTGGCGGTTCTCCCAGAGCATTCGTCCGGAGGCCTCAGGGAGCCACTGCGGTGGGGCGACGTCACCCTGTTGCGCCGAGAGCGCCAGCCTACCCTCTTCGTCTATAAGATAGAGGAAGCTGCGGGCAGCTCCGGCGATCTCCGCGCACTTTTCAAGCGAGCGTTGAAGGAAAAAGTCGATGTTGGTGATGATGCCGATGTCCCTTCCCAGCGTGCCGATGATGGACAGCTCATTGTCCATGCCCCCGGAATCTCTCCTGATAAGACGCTTCTCCGAGGTCTCCTCCCCGGCCATGGAGGCGTAGAGGTGCCGCATGATCTCGCTGAAGAACAGGTCCATGGTGCGCTCGTTTACCTTCTCTTCGAGACGACGGGAGAGATCCTCAATCTCGTGGTAGAGGCCGAGGAACCTGTCCTGCAGAACCCGTGCCATGGAGAGGAGGATCACCATGTAGGAGTATTCCAGGATATACAGGGACTGGTAGATGCCGTATCCCACCAATATGTCGTTCAGCGCCGCGGCGAAGAAGACCAGCATCGCCGCCACCAATGACCGGGCGGGCCTCTCGTCGGAACGATACCATCGGATAACCGTGATGAAGAGATACAGCGCGGCGGCGATCATGGAGGCGTACTGCGTCGCGTAGAGCGGCCCGGGATCCACCTCGTTGTACCGAACGGTGTAACCGAGAACGTTGAAGGTCTTGACAAAGGCGTGGTCGATGCTGAAGGTCAGCGCCCCCTCCAGAAACAGGCCGGATACCAGGAGGATCGAGAACCATGCGGTGATCACGAGAATGGGAGTGCGCCGGGCACACCCGGTAAAATAGTGGAGGAACCAGGAGAGGGATATCATGAACACCGAGAGGGAGGAGAACTGCAGACGCTGCCACAGCATCCCCTCGGAGGGGGACGCTGCGCTGTAGAGGCCGGCGCAGAACACGTCGTAGAGGGCGATGGCTATGCAGGTGGCCGCGAAGGCCAGGTTCTCCCTCTCTGACGTCCTGCGAAGGTACATCCACAGGTAGTTGATGCCCACGTAGACTGATACCGCAGCCATCAGGAGTGCTGGAAGAGAAATCGGGTTCATCGACGATCCCCGATGTTTATCAACAATCGTTTCCCCAAGTGCGCGGGATCTGAACAAATACTGTATTGTGATACGAGGTTTTTTCCCGAAACAGAAATTCTTTTCACTGTATCTCGTCCCCCTTACAAAATATGATTATATTAAATTTGACATATCGGAGTCAAAGGATATTTTTTTTCGTGCTCCTGGGAAAATTGTGATTTTAATAAAACGGAAAAATGATAGTGAAAATATCGTAAAATGGCTTAATGCCACTGCGCCTGAAGCGCCAGGAGGATCCAATGGGAAAAGGGTACATGGGGAAAATTCTCAAGGTTGATCTGGACAGCGGAAACGTCTCGGAGGAGTCGATACCGGATGAAGTGTATCGTCAGGTAACCTCGGGGATTGGCCTGGCGGCGCGGCTACTCTACGAGCGGATTCCTGCCGGCGCGGACCCACTCGGTCCCGACAATATTCTCGCATTCATGTCGGGTCTGCTCACCGGCAGCGGAGCCTGGTTCACCGGGCGATGGATGGTGGCGGCGAAATCGCCGTTGACCGGCGGCTGGGGCGATGCCAACTGCGGCGGCACCTTTTCGCCGGCCATCAAGCGGTGCGGCTATGACGGCATATTCTTCCACGGTATCTCGCCGAAGCCGGTCTATCTCAGTATCGCTGACGGGAAGGCGGAGCTCAAGGACGCCTCCCACCTCTGGGGCCTGGACGCGGTGGCGGCGGAGGAGAGGCTCATTGCCGATGAGGGGAAGACTGCCCGCGTTGCGGTGATCGGGCCTGCGGCCGAGAGGATCTCGCTCATCTCCGGCATCTCCAACGACCGGGGACGGTATGCCGCCCGTTCGGGACTGGGGGCGGTCATGGGCTCAAAGCGGCTGAAGGCCCTGGCGATTTCGGGACGGGGGAAGGTGGAGGTCCATGACCCGTGGGCGGTAAGAGAGCTGAATGCGAAGTTCATCAAATGGTTCAAGAAGGGGGAAGGCGTTAAGAAGCTCCTGTCCGCCAAGGCCCTCAACTTCATGGCAAAGTTCATGAGGGTTTCGCCCATGGGCATGGCGCAGAAGGGGGATCTCGTCAAGATGGCCATGAGCCGTTTCGGCACCATCGCCTCGAACGTGCTGTCGTCGGAAAACGGCGATTCGCCGGTGCGTAACTGGTACGGCGTCGGTTTCAGGGACTTCAGTATCGCGGCACACGCCGACAAGCTGAATCCCCAGCGCATCATGGACCATGAGGTGAAGAAGTACCACTGCTACAACTGCCCCCTGGGGTGCGGCAGCGTCCTTCGGGTTGACAGCGCAGGGCTGTCTGAGACGCACAAGCCGGAATACGAGACCTGCTGCGCCTTCGGGGCCCTCCAGCTGAATGATGATCTCGATGCGATCTTTAAAATCAACGATTACTGCAACAGGGTCGGCTTCGACACGATATCGGCCGGGACCACCATCGCCTTCGCCATGGAGTGCGTCGAGCGGGGCATTCTGACCGATGCGGACCTGGGAGGGTTGAAACTGCACTGGGGGAACAGTGACGCGGTACTGGAGCTCCTCAGGATGATGGCCGAGCGGCGGGGTATCGGCGACATCCTGGCGGACGGATCGAAAAGGGCGGCCCAGCATATCGGAAAGGGGAGCGAGAGGCTCGCGATGCACGCCGGTGGACAGGAGCTGCCGATGCACGATTCGAGGTTCGATCCGGGATTCGCCGTTTCCTACGTCATGGAACCGACACCGGGAAGGCATACAAACCACGGGTACCAGTGGCTCGAGATGTTCGCCCTGCACCGCCTGTTCAGGAAACTCCCGAAAACTCCCGACCTCTTTCTGGTGAAGAACAAGTACCGGGTGACAAAGGACAAGAGTATCCTGCTTGCTGCCGCGAGCAAATACATGCAGTTTGTCAACGGCGTCGGGGCCTGCCTCTTCGGTGTGCAGATGGGAGGGAATCTGGACCTTCCCGGCTATGCCAACGCCGTCACCGGCTGGAACCTGCCGCCGGAGGAGTACCTGACCATCGGAGAGCGAATCCAGAACATACGACAGGCCTTCAATGTGAAGCACGGGATCACGCCGAGACGCGATTTCATGCTCCCCCAGCGGGCAGCCGGAAGGCCGCCGCTTGAGGCAGGCCCCATGAAGGGCGTGACCCTGGACATCGATGCCCTCCATGGCGCCTTTGCGGAGAATATGGGATGGGACAGGGAGAGCGGGATACCCACCGCGGTGAAGCTTCGTGAGCTCGGTCTGGACGGCATCGCCGACGAGATAGCCAGCGTTTAATGGGCCGGAAGAAGAACCTGCCGGCGACCGTTCCCGTGGAGCTGAAGATAATCGGGTTCTTCGGAGGCTCCTACGTCCATCTCATCACCCCCGCCGACGCCCCTGAGGGGGGAACCCTTACGGGGCTCCTCCACCTCTCGTTCCTCTCGGGGCGTATCGAGAAGGGCCTCTACCGGGCCCTGAAGCGCGGGGGAAGAGGGATCGCCGTCATGGTGAACGGGGAGCCGGCGAGGGATCGGCCTTTCAGAAGACTGCGCCTTCACCAGGGAGACAGTGTGCTGTTCTACAACGCCGTGGCCGGCGGCTGAAGGGATATCATCGTATGAAACACCCCTCCTTCAGGAATTGGACGATATTCCTGATCACGTCCCCCTGGAGGAGCAGGAGAGAATGCTGGCCCCGGAGGAGAATAAAATCCTTCATGCCCGGCAGCTTGGTCTCCTCGACGCTCACGGTGCCGTCGTTGTCACCGGGCAGAAACGGGTTCAGACCGAGAGGGAATCCGAGTCCGCCGGCAATGATGCCGAATTCGGCCTTCGGGGGGGGGATCACCTGTGGGATGGTGCCGGGCGCGCCGGTCACCTCCTCACCGGCCCTGCCGAATACCTGGCGGTATGCCTTCCACCTGCTCAGGTGCCTCGCCAGCTGCGATCCCCTGTTGGGGGGGGCGATCATGACGATCCTCCCGAGGCGGGGCGTTCTGTACCGGTGCAGGTAGTAGCGCACGACGATCGAGCCGAGGCTGTGGGTCACGAAATGAATGCGACTCTTCCCTGGCGGGATCCCGCCGATCGTCATGTGGAGATTCGCCGCGATCTCCTCTATGGATTCCCTGGTACTGGGATATCCGAAGTTAATGACACTGTATCCCTGGGCTGCCAGGGCTGTCTCTATGCGCCTCATTGACCTGGGGCTGCGGGATATGCCGTGCAGGAGCACCACATAGTCCCGGGATTTCCTTACGGCGGTTGTTCCGGATTTTTTCGCGGTCACGGCCCCCTCATCCACATCGCAGCCGGCACACAGCAGAGAGAGGGAAACCGCCGCACAAACGCAGGCGGGCTGCAGGAGCGGAAGGATGGATGTTCCGGTTGTGTTCATCGGCGTGGTTCATCTGGTAAAGTGAAGGAGTGAATTCGAGTAGTATTCAAGAAGCGGGGTCATCTTCTTGTTCACGCCGATCTGGTCTTTCCTTATTATGAGTATCTTCCGTCTCTTCATGAGGTCCAGGGCCACGTCGACCGTCTCCTTCGATTGCTCGTAATCCATGAATTCCTCTTCGAAATTGATAAGCTCTTTTTTCCTGCTGTCCCTCTCGTCGGCGAGGTGGGACAGGATTTGACTGCTCTGTTCGAAGGCCCTCCCGAGCACCATTCGGCAGCCCGCCCCCCTGAGCGTCATGCGAATGGCGGCGACCGAGCGGATGAGGTCCTCCCGGCTGAAATTCTGATTCTCCATTTGCAGTATCGCCAGTGAGGTGATGCACACGGGGGTCACCGGGATCACACGACCGATGCGCTCCATGAGCATGTCGGCGAATTCCTGCACGTGCCCGAGCCGTTCCTTCCGCTCCATGGCGAATATGTCACGCTTCTGCTGTGCCAGGAAGTCCGAAAGAAAGAGGGGATCGCCGAAGCTCACGCTGGCGTAGCCGTGCTGTTTGAGCCTTCCGGAGAAATACCTGAGGGTATTCGCGAAGAGAAGTGCCGGTCCCCTGACGAGCACCCTCGCAAGGGAATGAATGTGATCCCTGAAGCCTGACTTTTCCTTGCCGCTTTTCAATTCCTGCAGGAGCGTCCTGTCCTCGAGCACCCAGTCGTAGTTGATGGCGGCAGGAACGAAGACGAGATCTTTCGCGAACTGCGGATTCTTCCTGATCTTCATGATATAATCGAGAATCCCTACCTTCGGCTGACGAAACCTGCCGTTCCTCGTGAGGCCACCCTCGAGGAAGATGCCCTGTGTCACCCCCTGAAGGCTGATGAGCTGTACGTATTTTTCCAGTACCAGGTGGTACAGTTGCTCTCGGTATTTCCTTCGTATGAAGTAGGCGCCGAAGGATTTGAAGATGTATTCCAGGGGCCATACCCTGGCCCACTCCCCCACCGCATAGCTCAGGGATATCTGCTGTGCAAGCATGAATGCCACCAGTATGTAGTCAATGTTGCTCCGGTGGTTCATCACAAAGACCACGACGCTGTCGGGGGGGATTTTTTTCAGCTTCGCCGCGTTTTCCCGGTCTATCACCACCTCGTATATAAGATTAAGGAAAAAGTTCGCAACCCAGAACCCGATTTTGTAATAGGAAAGGAGGTTGAAAAAGGGGACGATCTCCTCGATGTAGTCCTCCACCTGATCCTGGACCTCGCGTATCTTCACGCCCTTCCCCGCGGCATGCTCGATGATTCCGCTGTGTATCTCCGGATCGTTCATGAGCTCCTGCTTCACCACCACCTTGTGCATGAATTTATAGCGGTCCAGGCGGATGTGGTGCTCCGTGAGATACTCCTTCACGGACCGGTAGAGTCTGTTCCGTATTCTGGTGAGCAGAAGCCCCCGCAGAACCTCGTAGACGAGGATGATCCCCAGGGCGTAAAGGATGTATTTGAGTATTGCGGTTATCATTGCACTGCCGCGGCATGCGCGGCTGCTATCTATTATAGCATGTTGTGGTGATTTTTCAAGAATAAAAAAGTTCCGGAGGGGAAATGTGTCAATCCCCCTGTGCTTCAGGGTCTGACTGCCGCTCTTCCATAGGAACGTATCGGCGGATGGTATGACCGGTGTAGATCTGACGCGGTCTGCCTATTTTGAAGGGGCGTGTATCGTGCATCTCCTTCCACTGGGCGATCCACCCGGGAAGCCTTCCGATGGCAAACATCACCGTGAACATGTCCGTCGGGATGCCGATCATGCGGTACAGAAGGCCGCTGTAAAAATCGACGTTCGGATAGAGCTTCCGTTCGATGAAGTACTCATCATTCAGCCCGGCGCGCTCCAATTCCATAGCGATCTTGGTCAACGGCTCATCATACCAGTACTTTGATATCAAGGTTTCGCACATCCTCTTCAAAATCTTCGCCCTGGGATCGTAGTTCTTGTAGATCCTGTGGCCAAAGCCGTAGAGCCTGAAGGGGTTGTTGCGGTCCTTGGCCATGGCAATGCACTGCTCTATTGAGAGCCCCCTTGTGTGGATTTCTTCGAGCATCTCGATCACCCGCTGGTTTGCGCCTCCGTGCAGCGGGCCCCAGAGCGCGCATATGCCGGCGCAGATGGAGGCGTAGAGGTTCACCCTGCTGCTCCCCACAAGGCGCACGGTGGAGGTGCTGCAGTTCTGCTCGTGGTCCGCATGGAGGATGAGGAGCATGTTCAACGCCCGCTCGATGTCCGGATCCACCTGGTACGGCTTCACCGGGCTCGAAAACATCATGTGCAGAAAGTTGGCACAGTAGCGAAGATCATGCTTCGGATAGACATAGGGCTCACCGATGGAGTGCTTGTACGAGTAGGCGGCGATGGTGCGGATCTTCGATATGAGCCGAACCGCCATCATGTCGAAGGTGACGCTCTCAAAGCTCTCAGTGAAAAAGCTCGGATAGTAGACCGAGAGGGCGTTCACCATAGTGCTGAGCATCGCCATGGGATGTGCGCTGGGGGGGAAGCCGTCGAAGAAGCGGAGCATCTCCTCGTGGATCATCGAGTTCTCAGTGAGCCTCTGTGAGAAAACGGCGCGTTCAGATTCGTTCGGCAGGTGCCCGTATATGAGCAGGAATGCCGTTTCGGTGAAGGTGGCCTTCTCTGCCAGTTCCTCTATCGGTATGCCCCGGTATCGGAGTATCCCATTGTCGCCGTCTATGTAGGTGATCGACGAGAGGCATGAGCCGGTGTTCTGGTATCCCACGTCAAGGGTGATGAGGCCTGTTGAATACCGCAGGTTCGAGATGTCAATCGCCCTCTCCCCCTGCGTCCCCTCCAGGAGCGGCAGCTCCAGCGAATTGTCGCCATATTTAAGCGTAATTTTTTCCATTCTGTCTTCCCGAATCGAATCTCTGAAGAACGGGTCAGAGAAGCTTTCTGATCGCCTCTTCAATCCTTACAATCCCCTTCGTGATCTGGTCGTCCGAAAGAGCGAAGGAGAGCCTCAGGTAATTGTCGTTGCCGAATTCGATTCCCGGAACTACCGCAACCTTGGCCTCGTCAAGGAGGTAGGAGCAGAGCATCGGAGAGTTGAATTCGCCTTTGTACTTCGCCGCGATTTCGGCCCATCCCCTCATGTTGAATACCTCGCTCACGCAGGGGAAGGCATAAAAGGCCCCGTCCGGCTTACGGCAGGAGACACAGGGAATGGCGTCAAGCCCCTCGGCGATGATCTTCCTTCTCCTGGCAAAGGCCGACAGCATGTCGCCGATGACCGACTGATCCCCTGCAAGGGCCTCCACGGATGCCCACTGCGATATCGAGGTGGGGTTCGAGGTGGACTGGCTTTGAAGGGTCTCCACCGCCTTTATGATAGACTCTTCGCCCGCCATGTAGCCGATGCGCCAGCCGGTCATGGAATAGGCCTTCGATACACCGTTCAGAATGATGCTCATGCGTTTCAGCGCGTCGGATATGTTGGCCATGTTTACGAAGCGGCGACCGTCATAGACGATCGATTCGTAGATGTCGTCTGATATAATCAGGATATCCTTGCCCTGGAGCACGCCGGCGAGAGCTTCTAGTTCCTCCCTGGAATAGGCGGCACCGGTGGGATTCGACGGAGAATTGATGACAATTGCCTTCGTTTTCGAGGAGATAGCCTTCTTCAGCTGTTCCGGTACAAGCTTGAAGCCGTTCTCCTCGCTGCACTGAAGGATCACCGGCACACCCTCGGCGAGCGTGACCATGGGCGGATAGGATACCCAGTAGGGGGCCGGTATGATAACCTCGTCACCCTCGTCGAGGATCACCTGCATAAGGTTGTAGAAGGAGTGCTTGCCTCCGCAGTTCACCGTTACCTCGGATGCCTTGTACTCAAGTCCATTGTCTCGTCTGAATTTAGCCGTTATCGCCTGCTTCAGTTCCACGATACCGCCGGCGGGAGTGTACTTCGTCTTTCCGGTTTCGATAGCCTGGATGGCGGCGTTTTTTATCTGCACGGGGGTATCGAAGTCCGGCTCACCGGCGCCGAAGCCGATCACGTCCACGCCCTGGGATTTGAGCTTGTTGGCCAGAGCGGTGAGCGCAAGCGTTGCGGATGGTTTGACCTTCTGAATTCGTTTGGAGAGTTTCATTGGAGCATCCTTTCGTCTACGATTTTATTCTAATGGCATTGAAGAGCTCAATGCTTTTACATTTTGCCTTCTTCAGTGCCTCCTCACCCCTTTTGGTTATGGTATAATACTTCCGTATCTTTCCGTTCACGTTCCTGTTCTCGTGAACCAGGTACCCCTTTTTCTCGAAGCTGTGAAAGGTGTTATACAGCGTGCCGTATGATATCCTGTAGTCTATTCTTTCCAACTGATCAAAGATCTCCTTTCCGTACACCGGCTCCATCGACGCATACTGGAGTATGTATATCTTGATGAATCCCAGCAGGAATTCGTGAATCATCATTTCTGCCATTTACCGCACCTGATAATCCGCTGTATATCAATAAATCCGGTGAAAGAGCGCAATTTTTAATATAACTATATAATATCAATCTCTGGTATCATATGCTGATACCAATAAATTTAAGTGATCTCGAATGTCAATAGTATTCTACCGGAGGCATGATTATTTCAATTGGAAATGTTGATTCCTGCGTGGGAAAAAATATCGCTTGACCGATCGGGGCATGCCAGCCATCTGAGAGGTGCTACACCTAGTTCTGGTCAGTGGGTTACCGTGATGCAATTTGATCTTATCTGCGAATATGTGCACTGCAAAGGGACGAAACGGGAGATCGTGGGGATCGCGGAATCAGAAGAATCGGCCAGGCAGTGGGTCCGTGAACAGCAGCTCCTGGCAGAAAAGGGTGAATCACCCTTTCGATACGAGGATTTTGAATGCCCGGCAACACTCTGTGCCATGAAGGATAGCCCTCCGAGTTTTTCGTATTCAGAACACCGCACCGATTGATCCCCTTCAACGCGTCGTTCCGACAATTATTTATTACACATTCATCATTGTGATTGACAAATTGCCGAATATGTGTGAATAATATTCATAATCTGAATAATATTCATAACGCATCATTATTTTCCCGGACAACAGAGGAGGTCGGAAATGGCGGATACTACAGAAAAAGAACAGAAACAGGATACTCTTATCCCGCAGATTAATCAGATCGGAATCGTGGTCAGGGATCTGGAGGCCACGGCGAAATTCATGGAACAGACCTTCGGTATAAAGGTCTTCGTAATTCAGATGCCCAAGGCCAATGCGGTGCTGCGCGGGAGGGAGGTCACATTTACCACGAAGATCGGTCTGGCGCGCGCCGGCAACGTGGATCTGGAATTCATGCAACTGGTCGAGGGTGAGCATCTGGTAAAGGAGCACCTGGAAACGAAGGGTCCCGGCATTCATCATCTGGGGATCTATGTAGATGATCTGGACGCCGCGGTAAAAAAGTGGGAGGAACAGGGAGGATCCCTGATACAGAGGACCCGGCATCCCAGCGGTATCGGTACCGCCTTCCTGGACACGGAGAAGGTATTGGGATCGATCTACATCGAACTCATCAAACTGAAGTGACGCCGCAGGGAGGATGTGTATGCAACTTAAGTCAAAAGCAGTGTATATCACGGGGGGCTCCAGCGGTATCGGCCTCGCCTGCGCCGAGCAGTGCGCCGGGTCTGGGGCCAGCATCGCCATATTCGCCAGGGATAAAAAGCGTCTCAGGGATGCTCTTGATTCCATCGAGAAGCACAGGATCAGTGACGGTCAGAGAATCAAAGGGTACTCACTGGATGTCTCGGAACCGGACGATGTCGACAGGGTCATGAGAAATGCCGTCAGTGAAATCGGTCCACCTTTCATACTCATCAACAGCGCAGGTCTCGGCGGAGCTTATCACTTCGAGGTACTCCCCTACCGGCGATTCGATCAGACAATGAAGATAAACGTCTACGGGATTCGGAATACGGTAGCGGCATTGCTGCCGCATATGAAGGGGGGGGGAGGTCATATCGCCAATGTCTCCTCAATAGGCGGTGTTATTGGCGTATTCGGCTACAGTGCCTACAGCGCCTCAAAGTTCGCGGTGATCGGAATGTCGGAATGCCTGCGGAGCGAGCTGAAACGATACGGAATAAACGTATCCGTCCTGCTTCCCCCCGATACTGATACGCCCATGATGCGCTCCGAGGATGCAACCAAGCCCGAGGAGACCAAGGCCATCAACAAGAGCGGCGGGCTGGTGAGCGCAGAGTTTGTCGCATCGGCGCTGATCCGGGGGCTCGAAAAGAGACGATTCATGATTATTCCTGGATTCAAGGGAAGGATGATCGTGCTGCTGAAAAGGATTCTTCCGGCAATTCCGGAGGCGGTCATGGACAGGACGATCAGGAAGGTACAGACGGGGTGATGATCAGCGGCAGGGGATCCAGCACGTCACTGTGACGGGCTGGCGGATCGCGCGTTGCCGAGTTCCTCGAAGTAGTGCACAACCCGGGGATACTTCATGAAATCGTAACGGTAGTTTTTACCGTAGTCGATGTAGAGCTCCTCGCCGGGATTGATATCCCTGGTGGCATAGACCAGGACGTAGGGGGGATCGCAGATTTTAACGAACCTGACATTCTGGAATGGTTTCGGCGCGTAATTGATCCTGGTGAACACGTTCCCCTGAGCGCCGTCAATTCGCGTATATCCGCCTGTATGGGATGCGGCGCAGGGTTTCAGCTTCATGACGTAGTGCCACCTGTTTTGTGCCACCAGCAGGAGGTGTTCCTTTCTTGTGATGAACCGTCCTCCGTATGATCCGAGTTTTGCACCGGCGGGGATGAAACGATCGGTGAAGACGCCGTTACCCGCATCGGGGATCCTCGATTTATTGACGAAAAGATGCTCCTCATATCGCTCGGAGCAGCCGACAGAGGTCACCAACAGGATCAATGCAATCAGGTAACGCGCCATACTCGCGCCGGAGGAGTGGCCGGCAGTCCCATACTGGTGAACGGGATTCATGAAAAGTGGACAGCCCCTATCCTTTTTTCATCAAGCCTTCAATGAAGGTGTCGACGCTGTACCGGTACAGCTCGTCGAAGTTCTCCTCCTTGAGGACCGTGTCGCGCATCTTTCTGAACTGGATGAGGCCATGAAGGGTGGCCCAGATAATTATGGAGCATCGCTTCGGTACCACCTTTTCAAACAATCCGGAAACGATGCCTTCGTTGATGACCTCCACCAGTATCGATAGGATCCTGTTGCCGTGCTGATCCACCTGTGTCTTCAGCAGTTTCGGGAAAAAGACGTCCAGTGGGGATATGAAGTAGTTGATAACGTCGAAGTATTTTTTGTTCTCTTCACTGAATCTCTTATACACTTCTGCAATGGCTCGTATCTTGTCACTGGGATCAGTGACCTCCGCCACGGCCTTTTCGGCCTCATCATAAAGCACCTCGAGAATCCCCTCCTGAAGCGTCGCGAATATCTCCTCCTTGCTGTCGAAGTAGAGGTATATGGTCCCCACACTCAGCTCCGCCAACTTGGCGATCTGCTGTACCGAAACGTCATAGATGCCGTGCTTCAGTATCAGCTCCCTGCCCGCATCAAGTATCTGTTCCCTTCTCTGCTCCTTCTCCCTCAGTCGCCGCTCTTGTAATCCCATTTTGTATTTACCGTTTACCCTTCTTAATCGAATTCAGACCTCACGGATTTTATCATGCGTTTCTCGTAGAATGACGGGAAGAATCTCGCCAGCAGGTAGGATGCTTTTCCAACCGTCGTGAGGACAAGCAGCATTTTTTTCTGTACCGCTCCCCTGTATATTGCCTGGGCAACGCTTTCCGGCGTTGCCTCGGATCCGGGGATCGAACGCTCCTTCCTGTTGAGGCTTCCGTCCCCGTCAAGCGCCCTCGATTGTAGATTGGTGATAGTGAATCCGGGAGACACCATCATCACATGAACGCCGAGATCGGCGAGCTCGGATCGCAGGGACTCGAAGAACCCGTGGAGGGCATGCTTGCTCGAGGAATACCCGCACCTTCCATAGAGGGGCGCGATCCCGGCAATGCTGGTGACGACGATTATTGTCCCCTTCCGCTCGATGATGCTTTCCAGCGCTGCCTTCGTGCAGTGCACAGAGCCGAAGAAGTTCACGTCCATGACCCTACGGATCACCTCCACCTTCGTGTTGCGGAAGAGGCTTCTTTGGGTGATCCCCGCGTTGTTCACCAGCACGTCGATGCCGCCGAACTGGCGCATCACCGCCTTGATCGCCTTCACGCAATGTATCTCGTTGGTGACGTCGCACTGCTGCGGGTATACCTCGATGCCGCTCGCCGTGAGTTCCGATGCGGTCTTCTCCAGCATTTTCTTATCGAAATCGAGAAGCCCGATGCGGGCCCCTTTGATTCCGAATTCCCTGGCGGTGGCAGCGCCGATCCCGCTGGCGCCGCCGGTGACTACAACAATTTTATCCTTGAACATGATGCTAACCTCTATTTTTGCGTGCTTATTCCATTTCCAGATGTACCTTCTCGACCTTATTGAGGTCTTTTACATAGAAAAATGATGCAGCAAAAAATAATATAGCACCCAGCACGAGTGAAATCGGAAGAATGTTCATGGCTGCCTGTATCCCGTAGGAGTCTGACATGGAACCGATTACGATGGGTCCCAGTGATGAGCCGAGCAGATGCTGGATCACAACGCAGAGGGCATAGGATGTCGCCCTGAGGCCGGCATGCACGACGTCCTGGGTGATGGCGGCCGCTGCAGGGAGAAATGCAACAACGAATAGACCAACGAACAGAATGATTACGTAGCGCGCCGTTCCTTCAAAGAAGGTCAACCCGATGAATAAAAGAATTGCCGAAATCAGGGTGCTCAGCGCCGCAAAAAGGGGCCGTGCATTGGGGCGTTTTTTCAGCCAGAGGTCAGAAAGGTACCCGCCAAGCGGAGCGCCCACCAGCGCCAGCATCATCACCGCACCGGCCATCACACCGGCCTTCGCCTCTGGTACGTTCTCGATCCGGTGGAAAAAGGTGGTGAGCCAGGTCATAAGGGATACCGTCACGAAGGTGACGCAGGGGAACGCGAGGTTCGTGAGGATCAGCGATGGCGTACCCGCAAACTCCTTCACAATATCCATGAACTTCATCTTCCTTTTCGTTTCACCTTTTTCATCGGATATAACCGTTTTCGTGAGGCTTATGGTCTTGTAGTCCTTGACGAAAAAGAAGAGGATCCCAACGATCAAACCCGGGATGGCCACGAGGCCGAAGGCATGGCGCCATCCCCAGTGGGTCGCGACGATGCCCCCGAGGGCGATGCCCAAGGCTGAGCCGATCGGTATCGATGCATTCCATATCCCCATGATCTGAGCTCGTTTCTCCTGCGGGTAAAGGCCGGAGATCATTGCGGTCCCGCCGGGGGCATAACCGGCCTCGCCGACGCCTATGGCGCTGCGGGCAGAAAAAAGCTGCGTGAAATTCTTTGTAAACGCGCACACGCCCGTGGCGACGCTCCACAGAATGGCCATGATGGCGATGGTCTTTCGCCTGCTCCAGCGGTCCACCATTATCGAAACGGGGAACGTGAAAATGAGGATTGACCAATAGATGGCAGACACCAGCAGGCCGCACTGCGCATCGCTGAGGCCCCAGTCCTGCTTGATAAAAGGAAAGAGAGAGGTCACCACCATCCTGTCGGTATAGTCGAACAGGTACAGCAGAAACAGAAGGATGAAGACGTAATTTCTGTATCCCTTTGAGAGTGCGTACTCCTTGGTCGACGACGTTGTATTCATAATGCCTCCGGTTTAGCTTGAAAAAGGGCAAGGCTTCCTTTCTCCACAGGAAGCCTTGCCGTGTGTATTCATGTCAACAATGATTTGTACCGGTCTCTTGAAACATGGTCCCCTACGCCTTGTAGCCTCCGAGATTCGCCAGGGCGACGCTGCCGGGGCTTATCGTCGTCGGGTCGACCATGACGTTGATGCAGGCAGGTCTCCCAGACTTGAATGCCGCCTCGATGGCCGGTTTGATGTCCTCCACCTTTTCCACGAAGGCGCCGAAGCCGCCGAGCTGCTCCACAAGCTTTTCGTAGTGTACGAGGCCTATCTCGGTTCCTTCCTTGATCGCATGACCGAGCCGTAGCGTCTGGCTGTGGGCAATCATGCCCCAAAGCGTGTCGTTGGCCACCACCACGACAATGGGGAGATTGTGCCGCATGGCTGTCTGGAACTCCATGAAATTGAAGCCCACCGATCCGTCACCGATCACCAGGAGCACCCGCTTGTCGGGATTGAGGAGCTTTGCCGCATTGGCATAGGGTATCCCCACTGCCAGGCATCCGTAGAGGCCGTAATCAAGGTAATGTCCACCCCGGACTATGGTCCGCGTCATGCCCATCCATGTGGCGGTGTCTCCCCCGTCGGCAACGACGATGTCGTCTTCCCTGTTCATGAAATCATTGATCTCCTTCGCGAGCCTGAGCGGATGAATCGGCGTGTTCGTACTTTCCCACATCGGTTTCGCGGAGGCCTTGCCGTTCGCATCGGCGGTCTTTACGGCCTCGACCCATCCCTTGAATTTTTCCTGAAGCGTTGAAGACAGTTTACGCTCCTTGATGATGCGGTTCAATTCCGCCACAAGGTATTTTACATCGCTCACGACGCCGAGCTCCACCTTGCGGTTTCTCCCGATCTCCTCAGCCTCGATGTCCACCTGGATGAACTTTGCATCCTTCCTGAAGATGTCGCCGAATATATAGTAGAGGCTCAGCCTGCCACCCAGGAAGAGAATGCAATCCGACTGCGTGTTCGCCACGAGAGATGCGCCGGGCCTGATCGCCAGGGAGGATTCGAAGCACAGGGGATGCGTGTCCGGCACGACGCCTCGTCCAGCTGCCATGGTGAAGAGCGGAATGCCTGCCGTCTCGATGAGCTTGGTAAGCTCCGGACCGGCGTCGGAAAACCATGCCCCGCTCCCGGCGATGACAATCGGTTTTTCCGCTTCCTTGAGCATCTCCACGATCTTCTCTGCGCCCTTGATATCCACCGGTTTCGATTCCAATGCTGCGCCCCATTGCTTAACCTTGGACATATCGACAGTGGCGTTTAGAACGTCGCAGGGGAGCTCGAGATAGACAGGGCCCGGCCTCCCGTTCATTGCGTATCTGAAGGCCATGTCGACGAATTCAGGGATACGCTCCTGGTTATGGCACACCAGTGCCTTCTTAACCATGGGGCTGATTACCGGAAGCTGGGTCATGTCCTGGAGGTCCAATTTCTCGGCCGTTTCGAGTCCTACACATCCGGCAATGATTATTACCGGCGCGTTGGAGAGCCTCGCGCTGGCGACGCCCGAGAGCGCATTGGTAAAGCCGGGACCGGCGGTCACCATCACCACTGCCGGCTTCCTGGTCATGCGCGTGCATGCCTCTGCCATGAATACCGCAGCCTGTTCATGACGCGTGGCGAATAGTTTCACCTTAGAGTTTTCCAGATACTGGTAGATCGGCGTAATATGGCCGCCGCTGATGGTGAATATATACTCCACACCCCTATCGATGAGAGCATCCGCCGCAATTTTTCCACCGATGATCTTATCCATAAATCTATCCTCCATTGATCTGTTAATGAATTTTTGCTCCGCCAATCAGCGGAGACATTATAGCTCCATACACTGGCCGCCGTCCACGTTGATCGCCTGGCCTGTGATGTACCTGGATTCCTCGGATGCAAGAAATGCCACAACGCTGCCGGTATCCGCAGGCATACCGATATAACCGAGCGGTATGGTTTTGCACATCTCCTTCTCACGCTCCTCGATGGTGCTGTTGAAAAATTTTGCCTCAAGGCCGAAACGCCACTTTTCCAGATCAGTCATGATCTGCCCGGGGCAAATGGCGTTTACACGAATTCCCAGACCGGCGATCTCCTTGGCCATGGTCTTGGTGAGCATGATGACGCCCGCCTTGGCGGTCGCATAGGCGCTGTTCAGTAGCGGGGGAACCTTCCCTGCCCTGGACGCGGTATTGATGATCGCCCCGGGTTTCCCTAACATCAGAGGTACCACTGCCCTGGTGACCCGGAATACGCTGAGAAGGTTCACGTCCACCGTCCGCATCCAGTCGTCTTCCTTGTATGACATAAAGCTGTTCGGTACGCCGAATGAAGCCCCGGCGTTGTTACAGAGTATGTCCACGCGTTCGAATGATTTTTTTACCGTTTCCACCATGGCGTTTATGGAGTCGGTCGAGGTAACGTCCACCTGAACGGGTATGGAATCGACCTTGAATTCCCTTTTCAGAGTGTCCGCCACATCCTTCATGCCCTCATCGGTGCCCAAGGGGACCGCCTCACCCTTCTTGCCGATTGATCCGAGGTCGGCCACTATGATATTCGCGCCGCATTGGGCGAGTTTGCTGGCGATTCCGTAACCGATACCGGTTTTCTTGCCGGCGCCGGTAACAATCGCTGTTTTCCCCTTCAGATCATCATACATTGAAAACCTCCTCGCTTCCATTGATTGCATCTCATTGGATCTCGAGCGGCGTGTTTAAAATGAATACCGCTCATTATATGAATAAAATTCATCTTTTTTGTCAATAAATTTTTCCACCTCCTGGGAATTATGATTAAATGCTGTTGTTTTGCCGGGCCTCCATGACCTCGCGGACGATTTGAAGCTCCTCGTTGGCGGGAATCACCAGTGCAGCGATACTGCTTTCATCGGTACTGATGATCTCACTGTTCGACATATTTTTTTCGCTGTCCACCTTCATGCCGGCATAATTGAAGTGCGAAAGGATATCAGAACGAAGGGCTGGTGAATTTTCGCCTATGCCCCCTGTGAAGACGATGCCATCGACCCCTTCCATCTCGGCAATATAGGCGCCGATCAACCCGGTGATCCTGTGCACCATTATGCGGTGAGTCCTCAGCGCCCCGGGATTCCCTTTGGATGCCTCCTCCATGATCGTGCGGTAATCGCTGCTGATGCCGCTCAGTCCCAGAAGACCTGATTCTCGGTGCAGCATCTGCCGTATCTCCTCAACGCGGTAGCCGTTATCCAGCAGGAAGAAGATGATGTCTGGATCAAAGGAGCCGCTCCTGGTTCCCATGGGGAGCCCCTCCAGGGGCGTGAAGCCCATGGAGGTGTCCACGCTTTTACCGTGCAGGACGGCACAGATACTCTGACCGTTCCCCAGATGGCAGGTGATGATCCTGAGCGACTCCGCGGGGAGACCAATCATCTCAGCAGCACGGAGTGCCACATACTTGTGATTGCTGCCGTGAAAACCGTACTTGCGTATGGCGAATCTTTTGTAAAGATCATAGGGGAGACCGTAGATGAAGGCCTCTTCGGGCATCGTTTGATGGAACGCAGTATCGAAGATCGCGTAGTGGGCCGCATCGGGAAGGCGCCGCATCATCATCTCGAGGCAGGCAGAGTTGACGGGATTGTGAAGCGGCGCTAGGCCTGAAAGACGAAACAGGTCCTGGAGTTCCGATTCACCGATGCGGACGGTGCCGCTGAACCGCTCGCCTCCGTGCACCACCCTGTGAGCCGTTGCAGCGATGGTATCGGTCGGTCCTACTATCCCACTCCGGGACAGTATGTCGAGCATATCGTCAACCGCCTGGTCGTGAGCGGTGATTGCGATCTCATCCCGTTGCCGGTCGTTTCCAGCAGAGATGACACGGATGCAGTGTGTGCTACTCTTCGAGAGACCGTCGTAGAGTCCCCTGGACAGCACGTGCTCCCCATCTGATTCGATAAGTTGGAACTTCAGGGAACTGCTCCCGGCGTTCACAACGAGAATCTTCATCTCACCCGCTCCGTATTGGTATAGAGGAGGGGCGGTCCCTTTGAGGTACCGCCCCGTCCCTTATTTTTCACTGAGATGCTTATACTTCGGCAGGTACCGAACCGCGGGTTTGAAGGCATCCCTTCTGAACGGTTCCGCCAGAACGTTCTTTCCGCCTTCGATGACCGCCTCGATAACGGCCGGCTTCCCGGATTTTACCGCGCTTTCCACCGCGTCCTTCACGTCGGCATAATTATCGATGCGGTACCCCTCGGCCCCCATGTCCTTGGCGATCTGTGCGAAGTTGGGGTTGTCCAGATTCGCGCCAACATAGCGCTCCTTGAAGAAATCAATCTGGTTTTTCTTCTCAGCGCCCCACTCGTTGTTATTGAACACCACGGCAATCACGGGGATGTCTTCGCGAACCGCGGTCATAACCTCGCTGAGTCCGCTGATACCCCAGGCGCCGTCACCCTGAAGCGAGAAGACGGGTGTTTTCGGGGAACCGATCTTCGCCCCCATGGCGGCGCCGTAGGCGAAGCCGCAGTTGCCCCATGAGAGCGCCGCGATGTGCTGACGTTCTCCGGTGAAGGTGAGGTAGCTGTTGCACATTGATGAGTTGTTGCCTATGTCAGTGGCGACGATGGAACCCTTGGGTATCGCCTTGCTGAATTCCATGAGAAAACGCCTGGGATGCATGAGCTTCGCCGTGGAGGACGACCAGTTGGTGAGCTCTTCCTGCCAGGTTTCCTTTTCCTTTTTAATAAGTCCAAGACGCTCCTGGTTTTTAGGACGAGAGGGTTGAACGGATTTGAGCGTTGCGACGAGCTGGGTAGCGAATTCCTTCGCGTCCGCCATTATTCCCAGCTCAACCCTGCGGCTCAGTCCAAGCTGCCTGGTGTCGATGTCCACTTGGATGATCTTGGCGTTTTTCGGCCAGTAATCGATGTCGTACTGGGGAAGTGTGCCGAAGGGGCCCAACCTGGTGCCCAGCGCCAGTACCACGTCAGCCTTGGCGATGAGCCGCATGGCCGCCTTTGAGCCGCAGTATCCGATGGGACCAGCGCCCAGTTCATGCTCCTGCGGGAAGGTGTCGTTGTGCAGGTAGGTGTTCACCACCGGCGCGCTCAGGTATTCCGCAAGTTCCTTGGTCACGCTGATCGCCCCCGCCATGGAAACGCCGCCGCCGGCAAGGATTACCGGAAAGCTGGCCTTGGCCAGAAGCTCCGCCGCCTTCTTTATCTGTTCGACAGTGCCGGCGCCATGGCTCACGGCCTCGGTGGCATAAATGTCACAGTCGATGTCGCCGTAAAAATAGTCCCTGGGTATGTTGAGCTGGGTGGGACCGCATTCGGTCTTGGCAATATAGAAGCATCGCCTTGTCAGCTCAGCCATACGTTCGGGCCTGTTGACCCTTACCTGGAATTTCGTGGATTTTTCGAACCAGGGCATCTGGTCAAGCTCCTGGAACCCCCCAAGTCCAATGCCCATGCTGCCCGTTTCAGGGGTGATCGCCACAACGGGAGAATGGGCCCAAAAGGCTGCGGTGATGGCCGATACGAAATTTGCAGCTCCCGGGCCGTTTTGGGCGATACAGGCCTGCGGTCTCCCGGTGATACGGGCATACCCGTCAGCCGCATGGGCCGCAGCCTGTTCATGGGCCACTGAAATGAATCGTATGCCCGCAGTGGGGAACAGATCCAGCGCATCCATGTACGCACTGCCAACGATGCCGAAGATGTTGGTAATACCTTCGGCTACAAGGGTTTCCACAAACGCTTCAGAAGGAGTCATCTTTGTCATATATATCTCCTTGTTAACTTAAGTTTGGTACGTTATACAGTGAATAATATTCATAATGTGAATACAATTCATTATTGTTTTTTTATGTCAACAATTTTTTAATTATTAATCATCTTAAAAAGATTATCAAAAATGGTGTTGACAACAAAACAATATCTGAATTATGTTCATTAAGTGAACAATATTCACTTAATGCAATTAAGGAATCAAATGAATAGTTTACTTGAAAAAAAACCACTGGAAACTAAATAGTAACATATATGACAAGGAAAAGTAAATGTTACTGTATGCGTTTATTCAATTTCATACTATAAAAAGTCTCACTATACAAGAATACAATTATGGCATGCATTCGAGAAATAAATAGATTTAATGCCCTGTCCCTTTCGGTAATGACGAATGGCTATCACAGTAATTACGAATAGGATGACTCATCGACGCACAATTCCGATTCAACAAGGTTCGACATATTAATTCGTTGAATCATAATACAGGGAGATACTAATGAAGAGGGAACTTGCCAAGGGCTATACGGCATCGTTAGAGAGGATACGGCAGATCAAAATTACCCTCTCCGCAGAGGTAATGGGCATGCTGGAGAGCCGGTATCAGATGGATATGAATACCGCCGAAAAGATCGTTGAACAGCATTTCGACGAGTCAGTAATGCCGAATTATTATTTTATAAGCAATACCGCCAGCGACATTGCGGGGCATATCTTCATCATAAGCCAGATGTTGAACGCAAATACGGATTTCATTCGTCACGAAAGCGACGACGGCAAGACACTCACCTATTTTGTGAACGTGGGAAGGGATTTCCCGGGGAGGCTCGCCAGGATCATTGAGGAAAACATGTCAATGAGGATCATCTCCTTTGATTCAGTGAAATCCTCCAGTGGCGTGCGGATTATCTCGCTGGAACAGGCTGGACGAAAAGAAATGGCGGTGCGGGACGATGAGTTGGCGTTGATTGAGGTGGTAAAAAACGAATGCCTTGTCAACAATGGGAAATACGCACGGACCTTTCTTGATAATCTACCGCCAAATTACATGAGCGAGGAGATCAATGTGCTTCGCACCAGATCGAGGATCAAGCGTCATCTACAGCTATTCTCCCTGGCCATGGAACTATCAGGCGTCGTTGTTTCCACCGAAGAGGCCGAGGACGGCCAGGAAAACCTGGGGCATATTCCGGAGATTCGGATATCAATTGCGGCGAAGAATGCAGACCGAGGTTTTGTGCTTCGAGTGTTGAGGGTCATTGAGAAACAAAGAATAAATCTACACAGAACTTACCTCGACACCTTCGGTACCGGCCTGCCCGGAGGATCGGTACAGGTGATGACTCTCTATGCCGAGCGAAAAAACGGGGTGGAATTTCCTGTTTCGGATATCAAGGGGGTCGTGATAACTAACGGTCCCGAAACCAGTAGGAAGAACCCGGAGGTGGAGACCAGGCTTGAGGAGATCGTTCGAGTGATAAGCGATGGCGAAACCAGCGATGAGCAGTCATCGACCATGCTGTCGCATCTCCGAAATCTAATCGCGGAAAACTCAGATCTCACATCGAACGAAGAGATGATGAATTTTCTCCTGAATGCCATCACAGATTTCTACCGTGCCGCGGAATTTCTCTCCCTTCACGAAAAGGACCGGATAATGAGAAAGCTCCTCAGGTTCGAACATCTCAGCGAATTCTACGTGGCCAGTAACAAGGGAGTCCGCAACGAAAATTTGCCGGGCTACCGTTTCGCACACAACAGCGCTCGCGGGAGTGCCAAGGGCGGATTGCGTCTCGATTCGATCGTGCAGTTCGATGAGGTGTGCGCCCTGTCATTTATGATGACGTGGAAGACCTCCCGCACAAAGATACTCTTCGGTGGTGCCAAGGGAGGAATGGTCATAAATCCCGGGGACTTCACGGACAGGACGCTGGATTTCGTCGATACCGTGGCGAATTTCGGGCGCTCGCTTTTCCTCGTGACCGGTCCGGTGCACGATGTTCCCGCGGGAGACGTGGGATGCGGACCTTCGGAGATAGGCATACTCTTTGAGGGATTCAAATCAGCCCTGAGGGACCTTGCACTGGTCGCCTACGGTGTTAAGCGTGGAGTTACGGTGGTGGGAAACCGGGTGATATCTCTCGAAGAAGCCAGGAAGATACTTCGCGAACATTTCGATATAGATTGGAGCGATCGCTTGCTGCTGCGGCGGCTCATCACCGATGAGCATTACCTGGAGCTCGTTGTGGCGCCGCAGATAACCGGCAAGCCGCGAATGGGCATTGCCGCCAGGACCGGGGCAACAGGGAGGGGGCTGCTCTACTGCGTACTGGCGATGGTCACGAGGCTTTATCTCGACGGTAAGTGGGAGAGCGTCGAGCCGATATCACAAAGGGACACCGAATTGCTCCACTCAGTGGCGAGATACAACGAATCTGCGGTTCTTAATGGATCCGGGCAGCCCGTCGTTGACCTGCAGCGGTGGCAGTATCTCACGGATACGGTGTTTCCGAAGCTTCTTCGGGACAAGAGGATGATCGTGCAGGGAACCGGAAAGGTAGGTGGATCAGTGTTGACGGAATTCGCACCATACGGGGTGAATCTGGTTGCCGTGTCGGATGCGGGGGGTGCGATAATCGGCGATCATCTGAAGATCGAGGAGATACTCGGATGCGTCAGCAGTTCCCGGGAACATTCTTGTGTCGGTGTAAAGACAAATGTAACGCGCACAATTTTCGGGGCCAGGGAAGGATCATCAATTCTGGAAATGGAATGTGACCTCCTCCTCCCCTGCGCGCTGGAAAACGTTATCACCGTTGAAGTGGCATCTCGCATCAATGCAAAGATAGTGGCAAGCGGCGGTAACGGGACGAACACATCCAAGGGGGAGTCAGTCCTTCACCGCCGGGGCATCACGGTAATCTATGATTTTTTGGCCAATGGCGGCGGAGTGACCGTTTCGTATTTCGAATGGCTCAGGAATTTCTATGAGCGCCGCCGATTTGAATCTGAAGAAATAGGTGGGTTCCCCTTCGACCCGACGACCATGGAACAATATCTCATGCCGGAGTACCGGCAGCGGATACTGGATATTCTCGCAATTCCCGAGGGAGACGGGGTGACCGAACTATGGAACCTGCTTCTTCGGGACATCATGATCAGCGCCGTGAACGACGATTACGGCTTCGCGAGGAGCCACGACGTATCCATGAAGACTGCGGGGTTTGCGAATTCGATTCTCAGGGTGCTCGCTGCAGAGATGGCGAGATCCGGTGAAGACGGGAGAAAGGCCATCTGGAATGCCATTCCCGAAAAGACGAGGGCCATGATGCGTCCCTTTATCGAGCATCCCGAGATGCGTCAGTACTGTAGAAGCCAGGAGGAGTACGACGAGATGCTGAAGCCGATGGAGTGATCAGTGGGCTCCCGGACATTGCCCCGATTGTGACGGCTCTTTTCGAGACATCGAGGCTACTACAGTCGCCATTGCAGAAACATGTCAGTCGGAATCACCTTCAGGGTACAGGGCATCGATTTCCGCTGAGTACTTTTTCTCGATAACCCGCCGCTTCACCTTCAACGTCGGCGTGAGCTCTCCCGTTGCCTGGGTCCACTCGACGTCCATGAGTGAAAACTTGCGTATCTGCTCAACCCTGGCGAAGTGCCTTGTGTTTTCCTTTATCTCACGGCTGATCAATTCCCGGATAGTATCGTTATCAATGAGATCTCTGTTGCCGGCATGAACGATTCCGTTCGCGTCGGCCCATTTCTTCAACTCATCGAAGGCCGGAATTATCAGGGCAGAGAGGTATTTCCTTCTGTCACCGATCACCGCCACCTGCTCAATGAATTTTGAGTTTTTGAGGCTGTTCTCGATGTTCTGCGGGGATATGTTTTTACCGCCCGCGGTGACGATGATGTCCTTGATGCGCCCTGTGATGACGAGCCTCCCCTTTTCGTCGAATGCTCCGATATCGCCTGTCTTGAAATAGCCATCGACGGTAAACGCATCTCTCGTGGCTTCGTCGTTTTTATAGTAGCCCTTCATGACCTGCGGCCCTTTTACCAGCACCTCCCCTTCGTCGGATATCTTCATGTCCGTGAACGGCAGTGCAGGACCGACTGAGCCGGGTTTTATCATACCCGGGCGGTTCGCGTTTGTCACCGTGGATGTCTCTGTGAGCCCGTATCCCTCGAGTATCATGAGTCCCATGCCAAGGAAGAACTCCGCATCAGCCACGGATAACGGCGCGCCGCCAGAAACCGCGATCTTCAAGCGGTCCATGCCCAGAGCAGCCTTCAGCTTCGAAAATACGAGCTTGTCATAAAGATTGTATATCATCGCAAAAAGCCCCCTCCGGGGGAGTTCGTTGCATATGTAGGTCAGATTTTTTTTCGCCGCCCTCACCGCCCTGCGGAAGATCAGCCGCTGTATCGTACCGGCATCCGCAATCCTTGCCAGGATGCCGGCATGGGCTTTCTCGTACAGTCGTGGAACACTGACGATGATATGAGGATGCACCTCGGCAAGGTTCTGAGCGATGTGCGCAAAATCCTCGGCGAATGAAACCTTCATCCCCCCGGCCATGGGCAGATAATACCCGACGATCCTTTCGAGGACGTGGGCAAGTGGGAGAAAAGAGAGGAAGACGTCCCCCTCCTCTAAGTAGCGGCTGTATTCCATATCAATCTGTGATATGTTGGCCATAAAATTCTTGTGCATGATCATGACACCCTTGGGATTGCCGGTGGTTCCGGATGTGTAAATTATTGTGGCCACATCGTCGGGTGCGATCGATTTCAAACGCTCGTCGAAGAGGGATTTGATGCCGAAGGCCTCACCGCGGGCACAGGCCGCATTGAACGAGATCACCCCCTCGATACGATCCTTGGGTGTGTCAAAAATGACAATCGTCTCGAGCTTCGGCAAACGGTCTTTTACCTGGAGAACCTTCTCCAGATGCTCCCGCGTGCCGGTGAAACAGACCTTGACCTCGGCATGCGCCAGAATGTACTGGGTCTCCTCGGCGGAATTTGTGGCGTAGACGGGAACGTCCGTGGCCCCCACTGAGAGCGCCGCCAGGTCCGCGATCCACCACTCGTACCTGTTGGGAGAGAAAATCCCGACCCTGTCACCCTTCCGAACTCCGGCCCCCAGAAGGAACCACCCTACCCTGTGCACCATGTCGTTCATCTCCGACCATGAAATGTCCCGGTAGGAGCCGTTCATTTTAAATGATACGCATGAACTGTCGCCGTACTTCTTCGCCTGCTCCTGAAACAATGATGACACTGTTTGATTTTCCCTCAGCATACCCGCGCTCCCCTCTCATTTTGTGTGTGCGGCTTGTTTAGTGCATTTGTTCACAAGTAATTACAGGTGACGGGAAAGGAAGTCAAACAATTTTGTGAACCAGTACGGGTCCCGCTGTTTATTTCGTTGCATCATCAGGCAGGGATTCATTGATCGCAATCGATCATGCCGCCATATCCTCGGCATACATCGTATCGATCTCACCGACGTATTTTTTCTTGATGATATGCCGCTCATCCTTCAGAAGCGACGTCTTCTCGCCGGCAGCCTGCGTCTGATCTTAATTTAAGGAGAGAGAATTTTCGTATCTGCTCCACATCGGGAAATTGTCTGGTTTTAGCGGCGATCTCTCTTTCGATGTGATCTCTGACCCTGTCGTTCCTTATCAAATCGTTATGCTCGGAATATACAATGACCCTTGCGTCTGCCCATTTCCTCAGCTTTTCGAAAGCAGGTATTTGCCCATGCAGCGAATCATGTGATTCATATTGTTCCAATGTTTATCGACGTACCTGCCTTTTTTTTATTTTACGCCACACAGGGTGTGCTGCCATTTTTTTGCACACGATTCAAAAAAACAGCGCCCAGGGATTTTCCGGCATATTATTTCATCGCCACCTCCAGCCTTGCAGGTACGCATTCGTACCTGGGGAGTCGATAGAATTTATAACTATGCGTTCCCCTTTATAAAATCTTTCCGCTGGTATTCCTGATCCGGATAGGCATAGAACCCCCTTTTTTATCTTAACGCCATGAAGGCCCTTATCGACATACCGTTTCAGGAAATCAGCGTTCATCCTTGACTGCTTGTCTCCCTTCCTCTGTGCCCAGTATTATGTTATGGCCCAGACGGTCGTGAGCCCCACATGGTCCATCATGCCGAACGGGCCCGGCGATGTATGCAGGATCCCCATCCAAGCACGGTCGATGTCCTCCTACATCCCCAATTCTCTCTATTGCAACGTGGGCCGCTGTCTCACCGGCGAGAATATGTTTCACGAGCAGGAGGTGCTCTGCGATATCGCCGGCGGGATTACCGCAACCTTTCCAATGGAACAGGAGCTTGTAAGCAGCGAACTGCGGCCATACATAGAAAAATACATGAAGCGGAATCCGGGAATACCGATTGAGGAGCAGATAAAATTCTGGCTCTATTTCATCGATATGAGCTGTTCCACCCTGGGGGCTGCATTTAATTACGCCGGCGTACACGGCGGAGGATCTCCCATTATGGAGCAGATCGCCATCACCTCGCAGTATGACATCAATCTGCGCAAAAGGATCATCAAGGATCTCGCGGGCATTCCGGAGGTGAACAATGAGGAGAGCGTTGAAGAAAAGAGAGCCGTGTAATCCATCTCGGCAGGTTCCCCAGTAGACTGGATCCCGGTGGATGCACCACCGGGATCCCCCTTTTATGACTTATCGCATCGATTGTGTGGAACTGCCGACGCGGATACGAATCAGATCAGGCCAATGCGCCTCTTTTTGTAAAAATGCCGCTTCACCCCGGCGATGAAGGATACGCATCTGTTGATCTCCGTGAAGGAGGGAATTCCCGCCGACTCCGCGGCTCTTCGAATACCGTCGCTCACCTCGCTTCCACCCACCATCCAGAGTACAACCGGCTTTCCGTAACTGTTTTTCAACTCGCCGATCCTTGTGATGTAGCCTGTCGGATTATCCCCCCACCCTACCGTTTCGACAAGGATTGAATCGACACCGGGATCCTCCATAAGGGATTCGACAACCGAGAGGTACACATGCTCGAGCCCGTTCGCCTCCACCGCAGGCCAAAGATCCAGTGGATGGGAGGGCTTCATCCACCGGGGGAACACTTCCTGTATTCGTCCCATCGTCTCCACGCCCAGGTCGGCCATGGTAAGGCGATGATCGTACAGGAGATCGGCCGTGACGATGCCGGCCCCGCCGGAAAAGGTGACCACCGCGGTACCCCCCTGCGACGGGCAGGCCGGAGTCATGGAGAAGCCCCGAACATAGTCCATGAGCTCATGGACATCGTATGCGGGCACGATTCCAGCCTGCCGGAAGACACCAGCGTATATGGCGGCGGAGCCTGAAAGGCTGGCGGTATGGCTCATTGCCGCACGGGAGCCCAGGGGACTCCGTCCTGATTTGAGGACCACGATAGGCTTCGCTGTGGACCGGGCAAGGTCCAGGAATTTCCGGCCATCCATGACCGATTCGAGGTAGCAGCCGACAACACCGGTCTGCTCGTCAGCGATGAGGTATTCCAGCAACTCCGTTTCGTGCACGTCGCATTTGTTGCCGATTGAGCATACCTTGCTCATGCTCATGCCGCCCTTTTCCAGGATCATCATGAGGAATCCCGCCGAGAGCATCCCGCTCTGCACGATGAGAGAAACGGGGCCGGGCTTCATCAGTGTTTTCCAATGGTCAACGTACATGAAGGAAAAGACATTGCGGGTATAGGCGTCAAGGTAACCCATGCAGTTGGGGCCCCAGAGCCTGATGCCGAGGCTTCCCGCCAGTTCCACGGATTCACGCTGTAGGAGAACTCCTTCGGGACCAACCTCGGAAAAGCCGGCCGATTCGATGATGATCCCCTTCACCCCTTTTCTTGCGCATTGACGAATAGTGTCAGGAAGTAGCTGTGCAGGGATAAAATAGATCGCAACCTCGAAGTTATCGGGTATCGAGGCGATGTCGGGATAGCAGGGGACCCCCAGTATCTCCCTGCAGCGGGGATTCACCGGATAGACCTTGCCCCCGTACCCGTCCAGCACGTTCCTTATGAGATGGAATCCCCCCTTCTGCATATTGTCGCTTGCCCCGATAACGGCGACACCGCGGGGGTGGAAAAAGTAGTCCATCACAATATCCTTCTCAACCGGCCCGAGGGCATTCACGCAGTGTTGATTTCAAAGATTCACACCGCCATCGACTGTAACGGTGGTTCCCGTCGTGTATGATGCGTAGTCCGACAGGAGATAGAGCACCGCACCCACCATGTCTTCAGGCTTCGCAATGCGTTTCAGCGGGATGGCCTGGATGGCCATGTTGAGCATTGCCTCGTTGTTGACCAGCACGGAGGAGAACTTGGTATCCGTAAGACCCGGGAGCAGGCAGTTTGTCCTTATGTTGTACTGTGCCAGCTCGCGCGCGAAGGAGTATGTCATGGAGATGACGCCGGCCTTGGTGATCGAATAGATGCCCTCGAAGGGGCCCGGCCTGACGCCCCTGATGGAGGCCACATTGACGATGGCCCCCCCTCCCCCGTCCTTCATTATTCGTGCGGCCTTCTGGGCGATGAAGAAGTACCCCTTGAGGTTCACCGAGACCGTCTTTTCCCAGGCAGACTCTTCTGCATTCAGCACCTCACCGAAATACGGATTCGTGGCTGCGTTGTTCACCAGATAATCCAATCTGCCGTATTTTTTCTGTATCTCCTCGAAGAGTGCGTCAATCTGTTTCATCTCGCCGGTGTGGCACGCTATGGAAAAAGCACTGCCCCCGGCGTCTTTGATTGCCTTCTCAACGCCGGCAAGCGCATCGATTTTTCTGCTTGCCAGGATGACCTCTGCCCCGTGGGCTGCCAGGGATCGCGCGATTGCCTCCCCGATTCCGCGGCTCGCGCCGGTGACAAGGGCAATCTTCCCGTTAAAATCGTACTCAACTTTCATGCTGCACACCCCCGTGGATTTATCTGAATCGTATCGATTAGAACCGGTCCTACTTCGTTCCCTCAAGGAATCCTGGCCTCTGGAATTCAGGATTGGGATAGGTATAGAACCCCTCGCCGCTCTTGACCCCGAGTTTCCCTTTGTCGACGAAATCCTTTAAAAATCTGGCGTTCGCCTGGGACTGGGGATCTTTCAATTTATCCGCCCAGTAATTGGTGATGTGCCACACCGTGTCTAGGCCCACCCCGTCCATCATCGCGAAGGGGCCCATGGGAATCCGCAGCACACCGGTCCAGGAGCGGTCGATATCCTGTATCGGCGCTATTTTACGCGACGCCAGTGTGAGCGCCGAGCCCATGATGGCCATGAGTATATTGTTGAAGAGGAATCCCGGGTACTCCTTTTCGAGCAGGATCGGAATCTGCTTCAGACTTCTTGCGAAATCCATGACAACGTTGACGGTATCCCTTGTGGTGCCGGGATGGGGCATGACGTCGGCGATGACTGCCGTGCGAACATCGTAAAAATGAAAGGCGACGAGCTTCTCGGGCCTCCCGCATCCCTTGGCAAACTGGGACGCCACGAGCGACGAGGTATTCGAGGTGAAGATGGTTCTTTCGGGACAGAGTTCATGAAACTGCGCAAAAACCCTTTCTTTAAGCTCAGGATTTTCAGGGACCGATTCACTCACCAGGTCGGCATCCCTTGCGGCTGCCAGAGGATCCGAGGTATAGGTAATTCTGCTCAGAGATTCTTCGGCGCTCTCGGGCGTGCATTTCTTCCATTGGAGAAAGCTTTTGGATACCTTTTCCACGCCCTTCTTGGCCCCCTCCAGCGCCTTTGTCTCTATGTCATACATGACGACATCGTAACCGCAGGAGGCGCACAGAAAACCGATCTGCCTGCCCATGGTTCCGGAACCGATGATGAGTACTTTTTTTATCTCCCCGGCTTTCATTTACGGTACCTCCCCGAGTATCTTACCACTCTCCGTGATTTATGACACGCTTCGCCACGTCATCCATTATCTTTACGCCGTGTATGAGCATCTGGAATCGAGCGTCCCTGGTCTGACCGTGGAAAAAACGGTAGTATATCTGCTGCATGATCACGGCGAGCCTGAAGATTCCGAAACAGTAGTAATAATCGAAGTTATCGATTTTCATTCCCTGCTTCTCGGCATAGTATGCCACCTGCTCCCTCCTGGTCATCATGCCCGGCAGATTGGTGGGCATCATCCGGAGGAGCTGCAGGCTCTGCTGGTCCTTCTCCTCTATCCAGTAGGCGAGCGAGTTTCCCAGATCCATGAGGGGATCCCCGATGGTCGCCATCTCCCAGTCCAGGATTCCGATAATCTCCAGCGGGTCGTCCAGTGCGAGAACAACGTTGTCGAGTTTGTAATCGTTGTGTATCACGCAGGGATTCGTGCAATCAGGAGGCATCTTCTTGGACAGCCATTCCATTACCTCCTCGCAGTCAGGCGCATCGGGCGTTTTCGAATCCCTGTATCGCCGGCTCCAGCCCTCCACCTGCCGTTTCACATAGCCCTCCGGTTTCCCGAAATCGGAAAGTCCGATCTTTTTGTAGTCCAGATCATGAAGATCGCAGAGTACATCGATGAGCCTTTTGCTGAGCCGTCTCGCCTCCACCGGCGTATATGAAAGGCCATCGGGCAGATTCTTTCTGAGGATGATCCCCTTGATCCTTTCCATTACATAAAAGGGAGAATCCATAACCTCAGTATCGTCACAGTAGAGGATCGGTTCGGGACAGTAACGGAAATTCGGCTTCAGATTCGATAGCATCATGAATTCCCGATTCATGTCATGCGCCGATTTCGCCTTTTTCCCGAAGGGTGGACGGCGGAGTATAAAATCGCGGTTCCCTATGGTGATAAGATAGGTGAGATTGGAAAAACCGCTGGGAAACTGTTGTACTGTTATCTCGCCGGTAAGGTCGGGAATGGCCTGAACCAGATAGTTCCTGACCCTTACGACATCCAGTTCCTCTCCTGTCCGCACGTTTACTGGTTCGTCGATCTTTTTCTCAGTCATAGTTGCGCCAGCCCATATTGTGATGGTTTAATCTCATATATGTCAGTGATCGATCTGCGTGGTGATCTGGGCAGATTCCCGGGCAATCGGGACGTGGAAGGGTGATTCCGCCCGTCATGGTCCGCTCTGTGATCACTCAATGATAATCCTCTCGATAACAGAAATTATATAGTCGGCATATTCGTCAACAGCAATATTGCGCCGTGAGTATTTCCAACGCTTGAGGTACCAGTCCTGAAGAACCGCTTTAATGAGGGCGGCGGCGAGGATGCTGTTTTCAACCTTGAAGTCACCCCTGCGTCTTCCCTCATCGAGTATGTCGATGAACAGCTTCTCGGTGTACAACTCGCTTTCAATCGCCTGTTTCTGTAGCCTCTTGCTGAGGTTCTTTGCCTCCATGTAGGCGAAGTAGAACCATGGCTGGAGGACCTCGCTCAGGAAGAGGTGCGTGCGGATCGCCGCACGCAGCCTGTTCCTGGCGTCGCTCTCATTTTCGATCTGCTCATTGAGGATGCGCGAGGTGATCCTGAGCCCCTGGTTCTGGATCATGTCGAGCAGCTCCTCCTTCCCCTTGAAGTAGGAATAGAGGGCACCCATGCTGAGGCCGGTCTCCCTGGAGAGGTCGCGGACGCTCATGGCCTGAAAGCCCTTCATGTTGGATAATTTCAGCGTCGCATTGAAGATGATGACCAGGTTTTTCACCACGATCTTTTCTTTTTTCGTCTTTATTGAGTCGGCGTGCTCGTGAAAGATATCCCGGCAGATATCCTCCATGGAGAGCATAACCAGCTCGCTGAATACGCTGAAGTTGATCATTGCTTCCAGTACCGGCCAAGGATCCGCCTGGCCAGGGATGTCTTGTGTACCTCGTCGGCGCCGTCGTAGATGCGCGCGGCACGCTCATGCCTGTAGAAAAATGCAAGGATCGTGTCGTCGGTCATGCCGAGTCCGCCGTGCACCTGGAGCGCCCTGTCGACCACCCTGTTCATGGTATTGGCCACAACGAACTTGATCATGGAAACCTCATCGCGCGCCTCCTTGAGCCCCAGGGTCTCGATAGCCCACGCTGCATGGAGGGTCATGAGCCTGGCAGCCTGGATCTCAGAGGCGCTCTCGGCGACCCAGTTCTGAACCGTCTGGCGGCTTGCCAGTGTCTTTCCGTCAAGGGTGATCTTCCGGTCGTTGGCGCGCTGACATAAAAGGTCAAAGGAGCGGCTGCAGATCCCGAGCCACCGCATACAGTGGTGTATCCGTCCCGGGCCGAGGCGTTCCTGGGCAATCACGAAGCCCTGCCCCTCCGGACCCAGCAGGTTTTTCTGCGGGACACGGCAGTTCTGGAAGATTATCTCCCCGTGGCTGAAGTAGTCGCTGCCGCTGTGGCCCATTACGGGGATGTTACGCACCAGGTTGAAGCCGGGGGTGTCAGTGGGAACGATGATCATGCTCGCCTGGAGGTGCATCGGCGCCTCGGGATTCGTGACCGCCATGGCGATGGCGAACCTGGCGCCGTCTGCGGCGGTAGTGTACCATTTGTGGCCGTTGATGACGTAATCGCCTCCATCCTTCACCGCGCTGGCCTCAAGGAGCACCGGGTTCGACCCGGGCATGTCCACCTCGGTCATGGCGAAGCAGCTTCGGATCTCCCCACCGGCAAGGGGCATGAGATACTCCTCCCTCTGCTCCTTCGTGGCGTACTTGTGAAGTATCTCAACGTTTCCCGCGTCCGGCGCCTGGCACCAGAACACGTAGTGGCCTATGGGGGTCCTTCCCAGTGCCTCTGATACCAGGGCGTGTTCCATAAGATCCAGCCCCATCCCCCCGATGTCCTTCGGGTAGTTGGGGGACCAGAGCTCCATCTGCTTCACCATTCGCTGCTTTTCTCTGAGCACCGGGAGCATGTCTCGAAAGTCGTGGTTCAGGAATTCCACCTCCAGCGGGATCAGCTCTTTATCAACGAATTCGTTGATCATCGCGAGTATGGTCTTCATCTTGTCGGAAATCGTAAAATCCATGGCTCCTCCTTCTGTTATCGATAGGTTATCAGCTCCCGCTCGCGTGGAAGCTCAAGGTGCGGATAGCTGTTAAAAGATGAGAGGGTGATGCGGGTACTGTTGTACCTGAATCTCGTGATTCCAGAGTTCACCATCTGCCAGCAGAGCTGCATCGTCTCTTCATTTGAAATTTGCGTCGCATGCTGCACCGAGGCGGAGATGGATCCTCCGGAGGCGAAGACCAACAGTCTCTTCTTCTCCCCCTGGCCCATGATGGAGCCCAGGGCTGCGGAGACCCTCTTCTGAAACCGCTCCCATGATTCAAGGCCTTCGTAGGAATGACCGCCCGAGACCCATCTGAGCATGGCCCGCTCGAAGATGCGCTGAAAGGACTTGCGGTCGGTAAGTATCCTGTCCAGGTCCTCCTTCAGCGAAGGCTCATCGGCCAGCATCTCCACCATCTGTGTCTCTATGATCTTTCTTGAGTTGTACTCGTCGAATCCCTCCAGGATGACCGGCGCGGGTAGCGTGATCCCCTTTGCATTGTAGAACTGTATGAACACCTCCGCGCTGCGCCTCTGGCGCTGCAGTGTCCCCGTATAGACGGCGTCGAAGCTGAGCCCCACGTCGTGACAGTACGAGGCGAGCAGCTTAGACTGTCGGACTCCCCGCTCGGAGAGGACATCGTAATTGCCGCTTCCGAAGGAGGCCTGACCGTGGCGTATCATGAATATCTCGCTCATATGGCACCATCCATGCACTGACAGTGGTTGATGGGAGCAACTGTGTCAATAAAAAAAAGAGCGAGCGCTCGATTTTTTTATTATTTTTTTATTGCTATATTTTCCGTGCGGAGCGACTATGATATACATTGCTCTAATTTTAATATTGTCCCAATAAATATTTGTATATGAGAGGCGCTATGCAGGAAAATCCATTGTTGAAAATCATGAACCCCCGAAGCATCGCCATCGCCGGGGCCAGCAATAACGCCATGAAGATGGGGACCATGCATGCCCTGAGTATCCTGAAAGACGGCTATGGGGGCACCCTCTACCCGATCCATCCGAAAGAGGAAACGGTATTGGGATGCCGGGCATACAGAAATCCCGGGGAATTGCCGGAGGTACCGGATCTTGCCTTTCTCGTGGTGCCGGCGCCCCAGGTACTCGCACTCATGAAGGATTTCGGTGAGATCGGGACAAAGTCGGCGGTGATAATCAGCGCCGGCTTCAGGGAGACCGGGGACGACGGAAAAAACCTGGAGGAGAGCCTCAGGGAGATTTCGGAAAAATACGGAATCCGCTTTGTCGGTCCCAACTGCATGGGGATCATCAATACCGAGATATCGCTCAACACCACGGTGGTTCCCCTGACGGCGAGGCCGGGACTTCTGGGTATCGCATCGCAGAGCGGCACCTACATCACCCAGTCGATACCGTACCTGGGCAGAAGGGGCATACGCTTCAGCAAGGCCATCAGCGTGGGAAACGAGGCGAACCTGGGCATCATCGACGCCCTGGAATATCTGGGCATGGATGAGCAGACCAGGGCGGTGGCGCTCTACATAGAGGGGATACGGGATATACCCGGGTTCCTGGATGTGGCGAGAAGAATAACACCCCGAAAGCCGGTGGTGGCCCAGTACGTGGGCGGATCGGACGCCGGGGCACGCTCCGGGCTCAGTCACACGGGCGCCCTGGCGGGACCGGACCATATCTACGAGGGGATGTTTAAGCAGGCGGGGATTATTCGGGTTCATTCCGTTGAGGACCTGTACGGACAGGGATGGGCACTGGCGACACAGCCGCCCCTCAGGGGAACCCGCATCGGCGTTATCACCAATTCCGGTGGACCCGGAACGGCAATTTCCAACGTGCTGGACAATCATGGGCTCAGGGTTCCGCCCTTTTCCGAAAAGCTACGGGAGTCCCTGAAGGCGCACATTCCCCCCCACGCACCCGCGGGGAACCCGGTAGATATCACCTTCAGCATGGAGATCAAGACGCTCACCCGAACCCTCACCGAGCTGATCATGAAGAGCGGCGAGGTGGACGGCATCGTGATGCACGGTGTGATGATGTCCGGGTATATCAGAGAGGCATACGACCATATAAAGGAGCTCCTGGGCAACATTCCACTGGAGGATCTCCTCAAGGCCCTTACAAAGGACATCTCCGAGGATATCGAGCTCCCCTATAAATACGGGATCCCGCTGCTCCTCTCATCCTTCTTCGGTCGTGAGGACAATTACACCGAGCAGTATGAGGACGCGAACGTACCGGTTTTCGATTCACCGGAAAAGACCGCCAGGGCGATGACGGTGCTGAACAGGTACCGTCTCATCCGGGAGCGATCGGCAGGTACGTTCTCGACGGTGGAAAAGAAACACCCCGAGGCGGAACGCATCCTCGCCGCGGCGGTCAGCCACAGTCCCGCGGCGTTAGACGAGCACAGCGCCAAGATGCTTCTGGGCTCCTACGGCATTCCTGTGACCGAGGAGGTGCTTGCCGGGAGCGAGCAGGAGGTCCTGGAGGCGGCGGAGCGGCTGGGATACCCGGCGGTCATGAAGGCCTGTGCGGCCGACATCCCTCACAAGACAGAGCGGGGCCTGGTGCACCTCTCACTGAAGGACAGGGATGAGGTTGCCGTGGCCTACCGGAAGATACAGGAGAACGCTCCGGGGGTTCCGGTGATCTGTTACCGCATGGTCCGGGGGAGCCGTGAGATAATGGCCGGGATGACACGCCACAAGGGTGTCGGTCCGTGCGTTCTCTTCGGTCTCGGGGGTATCTACGCGGAGGCGATGAAGGACGCGGCATTCAGGGTGGCGCCACTCTCCGATACGGACGCGGCAGAGATGCTCGATGATATTCGGGGCAGTGCAATTCTGGGAGGATTCCGGGGGATGCCGCCGGTGAACAGGATGACGCTTGCATCGATACTCCGCACCCTCGGGGATATCGCCATACTCCATCCAGAGATCACGGAGATCGATATCAATCCGATCCTCATACAGGGGGAGAGCCCGGTGGTGGTGGACGCCCTGATCGTTACAGATGGGGGCGGCAGGTAAAAGGTGAAAATACTCGTGTGCATCGACCGGGTCTGCGACGGGGAGGCGCCCTTCACCGTCGAGGGGGACGGCAGGACGATACGCCCAGCGGATCAGGCGGCCTGGCGAATGAACCGCTACGACGAGTTCGCCATGGAGGAGGCGCTGCAGTTGAAGGAAAGGGGTATCGCCGCCGGCATCGACGCGGTCTCCGTGGGAACCGACGCGACCACCGTTGCACTCAGGAAGGCGCTGGAGATGGGGGCGCACGATGCGGTGCTGATCCGCACCGGGGAGGTGCATCTCACGCCGGCGATGAAGGCACATCTCATCGCCGCCATGGCGGCCGATGTCCGCTATGACCTTATCCTTGCCGGTATGACCTCCGAACAGGGACTGAACGCGGCGGTGGGACCCATGATCGCCGCGCTGCTGAAAATCCCCCACGCCACCGCGGTTCTGAAGATGGATCTTGAGGATGATTGCAGACGAGTGAGGGTGCAGCGGGAGCTCGACGCTGAGACCAGGGAGTGCTTCAGGCTTTCACTCCCCGCCGTGGTGGCGGTGCAGTCCGGTATCAACAGGCCCAGGTATCCGTCTCTCTCCAACGTGCTCAGGGCACGGGACCAGGAGATACGGATCATCAATGCCTCTGATCTGGCAGGGGCGGCACCGGATCAGGAGATCGTGGCGGTGCGGAAACCCCGAGCCGGGACGGGGTTTATGGAGATTCAGGGGAGCACCGTCGAAAAGGCAGAGGGTCTGTATGCCTGGCTCCACGAGCGCTCGCTGCTGTAAGGGACCGGCCGATGATACTGGCAATCGCCGAGCCTTCAGTACCGGCCTCTGATGCCGCCACGATGGAGGCAGTCAGCTGCGCCGTTCAGATCTCTGCCATACGGTCATCGACGGTGATCCTTGCGTCGGCGGGGAAGGATTTTGAGGAATTCCGAAATGCCGAGGGGGTGCGATTACCATGCGATGTCGTACTGATTGAGGGCCAGAGCCTGGCGCATTACAACGCCGAGGGATACGCGGCGGCCATCACCGGATTAATCGATCATTTGAATCCCACGGAAATAGTCATCGCGGGCACCTCCCGGGGGGGGGACCTCGCCCCCTATCTGGCAATGAGGATCAGTGCCGCCTACATCTCCGTCGTCACCGGCGTTCGTGGGGAGGGAGGCTCGCCCGTGTACACCCGCCCTTGCTGGCACGGCAAGATGGAGATGGATGTTGTCTCACGAAGGGAACGAACAGTCGTTTCGGTTCAGCCGGGCGCCTTCAGTGCCGCACCCCTCGTGGGTGATGAGCGCTTTCATGTGGAGCGTTTCCCCGTGAGCGTCGCACTCACCGCTACCGAACCGGAGGGGACTCTCGCCGTCTCCCAGGGGGATGATACGGGGCTTGCCAATGCAGAGGTGATCGTATCGGCCGGAAGGGGGATCGGGAACCGGGAGAACCTCTCCCTCCTGATGGAGCTCGCCTCGTTGTTTCCCCGGTCCGCCCTCGGCGCCTCCAGGCCGGTCTGCGATTATGGATGGCTCCCCTACGGCAGACAGGTGGGTCAAACCGGGAGGCGCGTGTCGCCGAGGCTCTATATCGCCTGCGGGATTTCAGGATCGATGCAGCACCTGGCAGGCATGAGATCCTCTGCCCATATCGTCGCGGTGAACAATGACCGGGATGCGCCGATATTTCGCCATGCCCATGCAGGGGTCGTGGAGGATTGTGCAACCTTCATCAGGGTGTTCCTGGACCTGGTGAAAGAGCGGGAGAACGGGAAGGCTACCCAGTCTGAGGAAATTTAAAATTGTGCTTGATAATGGGATCGCTGTTCACATTGTGGCATCTGTAGTACCGTGTGCCGGAGGCCGGCAGACAGGAGCCCGACAGCCCCGATGAAACTGAACGACGCATTCTTGCAGCAGATAACCGATAACGTACAGGACGCCATCCGCGTCATCGACCTGAAGACATTCACCTACATCTATGCGAACGCCTATGCCCGGGATCTATTTTCGGTTCCCGGTGAGGAGTATATCGGCTCGCCGGTTGGCCCCTCTATCTCCGGGGATGATACGGCGCGGCTCAAAGAGATTATGATGGACGAGATCGCCCATGACGCCGAGCGGGATCCCTCGCGATCGATGACGATCGAACTTAAGGAGACGCTGAGAGGCCACGGTACAACGATATGGACAGAGAACAAGGCAACCTTCATCCGCGACGAGAAGGGCCGGGCCGTGGGAATCCTCTCAATCACCAGGGACATCACGAAGCGTAAACTGGCGGAAGAGCAGATTCAGAAGTCCCTGGAGGAGAAGGAGGTATTGCTGAAGGAGATCCATCACCGGGTAAAGAACAACCTCCAGATTATCATGAGCCTGATCAATCTCCAGAAGAGCCGGATCGCAAACGAGGATATACGGAATCTCTTCAGCCAGTGCACCACCAGGATCAGGGCAATGGCCCTGATCCACGAGATGCTGTATCATTCGAAGGACCTGTCAAGCGTCAACATGAAGGACTACGCGTCCACGCTGGCCAAGGAGCTGAAATCCCTCTACGATGCCATGTCGGGGGCGATCAAGCTCGAGCTTTCCATGAGCCCGGTCCTGCTGGCCATCGATCAGGCGATCCCCTGCGGGCTGATAATCAACGAGCTCGTATCGAACGCCTTCAAGTACGCATTTCTTGACCGGAAGGGAAGACAGGGGACCATATCCGTGACTCTGGCCGAAAAGGATGATACCGTGGAGATCGTGGTTAAGGACGACGGCATCGGCATGCCGGCGCAGATGGATATCGAAAGCTGCGGCACCCTGGGACTTTCCCTGGTGACCATGCTTACGAAACAGCTCAAGGGTACGCTGAACATGACGAGCGATGGCGGGACGCGCTTCACCATCACATTCAGGCGCCAGTAGCCACCTCGCCGCGAGGCCATAGATCGTCACTGCTGCAAGTGGACCATCCAGTTCTCAGTGAAAAAAACTTCTCAAGAAATATCCGTATGTGATTCCCAGATAATTCCCGATAACCCATCCGAGAATGCCGGTGGCGATCCCTGACACGATCACCTCCTTGTTCTTCAGGGCCGCCGCGACCACGGGCACGAAGGGGGGGGAGAACACACCAGCAACCGAGGTGATGATCATCGTGTCCGTGTCGATCTTGAAGAGCTTCGACAGGAGCAGATGTATGAGCATCGACACGTAGATGACGATGCCGGTGAAGACGAATATAACCGGAGCCGTGAGCACTATCTGGCGCAGATCGGCCAGCGAGCCCACCACGACGCAGAAGACCATAAGGATGTATTGTCCCCAGTGAAACGTCATCTTGATATTGCGGATCTTCGGCACAAAGGAGGCCGCGATGCCCAGTGTCGTGATGGAGATCATAAGCGCCGCCATGTTGAAATCCCTGGGGGCCGCCTGGTAGGCGATGTAGGAGACCGCAAAAATTGCGGCCGACATGACCGTCGCCGCAACCAGGGGAAGGATGATGCGGATGCTGAATATTCCGGAATAA
The DNA here is from genome assembly GCA_016929135.1 of Spirochaetota bacterium. Lineage (GTDB taxonomy): Bacteria > Spirochaetota > UBA4802 > UBA4802 > UBA5550 > JAFGJK01. Next base: position 1,608 of record JAFGJK010000156.1, on the reverse strand, counting down.
TCGTTGAGGTCCTCTACGACGACCTCTTCGCATTCGGTGCTCCTGGACGGGTCGGCCGCGGGCATGCAGAAGGGGGGGAGAAATTTATTGAACAGCCGCTGTGCATAGGAGAGGACGAACAGGAAGTAGGGTGTGCACATGAGCATGTCGGCGGTGTTGGTGAGCACCAGAATGTGCTCCTTTGCCTGGAGCGCGAGGCCGATCGTGTTAAGATTGATGCTTCCGCCGGAGTAGACCCCGATGAGCATGCCGGCTACTTTCCACGATTCATCGAGGCTGTCGTGGAAGATGATATAGGCCAGGGTGGTGGCAATGAGCACCGCGAGTAGCAGACATATAAATGAAAGGAAGGCCTTTCCGGCAAGCCTGACCCATCGCCTGATGTCAAAGGAGAAGAGCAGCAGGGGCAGGGCCAGTGGGATGCTGATGTTCATGATGGTGGTCTGGGTCTGACCTGATCCCTCGGGGAGGACACCGATGTTGGCGATGAGGATTCCGGTGGCATAGCAGAGAAGTGCCGGGCCGACCTTATCGAGCTTCGGGAATCGTTTACAGAGATGGATGATCAGTGCCGGACAGACGAGAAAAAATACCGCCAGGATGATGAGCTTCATGATGCACCCCCCACACAATAATTAGTATAATTTTCGGCCGTTCATCCCATAAGCTTGAAGTGCGGCTCCAGTGCGATCCTGACATCGATGAGCGACGGCTCCCCTGATGCGATTGCTTCACGAAGGGCGTCGCCGATCGCTCCCGGCTCGCTCACGGTGGTGCCCCGGCAGCCGGCCGCACTGGCGTACGCCGCCAGATCGGGCGTCCTGTACTCGGTGCAGTAGCGGCGCTCGGGATTCTGGAAGTCGCGTATGTTACCCAGAGCCGAGTTGTTCAGAACGATGAAGGTGGCGGGGGCCGAGTACTGCATTGCTGTTTCAAGGCAGTGCAGATTCATCATCATCCCCAGATCGCCGCAGACGCTGAAAGCATGCGATTTCTTCATAATCATCTGCGCTGCCAGGGCAGCGGGCACACCCCACCCCACCCCGCCGACACCGCCGGGTGCGAAGACCTGGCCCGGCCGCTTCGACTGGAAGAGTTTCGCGCACCACTGGCGGTTATTCCCTGCATCGAGGCAGAGGATTGAGTTTTCGTCCAGAATGCCGTTCATTTCATGTATGACCCGCTCCGGGGCGATGGGAATAGTGTCCGAAAGATAGTCGGGGCAGGTGAAAAAACCACAGGCCTCCTTGTGCGCTTTCAGCGCAGCCATCCTGGCGTTTTTATCGAATGTCAGCTCAGTCGATTGCAATGCGCCGATAATGGCCCTCAGGCCCAGGGCGGCGTCAGAAACCGCGCTGACGGCAGCGGGAATCGTCCAGCCGGCGTTTCGCGGCTCGATGTCGATGTGTATCAGCGCCTGCCGCTCGGGATCGATGAAATCCTTTGAGAGCATCTTCGTGTTCTCCGGCGAAAGCCCGGTCCCCACGGCCAGTATGCAGTCGGCGTTGTGTATCTTCTCGTTCGCCGCCTTGTGGCCGATCCCCCCCATGGTTCCCAGGGCGAGCGCATGGGTTTCGGCGATCCCGCTCTTCCCCATGTAACTCGTCG
>JAFGJK010000155.1 GCA_016929135.1 Spirochaetota bacterium | reverse complement strand
GGCCTCCAGGGCACTCTACGCCAGGTACCATTACCGGAAGCACGGGCGGACCTGGAAGGGCTACTACGCCGGGTTCCCGGAGCGGTGGGCAGACAGGCTCGGCGGTGTCAGGCGATGAGCACCGTCCCGTACATCGCCCTTTCTCTGGGGATTACGCTGATGGTCCTGGCTGCAGCCGGCGCCATGCGCCGGAATCCTCGGGGGAGAACGAGGTGTTCCGCGATGCCGCGTCGACCCTGGGTTTCAGGTTCGTGCCGGGGAACCTCATGTCCCCGCCGCGAATCCTGGGGGATCTCGACGGCATGACCGCATTTGCCGGCAGGACCTCCATGCGGGACACAATCACCCGCTACACCGTGAACGGGATGAGCCTGCGCTATTCACTGCCGGTGAAGGGGAAGCTCTTCATCGTCACCAGGAATTCCATCGCCCCGCTGCGCTCCCTGGGGCCTGACCTGGCGGAGGTGCCGACCGGCGATGGGGACTTCGATTCCGCCATGCGGACGGGGTGCACCGGGGGACCGGAGCATGCCGCGGCCCTCCTGAACGCCGAAGTCCGGCGGGCGATCCTGGAGCTGAACGGGCTCGCCTGGCATCTCAGGGTGTCCCGGGAGAGCATCCATTACTACGACAGGATCGGATTCGCCGACGCGGCGTCCATCGTCGGCGGATTCCGCCGCATGGCGGTACTGGCGGGGCTGCTGTTCCGGGACGGCGAGACCAGGGAGATGCTGGCCAGGAACGTCCGGGAGGGGCCGCTGCTTCCGGTGCGTGTGAGGAACCTCCGTATCCTGGCGGAGCGGTATCCCCGTGATCCCGAGGTGGCGGCCCTTCTGGAGGAGTGCCGCCGCGACGGCGACGGCCGGGTCAGGGCCGAGGCTGAGTCTCTGCTGAAGAATCGCCGATAGATGGCGAAAATATCTATGGGATTTCTTTGAATACCCCTGCCCCGGCGTCCCAGGCGAGATTTCTCGTGGTCCCGAAGAGATCGTTTTCCCGTAGGAAGTTGATCACCTCCTCGCCGGGATATGAGTCCGTACAGCGAGGCGCCGTGAAGGCTGTCACCTTCACCACGGTGCCGTACCGCGGAAGGGCGTAATCCAGCTGGAAGTACTTCGTGATCATCTTCATCTCCCGGTCGATGAATTTCTTCGATGCGTACTGTTTTTTCAGGAACTGGCCGTATTCCAGCTTCGGCAGTACCCTCCCGGTGGAGCCGCCCCAGACGTCGGCGGCGCGTTCGAGAAACACGATCGATGCCTCCGCGCAGTTGGCGCCGTTGTTCTCATAATACCGTATGCCCAGGATGTTCCTCTTGTCCTGGGTCGTGAAGAGGGCGATCTCCCTTTCGGTGGAGCCGCCCCCCGACTGGGACAGTCTGATGTACCCGTTTTTGGTGTCCACCACCGGCTCCGAAAATCCGTACCGGTCCCCGCACTCGGGGCAGCTCCATTTCCCTACGACGTATTTCAGCGATACCGGAGCATCGAGGAAGGTCCGGTGTTTTTCCGGCAGCAGCGCGAAAAGGTCGGCGATGGTCATCTTCGGTGCCGTCTGGGCGTAGATGGCGCCGCCAAAGAGAAACACGAGAGCGATTGTGGCGATTCGTCTCACGGTGGCCTCCGACTGAATGGAATACGAGGTGTGCCCAGAAGCTCCCCCGCGGTCAGGAATCCTGTCTGATTGCGGAGCCCGTAAGTGCTCCTGTAAAATCTCCCAAGGAAAGAATCATTTCGGGGCATAGTCAAGAAGAAATATCGGCAGCCGGGCGATGCTTCGGCTCCGGTCTCCCCTCAGGGTGCGTTATCCATACTCTCCTTCGCCTCCATGAAGGCCATCACCGCCGGAATGCAGTAGAGCAGGAACCCGACGAACAGTACGGGGGGGAGCGGCCCTCGGTATCCGAAGAATATGAACTGCTCGATGAACCGCAGCAGCCACAGAAGGGTGAATCCCCCCAGGATGGACCTGCCCAGAGGCGTGCCGGTCAGATCGCCGTTATGGCGAAAGGAGAGAAAGGCCATGATGAGGAATAGCGCGATGAGGGCCAGGTTCATCACCTGCATCACTGCGCTGTTCATCGGCGACAGCCTTTGCAGCTCCTGGGCCCAGTTGAGCCCCGGGAGCTTCCAGAAGCTGATGTGAAAGGCGACGAAAAGGAGATTATAGACCCCCGCGCCGTAGATCAGAAGACGTGCCGTTCCGTGCATGTGAACCTCCAGAATCGTGATGATATCAATGAAACGATGCAGTGAGGAGATGTCAACCAAAAAGTAAGAAATGTAAACCAATTTATTATATGTAAACTTTTTTATAGCATGTAAATAGATTGACAGACCATTGCGCCCGTGCTCCTGTTTCCGAAGAGAGAGGTTCAGCCATGGTGAAGAAGCCGAAACCGGTGGATAAAACGCTCTACGGCGTCGTCACGGTGAGCTCCAAGGGACAGATCATCATCCCGGTGGGGTTGCGGAAGGAGCTGGGAATAAATGACGGTGACCAGCTGTACATCATGAAAAACGACAGGAACGACATCGTGCTGATGTCCGTGGAGCGTATGGAGGGGATTCTCAAGCACTACGGTCTGCGGGGTGCAGCCGATATGTAGAGGGGGTGCCGGATCCGCGGTTCGCAGGTCCGCAGCGGCATGGCACTGCCGTGATATTGTGTTTGACGCCTCCGGTGCGGTGGTGTATTCTCTTCGGTAGCCGAGCGGATACTCGGATAATCAATCTGTCGGGAACGGTCCCCTTCGGGGTCCGTTCATGCCGAGCGGAGGATATATCATGGAACCCGTGAAGATCATGCCCTGTCTTGATATGAAGAACGGCCGCGTCGTCAAGGGGGTCCACTTCGTGGACATCAGGGACGCCGGCGACCCGGTGGAGAACGCCCGGTTTTACCAGGAGGAGGGTGCAGACGAGTTGGCCATGCTGGACATCGCCGCCACGGTGGAGGAACGCACGACAAGGCTTGAGTGGGTGAAGCAGGTGGCTTCGGCCATCACCATCCCCCTCACCGTCGGGGGCGGCATCGGAAGCCTGAAGGACATCGAGGCGGTGCTGGAGGCGGGCGCCACCAGCATCTCCATGAACAGCGCCGCGGTGAAGGAGCCGAAGCTCGTGGAGAAGGCAGCCAAGAAAATCGGATCCGAGCGGGTCACCGTGGCCATCGACGCCCGGAGAAACAGCGCCATGCGCTCGGGGTTCGAGCTTGTGGTGTCCGGCGGTACGAAGCCGGCGGGGCGCGACGCGGTAGAGTGGGCGAAGCAGTGCCAGAACATGGGGGCGGGGGTGATACTCCCCACCAGCATGGACGGCGACGGGACCCTGAATGGATACGACCTGGAGTTCACCAGGGCCATTTCGGAGGCGGTGAAGCTCCCGGTAGTGGCCTCAGGTGGCGCCGGGGCCCTGGAACATTTCTACGACGGCGTGGTGAAGGGGGGCGCGCGCATCCTCCTGGCGGCATCGGTGTTTCATTTCAGGACCTTCAGCATCCGTCAGGTGAAGGAATTCCTGAAGGACCGGGGGATCAAGGTGATCCTGTAGGGGGTGGGGCGCCCGCAGGATCGCGCGGCGCTGACCCGGCGGCTACTTCATGTTGGCGTCGCGGCAGCTCCTCTTCTCTCCGGCATTGCAGGCCAGCAGGAAATATCTCCTCGCCAGTCTCCGGTCCTTCGGCACGCCGCGGCCGTATTTATACAACACCCCGAGGTACCGGCATGCCAGCGCCTGATTGCCGGCGCAGGCCTTCCTGTAGTAACCGGCGGCCTTGCCGCAGTCCCTGGACACCCCCCTGCCGTGCTCGTACAGCAGGCCCAGTTCCTTGCACCCCGCCGGATCTCCCCCCCGGCATCCCTTTTCGAGATAGGGGAGTGCTGCCCTGTAGTCCCTGGCGTACCCGCCGGTGCCGTAGGCCCTCCGTACGCCCGTGCGGGTGCAGGCCCCCGCCTTGCCAGCGGTGCACGCCCGCTCCAGATCCCTGGAGCCCTTCAGGAGCTCTGAGAGCCGACCGCCGCGTCCGTTCGCCGGGGAGAGGAGGAATGGGAAGAGGAGTATCACAAAGAATGCAATGTATCTCGCCATGGCAATTCACCTCGTCGGTGGTCTCGTCCCCTCACCGCAGTCACGAGAGCGGATCCGGAGGGCAGGCAATGGATCGCATAATGACGCGACGGTCAGTGATTTCAAGAAAAAAACCGTTCTCCGGCGCGCCGCAGAGGGGGAAATAGTGCTTGCGGGAATCTCGCCGCCGGTGTAGAGAAGGGGCACGGGGGACAGCCTATGAGGGGTATTGCAGCGGCGATCGCCGCGGCGCTCTGCCTGCAGGGGGGATCAGTCACCTACGTGAATGCCCGGTTCGGCTTTGCCTTTAACTATCCCCGAGCGGTCTTCACGGAGATCCGGGAGGGGGACTGCGGCGACGGGATTGCCCTCTCGGCGGACAGCCCCTTTTTCCTGTGCCGCGTCTACGGCAGCTACAACGTGTTCAAAGAGGGGCTTTCGACGATGCGCCGGAGGATACTGGTTGCCATGGAGGGCGCCGTGATTACCAGGGAGTGTCGACACGAGAACTGGCTCGTGATCACGGGCCGTCACCGCGGCATGGTCTTCTACCGGAAGCGGCTGCTGCGCGGGGACACCGTCTATTCCGTCGATGCGACCTATGATGCGAAGACGCCGCGGTACGGCCGGGTCGTCGACGGCATCGTGCAGTCCCTCAATATATGCGGGTACGATCTGTGATGGCGGAAACCGGCGGCGCGATACGGAGGGCGGTGGCGGCGGATGCGCGCCGCCTCTGCGAGATCTACAACCATTACGTGGAGCGGACGACCGTCACCTTCGAGGAGGAGCCGGTCCCCCCGGACGAGATGGAGGGGCGCATCGCCGGAATCACCTCGTCCCTGCCGTGGCTCCTGTTCGAGGAGGGGGGGCGGGTGCTCGGCTATTCCTATGCGGGCAGATGGAAGGACCGGAGCGCCTACCGCTTCACGGCGGAGTCCACCGTCTACGTCGATGCCGGCGCCACGGGGCGGGGGATCGGGACGGCCCTCTACCGGCAGCTGCTGGATGAGCTGCGGGTGATGGGGATAAACGCCGTCATCGGCGGCATCGCCCTGCCCAACGAGGTGAGCCTGAGGCTCCATGAGCGGCTGGGCTTCAAGAGGGTGGCCCGCCTCCCCCAGGTGGGGTACAAGTTCGGCCGGTGGATCGACGTGGAGTACCGGCTGCTGCTCCTCCGGGGATCGCTCTGATTCAACAGTGGACGCCGGCCCCATAAGGGGGGGCGCCGCTACGCGAGGAATACCATGAAGACCGTCAGATGCAGTGTCTGTGCTAAGGAGTTTCCCCGGAGTGACGTCATCACCGGCCACGGGATACGGAACGAGATCGAGAGGCTGATCCTGCAGGATTTCCCCTCCTGGAATGATTCCTCCTTTATCTGCAAGGGGGATTACGAAAAATACAGGATCCTGTACGTTACAAATCTTGTGCTGGAGGAGCGGGGGCAGCTGGAACGCCTCGAGGCCGAGGTGATCCAAAACATCGGCGAGAGCGAGCTGATCTCGTCGAACACCGCCGCGCAGTCCGAGGAGAAATACGGCATCGGGGACAGGATATCTGACAGGGTGGCGCAGTTCGGGGGCAGCTGGAAATTCATCATAGTCTTCTTTGCCGTCCTTGTTCTGTGGATCCTCGTCAACAGCCATCTCCTCCTGGCGCGTCCCTTCGATCCCTACCCCTACATACTGATGAACCTCGTCCTCTCCTGCATCGCGGCGATCCAGGCGCCCGTCATCATGATGAGCCAGAACCGCCTTGAGGCGAAGGACAGGGTTCGCGCGGAGAACGATTACAAGGTGAACCTGAAATCGGAGATCGAAATTCGGACCCTGCACGAGAAGATGGACCATCTCCTGCTTGAGCAGTGGTCGAAGATGATCGAGATTCAGGAACTGCAGATCGACCTGCTGAAGGAGATCCGGGAATCTCTGGAGAGAAAGGAGGGCTGACGAACCGTCCCGGGGCCGGGATACCGGGCGAAACGCGGTACGCCGTCCCCGGTGTGCAGGGCGCCGCTTCAGGCGTGCCTGCGGCGCGTCAGACGATCACCAGCTCGTAGCCCTGGTCCGCATAGGATCCGATTCCGGCATGACCGTACATCCCGGAGAGGAGGTTGACCCCTTCCCTGGAAACCAGATCCGATATGACCACGTCATCCTTCCTGTTGGCGCAGCCCGCGGAGGCGGCTCCGCAGGCACCGGCGATCAGCCCCAGCTCTTTGGCCTCTGCAAAGAGCCCGTAGAATTTCGACTCCCTGTCCCCGAGGCGCTCGTCGAACAGGCGTGTCGCCGGTCCCTCGACGATTATCCTGGTCTCATGACCCTGCCGGTGCAGGTCCAGGGCGTACATGAAGGCGTGGTTCTGGCGGCAGACATCGTCGGCGAACAGGACGAACAGCAGTTTTCTTTTCATCGCGTCTCTCCCCCTCTGTGCGGTTCGGCGATCAATAGGACAACCGAAGAATCGCACCGCTATGTAATTGACATACCGATAATCCCCTTGTAGAATACGTCAAATACATTACTCTGTCAGACCATTGATTCAGCTGTATTGAGGAGTAGTGTTGGTTGGGGATACAGGGCGGAAGGTAACATGAGCGGTGAATTTGTCGTGATCCCGAAAGAGCGGATAGAGACGATCAGGCCACTATGGGAGAAGCTGAACGAGCTGCACCTCAGGGACTCTACGTATTTCAAGGACCATTTCGGCACCTTCACCTTCCAGAGGCGCTGCGAGAAATTCGCGGCGATGGATGAGGGGGATGTCATGATAGAGGTGGTGGAGGAGGACGGGAAGGCGGTGGGGTACTGCATCTCCACGATGGAGCAGGAAAAGGGGGAGATCGATTCCCTCTACGTCGAGGAGGACTACCGTCGGCACGGCTACGGCGGCAGGCTGGTGGAGCGCTCACTCCGGTGGCTCCGTGAGAAGGGATGCGCGCGGATCGTGGTCTCCGTCGCCGAGGGGCACGAGTCGGTCTTCGGCTTCTACCGGGCGTTCGGCTTCTATCCGAGGGTGACGGTGCTGCAGCTGAAGGGCTGAGGGGAGTTCCGGGAATTCACCGAAATTTCCAGTGGTGTGGTAAAGGTTGCCGGGACGGGAAAGGCCTGTTGATTTTGTGCCTGTTTCTGCGTATCCTGAAGTAGCGGGTATGCAGCGGCAGCTGTCGCTGCGATGCGTTATGAAGAAAGGAAGTCCATGAAACTGCTCATGTATGAGCTGAAATCAATGCCGGAACGGATCGGTGTCTTTACCGGTCTCTTCCTGCTGACGCTGGTTGTCGGATTCCTGGAATACCTCTCCGGCTATGAGCTGACACTTTCGATTGTGTACCTGATCCCCATATCGGTCGCCGTACTCTTTGCCGGCAGGACGGCAGGTCTGTCGATATCTGTTGTCGCCGCGCTGATCTGGTTTTTCGTCGATCTCGTGTACGGCCACCGGTATTCCAGTCCCGTGATCCCGTTGCTCAACATGATGGTGAGGCTCGGTTATTTCCTGCTGCACACCCTTCTGCTGGCCCAGATAATCCGGCTGTATCGATCTGCCAGGGATCTGTCCCTCATCGATCCGCTTACCGGGGTCGGCAACTGGCGATTTTTCCGGGAGATCCTCCAACGAGAGGTGGAAAAGGCGAAGCGTTCACTGCTCCCACTCGCCCTGGTCTATATCGATCTGGACAACTTCAAGGTAATGAACGACACGTACGGGCACAGCGGAGGCGACGAACTGCTGGTGCTTTTCGCCCGCACGGTATCGTCCCTGATCCGTCCCACCGATGTGATGGCACGGCTCGGCGGCGATGAGTTTTCAATGCTGCTTCCCGAAACGGATACCGGCGATGTCCGATCAATCGTCGACAGGATACGCAGTGAACTGCTGGTGATTCTGGGCGAAAAAAACTGGCCGGTCACGCTGAGCATTGGCGCCATTGTGTACCGAAACTTCGATCTTTCCGTTGAAGAGATGGTGAAGAGAGTCGATGCCCTGATGTACCGTGTGAAGAACAGCGGTAAGAACGCTGTGGAGTACCGGGAATACCCTGGTGATGCATACTGATGATTTCCGGATTCCCCCGACGATTCCGGGTCCGCGCCGCCGTCACCTGGTGACCCGGTATATCTCGAAGAGGCCGGAGAGCGTGTTCAGGCGGTGGTAGTAGATCGACCGCTCGTTCGGGGAGAAGGCCGGCCCCTCGACGAATCCCTCGATGTTGATCACCAGCTGGGGGATGCCGAAGGCGCCGCTGGAGCTGTTGCGGGTGGACCGGTAGATGCGCGGCGTCGAGAAAAGGGGGTCGAATCGGGTGAAGAAGAGCTCCCTGCCGTTCTCCGAGATGGCCGGGGCGTATTCCAGGCCGGCGGTGTTTACGTTGGCCATGATGCTGTCGCTGTCCGGGTCCACAGAGAAGGCGCTCCCAGAAGCGGTGGCGATGACGAGATCGGCCGATGAGGGGGGGGAGCCGCCGGTGAAATCGCCCCTGCTGAGATAGGCGGTTTCGCCGTCCGGGCTGATGTCGATGTCAAAGTAGAAGACCAGGCTCGTGGGTATCGTGAGGCCGGAGAGCGGGGCGATGCCGGTGACCGTGCTGCCGGTCCAGGTGCCCCTGTACAGGGTGTAGTATTCCGGGGCTGCGTAGTTCACGATGGACAGGAAATAGAGCCTGTTGCCGCTGTCCAGCGTCGGCACCCCGTCCACCTCCGTGGAATTGACGGCGGCGAGAGGCCCATGATACTGGAATATCGCGTCGCTGATGCGGGTGGCGAAATGGATGTTCTTCTCCGGCGAGCCGGTGACGTTGTCGTTGAAGAAGAGGTACTTTCCGTCGCGGCTGATGAAGGGCTCCATGGCGTCGCCGCCGTAGCCGAGGATTATGATCCGCTCCGGGCTGGCGAGCTCTGAATAGTAGTTTGGAGAGTCACTCTCCCCCGCGCACGATGCGATGCAGAGGGTGAGCAGTATCGGGACCAGAATGGCGCGTGTTGCCTTCATGTGCGGAGACCTCGCGAGGCAATGGTAAATATCGGCAGAATCATTGACTGAAATATACCTTTTGTGAAACCTTATGTCAATCCATATTACGTATTATTCCGAGGAGCGGGATACAGGCCCCCTCCATCGATCTGAAGTGCATCATCGATGGGTCGCCGGCAGCGGGCGACCCCTGGGCCTGAAGGGGGACGGGGATCCCTCCAGGGAACAGCGACGTTCGCAGGATCTTCGGCTCTGCCCCGACGGGAAGGGGACGGGGCGGGGGATGTGAGGATTTGGGTGACGGCGGAGCCGTCAGGGAGGTGTTCATGAAACGAATCGCCGCGGTGGCCTCATTCAGCCTCGTGATGCTGGCCCTCTATTCCGCCTTCTGCGGGAGGCTCTTCCCCTACAGCCCGGTGACGCCGGGGTTCCAGTCCAGGACGGTGGGGCGCGCGGTGGTGTACCATCGGGGACACTGTGGACTCGAGAGACTCGACCGCCTGGATGAGCTGATGGCGCAGGTGGAGCGCTTCCACGATCTCGGGTTCCGCCGTCCGGTCGGTATCTATCTCTGCGGCTCCGACGATGAGTACCGCAGGTACACCGGCACGGGTGCGCGCTTCGTGGCTTTCCCCCGATACGGCAGGCTCTTCGTGTCACGCCGCGCCTGGGAGGACGCCCGGAGGGGCGATATCGATCTTGACATCTACCTGAGGCACGAGCTGTCCCATTCGCTGATCTATCAGCAGATGGGGGTGCTGCGGGCGCTGCGCCTTCCCCGGTGGCTCCTGGAGGGGGTCGCCATGGCCGGCGCCGGGCAGGTGGGCACGGGGATCTACCCGTCGAAGGACGAGGTCTTTGCCCTCATTCGGCAGGGTTACTTCTTCCATCCCGACGACTACGGCACCGTCATCGATTCTCGGAGCGAGAGGACGCACGCCTTCCCCCTTGAGAACAGTATCGCCTTCATATACTCCGAGTTCGGGTGCATCGTCGGCGACCTCATCTCGCGCTACGGCAACGACCGGTTCCACCGCTACCTGCGCGGCATGATCCGCGGCGGGGAACAGGGTGAGGTCTTCAGGGAGACCTACGGCACCGGCTTCGAGGAGTACCTCGCACTCTTCCTCGCCGAGGCGAGGCGATAGAGGCGGAGGGGGGCATGCTGGAAAAACTGGCGCACAGTCTCGGCAGGAGCGATGAGGGCCCCAATATCCGGCTGGCCCTCGATCTGGTGGAGACGGGGGACCGGGAGGGGATCCGCGAAATCGTCAACGGTCTGGGGAGCGAAAGGCGGGGATCGCCGGCGACTGCATCAAGGTTCTCTACGAGATCGGGGGGAGGGAGCCGCGGCTCATCGCCGGGTACGTGGATACCTTCATAGACCTGCTGGGCTCGCGCAACAACCGCCTGGTCTGGGGGGCCATGACCGCGCTGGCGCTGATCGCCCCGCTGAAGCGGCGGGAGATATTCGAACGCCTTGGTGCGGTGCTGAAGGCCCTCGAGCGGGGGAGCGTCATAACGGTGGACAATGGTGTCAGCGTCCTGGCGGAGATTGCCAGGGGAGGGGGGGAGTACGAGGCCAGGGTGTTCCCTCTGCTGCTCCGGCATCTCGCCTCGTGCCGGCCGAAGGAGGTGCCCCAGCACGCCGAGCGGGCCATGGTCTGCGTCCATCCGGGCAATGCCGGTGCCTTCAGGGGGGCGCTGGTGAAGCGGCGCTCCTCCCTGACCGACGCGCAGGGGAGGCGTATCGACAGGATACTCAGGGCCGTCGACCGGGGGCTCACTCCTTCGTAGTACCCGGGGGGGCCGCTGCTAGAGGCGCATCCCCAGCCTCTTCCTGATCCCGGCGAGAATCGCCCGCGGGAGGCCGATCTTCCGCACCAGTATCTTCGCGTAGAGGTCGCCGAGGGTCTTCGGCGGCGCCACGGTCCGCCGCTTCCTCCTCATCTCCAGCGCCCCTGACGGGCAGACGCTGGCGCAGAGGCTGCAGCCGATGCAGCGGTCAGCGTCGATGTGCGGCGTCCCGCTGGCCACCGCCGGCGCCCCCATCTGGCAGCGGTCGGCGCAGGCGCCGCAGCGGGTGCAGCGCGCCGGGTCGATGGCGGCAAAATAGTTCGTGGTGAACAGAGTCGCCGGCCGGGGGAGCGCTTTCGCCGAGACTAGGATCTCGCAGCAGTCCCCGCAGCAGCAGCACATCACCATGGGGACCATGGAGTTCCCCATCTGCAGCACCAGCCCCTCCCGCTCGGCGCGCTCCAGGATGCCGAGGATCTCCTGGCTCGACACCGGCCTGGTGGCGCCGGACTTTTTGAAGAGGGCCGTGGCCGCGGGGAAGGTAATGCAGGTCTCCCGGATGTCGGTGATCCCGCAGGGCTCTCCCATGAGGTCCTTCCGCTGCTTGCAGATGCAGTTCATGAGGCCGAACTGTCCGGGGGTGTCGCGCACCAGCCTGCGGGCGTCATCGTAAGGGTGCACGCAGAGCGACGCGGCCGCCTCGACGTTGATCGGCACTGCCCTGAGCTGCGGGATACCGGTGCGGTTTATCTCCCGGGCGAAGGCCCCCGCGGTATAGTTGAAGGAGTCCCTGGCGAACTGGGGCGTCATTCTGTTCACCTGCAGCTCGAACATCCCCACGACGAACTGCAGCAGACCGTAGGTCCTGGCTCCGCCGCGGCGTCCCTCCAGTATCGACCCGCGCCGCGCCAGCTCAGCCAGGATCGCCCCGGTCTCCTCGCGGGAGAAACCGGCCCCGGCCTTCACGAGTCTCCCGGAAATCCGCTCCGTCGTTTCCGGCACGGCGTTCAGGTGGCAGGCCAGCGACGCCTCCCTGGGGGAGAAGAGGTGCCGCAGGATCCTCCCCTCCTCGCCGGTCGCCGATTTCGGCATGCCCACGGGGAGCATGTCGATCCTCCTCCGAAGGGCTTCGTATACATCCATCGTCCCGCTCCCCGTACCTTTATTCATGGGCTCCTCCCTGTATTCCGCCGCCTATCCGAGACGGATGGCGTCCCGGTTCAGCATATCCCGCAGCCACCGCACCATGTCGGGGCCCCTGAAGAAGGGCCTCTCCCTGAGGAGTGCGGTGAACTCGTAATAGGCGTCCTCCACGGCCTCGATGGTCTCCCCCAGCACTTCCCGTATCCTGCCGTAGCTCTCGCGCGCCGCCTGGAGATTGCCGGGTTCGATGACCCCGGCCCGCACCATCAGGTCCGTCTGCATGGCGCAGCGGCAGGGGTTGCTCTCCCTCAGGAGGCCGCAGTAGCGGTCAAAGAAGCGGAACATCTTCCTCCTCGAACGGGAGAGTATCTGCCTGAAGTTGGCGCGGCTGACGCTGCAGATCTCCGCCCCCACGCGGTCCGCCACGCCGAAGATGGACCCCAGCACGAAGACCAGGCGCTCGCGTCGGGAGAGGCAGAGGAGGATGCACATGACGCAGGAGATTCTGGTCTCGCGGTCCATGATGGCCTCCCGGGCCGGTGACTCCCGGGCCGTGTCCGGACGAAACCCGATGGCGTCGCGTTCCTCCGAGGTCGACGAGAATTCCCCGAAGAGCCGCTCCCTCCTCCCCCTGGCCATGGAGATGACGTGGTTCGCGGCGATGCGGTAGAGCCAGGTTCTGAAGGCCCCCCTGGCCGGATCGTAAGTGGAGAGCTTCGTGATCATCTTGATGAGAATCTCCTGGGTGACGTCCTCGGCGGCAATCGGGTCCCCGCACATGTGCACCGAGATGTTGTAGATCCACGACTGGTGGCGGAGCACCAGGGACTCCAGTGCGGCGGTGTCGCCCCCCAGAGCCCGGACGACGATCTCATCGTCCCGATCGGCGCCGCCGCGCCGTTCCCTGAAGGGATTGTACGGTTCGCTCATGTGCTCTTCCCCCTCTCTGCCGACAGATACGGCATTGCGGCCCATCTGTGACGTCTTTTTTTCAGTATATCATAGAAGGGGCGGCCATTCCCGCTTTTTTCCCCACAGCGTGCGGGGCGATTCGTAAATCAGTGACATTGTACGCTGCGAGGCGCCGGCATGGAGGGCCCGAACGATCCGGTCTTTACGGTAGCGTTGCCGTAGGGAGCAGCGGTTTCCCCCCCCATGGCGCAGGAGGGGTTGACAGGGACCCGATAATTTAGTATTTTAAAATCAATTGAAAGACTGAGGATTCTGCCATGCCGATGTACGATTTCAGGTGCGAGGAATGCGGAGAGACCTTCTCCGAGCTGCGAAGAAGCGGGGACGACAAGGACGTCCCGTGCCAGCATTGCGGCTCCACCAGGACGAAGAAGCTCATCTCCTCGTTCGCGACCCGCACGGCCAAAACGGGCTCCTCCTGCGCCCCCGCGGGAGGCGGATGAAGCCCCTTCAGGTAGGCCCGTGAGGCCTGCACGTTCGACGCTCCTGTCTTCCCGCCTGATGTGATGCCGCGGTACAAGCCCCGCGGCGTGGGGCCTATTGCTTCAGCTTCTTCAAGAGCAGCGCCATGTTCTCGCCGAGATTGTCCATGTTCGCCATCCCCTCTTCGTCCTTCTCCACCTCTCCAACCTCCCTCCCGTACACCATGTTCCAGTAGGTGGACCCCACCAGGTACATCTGATTCCAGAGGAGGAAGTGGTTGATGGTGTCGAAGGCGTGGGTGGCGCCGCCGCGCCGCACGGCGATCACCGCCGCGGCCGCCTTGTGCCTGAAGAGATAGTCGTTCGCCCTGGATACGTACCCGGCGCGCTCGATCAGGGCCTTCATGCCGGCGCTCACGTCGGTGTAGTAGGTGGGCGAGCCGAGGATGATGCCGTCGGCGGCGCTCATCTTTTCAATGCACTGGTTGGCCATGTCGCCGGTGTGGACGCATTTCCCGTCCTTGTTCTTCATGCAGCCCAGGCAGGCGACGCATCCCCTGAGCGGTTTGCTGTCCGCCAGCTGCAGCAGCTCCGTCTCGATGCCGTGCTTTTCCAGGGCGCTGAAGACCCTTCGTATTATGATCGCGGTGTTGCCGTCTTTGCGGGGGCTGCCGTTTATTCCTACAACCTTCATTTTCAAACACTCCTACCGATGGTTTTGTTCTGTTGAATGAATTGGATCACACGGGGCTTTCGTGTCAAGGATGAAAGTGCGATCCCCGCACGTGCAGAACCCCTCCTGCCGCCATCGCCCCGCCGGGATGCGCCTTGCCGCGGCGCCTCATGATAGTCTTCCGCATGGCTGCGCCGCCGCGGAGAATGCGGGATACCGCGATGTCTGCGATGCCGACGTCCTCCGTGACGACGTCACCTGCAGTGCTGCGTGAAGAAGGCCGCCGCGTCCTTGTTCCCAAGATCCGAGGCCTTCTTGATGTCCTTGCATCCGCCCTGGGTGTCGCCGGTCCCCCCCCTGATGAAGCCACGCTTCCAGTAGGCCAGGGCGTTGGCGGCATCGAGCTCGATGGCCTTCGTGAAGTCATCCATCGCCCCCGTGGTGTCCTCAAGGGCGAACCTGGCGCCGCCGCGGTTGCTGTAGTACATGGATTTCCTGTGCAGCTGGATGGCCTTGGTGTAGTCTGCCAGTGCCCCCTTGTGGTCGTCCATCATAGCCTTTTCGAATCCCCGGTCGTTGTATGCCTCGTGGTACTTCGTGTAGAGCCCGATGGCCCTGGTGAGGTCCGCGACGGCCCCCCGGTGGTCCCCCTCGGCTGATTTCTTCATCGCCCCCTGGTACAGCGCCTTCGCCTCGTCGGAAGGGCCTGAGGGTTCCTTGGAACAGGCGGCAAGGGCGCAGAGCGCCGACAGGAGTATGATGGCACAGGCTCGTCGTTTCATGGATCGCCTCCGGCAGTGGTTGTTTCTGAATTACATCATCGTTGCATCCGTGTTTCTTTTGTCCACAAAAATATTGGGTATCCGGGCGCGAGGGAATTTTAGTACCTGCGAAGAGGGATACGTTCGTTTGCGCATTCTCCCGGCAATGATTCGGAGGATTAAACATTACAGAACAAATTCAATAGCCCTCTTCTGTCTGATGACGACAGTTCTGCGTTGTTCACAGGAATCAAATCTTCGAACCAAACAAAAATATTCTATCATCACCGATAACCGAAAATTTATTGGACCGGCTGAGATAAAATCGAAAAAAAACCGGTCATATACAACTTTCGGGGAATTGACACGCCTTTCAATTGCCACTATCATTCAAATAATCAATCATAGCGGGATTTCGTACCGATACGGAACACAAAGGGCGGGGGGCGGCAATTGTATGTCCTTCTCCCCGCAATGCTGAACATAGATCATCGAGGATCCATTATGCAGTGTGCATAATCCGGGAATGTGAAACCGAGATCACCGCACGATTCGGTTGTGCGTTAGACGGGTACGTTATTCACAGCATTCACTGCTGATGACGATACAACAATACGAATGATCGGGAGGACAGTGATGGTCAAGAAATTGCTTGTCAGTCTCGTACTGATCGGAATCACGGTACTGAATGGGTACGCCCTTGAGGTGGGCGTCAACCAGCGATCGAGCTATTCAATAAGCACTGCAGATTTCAATTTTGATGATACTCCTCGTTCCAAAATTGACTATTGCCTCGGTTTCGGTTTGTCGCTGGGAGTTCAAATACCGGACAGTGAGGTGAGGTATAGACTGCATCTGAACTACGAAAACATCGTGGACAGCGGATCCCCTTTTTTTTCTATATATAACATACACGGCATCTATATCGACAATGTCTTCAGCAAACGCTTTTTTCATGCTGGCAATCTTTCCTTGAGTTATGGATTCGATGTGAACCTGGCCTATCGATTCAGGACATCATACTATACAGAGAATTATATGCCCGTTGCCACGCTGTATGACCGTACTAGGGAATCGATATACTACTATTCGCTCGGTTTGGGACTTATACTATCCATCGATTTCAAGATAGGAGATTCCATGGTAATTGGATTGGATCTCGGTATCGGCGGGAAAATGGGCATAGGTATAGCTGAATCAGAAGGATTAACGTGGCTAGGCGGGACAAATTTATTTAAGGACAAAGAGGACAACGATGTTGAATACCTGGCAATCGAAAAGATGGCCAGGATATGTGTGATGTATTCATTTTAGACGATGCCGTTGATGTGAATACAGCTGATTGGCAAACTGATGGTGATTGCTGCCGCCCGGTACATCGATATGAAAAGTAACGTGCGGCCGGCACCGTGAAGAGGGGGCATCTTCCCCTATGGGGCACGCTGTCTGTTATTTGTGCCGATATCGATCAGGTGCAAAGGTAGTGATGACTCTATCGTTTTTCACCGAATAACAATTGACAGAGAGGAAAAACGCTTTTAATAAAAGAATAAGGGTTACCGGAGATTCTGTATCGCAGGTTCAGAGGAATCTTTATGAAAAAAATCCTGCTGATGGCCAGTGTATTGATGATGATCCTGTCGACAGCGGCAGGTCATGTTTTTACCGTCAATGATTTCAGCGCACAGGAAAAGACATATGCGATTGGAAGCCGCGGTCCCGCCGGCGGATGGATTTTCTATGACAGCGGCAGCTCTTCCGGGGGTTGGCGGTACCTTGAGGCCGCGCCTGAAGACCAGGGGAGAGCAGTGTGGGGCTGCAAGGGGAAAACGATACCGGGAGCTCAGGGCGCCGCTATCGGTGACGGCAGGAAGAATACCGCGTCGATACTGAAGCACTGTGGCGATGAGGATACCGCGGCGGTAAAGGTCTCTGCATATCGCGGCGGCGGGAAAAATGACTGGTTCCTGCCGTCAATAGACGAATTAAAGGCGATGTATGAGAATCTGCACATGAAGGCGATCGGCGATTTTATCGATCAGTGCTTCTGGAGCTCAACCGAAGGCGGGACGGATTCTGCATGGGCCCATGATTTCTATGAGGGTGACCGGTACCGGAGCGAGAGGGACCGCCCGTCACGAGTACGGGCGGTCCGTTCTTTTTAATGAAAAGAGCGATTTGGGAGATAATGATCGAATGTGTACCAATTGCAATCTAATTGGCTGCAAAACCTTCTCTGTGACGATGCCGTGACCGCCCATTGTGGGAAATAGCAGTATTTTTTCTCTCTGTGTATTCAAAATTTGATTATCTATTGAGGCATCGTTACGTTGCGTTTTTTTAAATAGCCGCGGATCTGGGCGATATCCTCTGATGTGAGATGCTCTGTCTCGTACACGGTCTTGTCCTTGCTGGTGAGTCTGAGATAATTACTGGTTTTATCCTCCAGCATTGTTATCTGGATATGGAGATTGGCATGTTTCCCCTTTCTGGCCTGTTTTTCCTTGTTGTGCCACCAGAGCGTATACCAATCGCCTTCAACTTGGAAGTAGAAGGGCGACAAATCCTTTTCGGATTTTATAAATCTGTATGCCACTATGAATCCTCCCAGCAGCATAATTGCAAACATGACTATGACCGAAAGATCAGTATCCATTTTCAGCAGGGACTTTAAAACCACCATCGAGACGAGCAGGCCGATAAAAAGCGAGAATGTTATGCCCAGCGCGAAGCCGGCCGCTCCGGATTTCAGGATATACACGGCATGCTGTCTTTTTATCTTTATGATCGGACTGGCATCCTGGTTTATAATTGATACCCGCTGTATGGTTTTGTTGTGCATACCGTCCCCCTCCCTTGCGCATATCTGGCGATTATGATGCTCTTCCCGGCATATATACCGGCATCGTGTCGCATCGAGCTGCTGTGCTATCTACCGGTCTGAACATTTTGGTACATTCAATGTAATACCTTGGAAACAGATCGTCGATATGCATCAATTTCTGCCTTTTCACGGGATGCGTCCATTTCATAAGTTTAAAATGTATTCGTACTGATCAGGCCCGGCATCGCGCCCACGCCGGCGTACGCGCTGGGCTCCCCGATCGGAGTGAAGAGCGGCCCTCCGGCGGGACGGCGTAAATGCGCTTGACACGAGTGCCTCCCTGTATATCGCTTTATGATATCGCGGCGACGGCCTTCGGCGGATCGGCCCTCCGGGCCGGCGGTGCGTACGCCGGTGCGCTGCCTTCAACCCGTAAATACGTGGGCATGGAGGGTCCGCATGGTGGAGCATAAAACACTGTACGACATACTGGATGTGCCGGAGAGCGCCTCGCCGGATGAGATAAAATCGAGTTTCAGGCATCTCGCCAAGACCTGGCATCCCGATATGAACAACAACTCCGACGAATCCAAGAGCGTCTTTCAGTTGATCAGCAACGCCTACCATGTCCTTATTGATGATGATCGGCGAAGAGAATACGATATCTTTCTGAGGAACAGCAGCGTGTATAGGCTGAGGAAGCGGTCCGGTGCCGCCGCCGGCGGCATACAGAAAAGGGAAATCGTTGATCAGATCAATATCCAGCTGAATTACGTGTTGTGGGAGATTGAGGACATATTCAAAATTCTTGATACGCTTTCCGATGCCCTCGTTTCAAAAATACATATCGCGATCATCGAGATCCTGCATTTCATTGATATCTGGATACTGCATCCGGCGGGGCACAAGGACTATTTCTATGATTCCCGCAGAATCGTCGCAAGCTTCAATGTCTACAGCCTGTCGGGCAGCATGCAGAACGATTCGCACAGGCCCTACGTGGATATCCATGACTATTATAACGACATCAGGAAAAGGATGGCGAGGTTCGGTACGACCATTACGCCGCAGAGGCTGAATGAGGCGATCAGTCCCTATGATGTTACGTTGAACGATACCGTTATCGAGGCACAGATGCTGTCGTATCATAATCTGGGAATGGTGCGCCGGGTGATCGATCATGGCATGATGGAGATGGCCAGATATACATATACGCGACAATGCTATTCCGGTGATACCCTCGGCCTGCTGGGGCGCTGATTTGATATGCCGGAAGGCCGCTGCGCCCTGCAGCCGGCCTTCCGGCTGTAAAGACGCGGGCTGTCGTCCGCTCCTGATTGCCGCGGGCGCCTCGATTCCCGCCTGCTGTTACACGAATTTACAATTCCCGTGTTTTATTGTTCCGCCTGCCGGTTTGACGTCGACAAATTTCCACTAACGCGAAAATTTCGAAAATTCACTGCACCGTCGTGCCGCGGGAGCGGTATACCCCGCGATACGAGAGGGATGAAGGCGATTCGGAGTCCCCGGAATTGTAAAAATGTGTAAATATACGGCGCATTGGGCCGATACGCCGGCGTTCCCATTCACGATCGAAACGGCGCGATGGTAACCTCCGGTCCGAAAATCCACTCTTATCATGGGAACGGCCGGGGCCGCGGAACCGTCTCATGAAAAGGGGGCGCGCCGGGGGCGTTGTATGAAACACCGGCCGCACCGGGAATGGCGCCCAAAATTGGTCGTGTCGAGCCGGGAATGGCATTGAATACTGTATCTGGAGGATACATGGAATGATATTTTTTGATCATACTGGCGGCCATTATTTTCTGCTCCGCCTGCGGCGGCAGCTCCGGCGGCAGCAGTGTGTTCCCTGGCGGAATAAGCTCCTCATCCAGCGAGGTGCCCTGCGCGGACTCAGCCACGATCGACACCTCGCCCTATGAGGTCTCCGTGGGGGACACCGCCGCCACCTACGACTCAACGGACCTGGTGGAGAATATGACCGTCAGCAGCACGATCACTGTCGACTTTTCAGCCAACACCGTGCAGGCCGGCCCCGGTGCCGCGGAGTCCATCACCGCTGCCGGCGTCTCTTCCGTTTCGGGGGGGGCAGCCGGCACCAGTTTCACGGTTTCGTCGCAGGTCGCCACACTGGGCAAGGTGTACTTCTGAGAGGGGAGCCGCCGGCATCGTTCTGGCCATCTCTCCGTTGCAGCGACGGCGGCATGCGGGCCCATCACGGTGTGGATATCTGCTCGCGGTATTGTGAAAGCGCAGAGGGCGTATGACCTCATGAGATGGCGATGCCCTGAAGCGAGTCTGTCCGCCAGGCTCGTGCGGTTTCCATAGCCGCTCCCTCCGATAAAAAATCATTGCAATTATTGACTCGGCATGACAATCTCTAGATGCATGCCGGGGAATGGAACGGCGCGGAGGACACGCCGCATCCATGGTGTGCGACTAACAGGATTAGCGCGGGCTGCAACGTGCTGGATGATAATCGTCGAGAGGAAGGATAGGGAATCGATCGGCAGCGGGTATTTTGATGGGAAACGAATGAGTTTTATAGTACCATAATTGCACGACACTATGCCAGATTCTGAAGGGAACAGGAACTCGCCTTTTGTAAAGCCGGTAGCTTCAGCGGTACAGTTGATTGCTGTCGCCGGTATCTATTTTGTTACAGCCAGGCTCTCATTGCTGCTCGCCCTGGGGACCACCAATGCGACGCCGGTCTGGCCCCCCTCCGGGATCGCCCTGGCAGCATATCTGATCTGGGGCTGCCGCGCGGGTCCCGCGGTTTTTGTGGGCGCCTTTTTCGCCAATATCCTCTTGCTGAGCGGCGTCGGGGCCGCTCCCGCCTACTATATCACCGCCTCCCTCGTTACGGCCGCCGGGAACATGCTTGAAGGTATGGTGGGTGTGTATCTTATCAGGCGGTTCACCGGTTCCGTCAATTCCTTTGAAAAAATCAGAGACCTTTTCAAGTTCATCTTTTTCGGATGCCTCGCCGCAACGACGGTGAGCGCGACGATGGGGGTGCTCAGCTTCTGCTCCATTACCGCATGCTGGGCGCAGATGCCCTCGATGTGGATCACCTGGTGGCTCGGTGACGCCGTGGGTATTATCATAACCACTCCCTTCATCGTCATGGCAAAGAAGAGGATGCGGGCGAAGCTCCGCGGGAGGGTGCAGATCGAAGCCCTTGCCGTTTTCATCGCCCTTGCCCTTTCAACGACCGTTATATTCTGGAAAAGCCATCATCTGGAATTCCTGGTTATCCCGATTCTGATATGGATAGCCTTCCGCTACGGACGGCTTGAGGCGGCCGCCGCCGGTTTCATCGTGTCGGCCATCGCTGTGGCGAGCGTCATCATGGGGTACGGCCCCCTGTCGGACTTTTCATTCAACGAATCGCTCCTGTATCTTCAGTCCTTTATCGGCGTCGTCGCCGTGGTCACTCTCTGCATCTCGGTGCTTACCTATGAGCGGGGAAAATCGGAGGAGCTGCGGTCGGCGGTCCAGAAGGAGCTGTATGATATCATTGAGTTCCTGCCCGATGCCACCTTCGCCATCGACGGAGATAAGAAAATCATCGCATGGAACAAGGCCATCGAGACGCTTACCGGCGTATCGAAAAAGGACATGCTGGGGCAGGGGGACAACCTCTACGCCGTACCATTTTTCGGCGACCGGAGGCCCATTCTCATCGACCTGCTGGACCTTCCCTCGCCGGAGATCGAGGCGCAGTACAAATACGTGAAACGGACCGGCGACCTGCTCCTGGCCGAATCCTTCATCCCCCGCCTGAGGGGAGGCCAGGGCGCCCATCTCTGGGGAATCGCCGCGCCCCTGTTCGATCAGGAGGGGCGGCGCAACGGCGCCATCGAGGTCATCCGGGACGTGACTGAGCAGAAGCATGTCGAGCAGGCGCTGAGCGAAAGCGAGGTACTGCACCGCACGCTCTTCGAGACCGCCAACGACGCGATCCTGCTGATGAACCGCGACCGCTTCATCGACTGCAACGCCCGGGCGCTTTCGATGTTCGGCTGCAGCAGGAGCGACATCGTGGGCTCGTCACCCTCCGCCTTCTCGCCTGCCCTGCAGCCTGACGGGCGCGATTCCCGCGAGGGGTCACTGGAGATGATCAACCTCGCCCTGGCGGAGGGCCCGCAGTTCTTTGAATGGGAGCACTGCCGGCGTGACGGTACGGCCTTTTCAGCAGAGGTGAGCCTGAACAGCATGGACCTCCATGGGCAGATCCTTCTCCAGGCCGTCGTGCGCGACGTCACCGAACGGAAGCGGGCCGAGGAGGCCCTGCGCCGGAGCGAGGCGACCATCAGCAGCGTCTTCAGGGCGGCGCCGGTGGGCATCTTCATCATGAAGGACCGGGTGTACAAAAGCACAAACCAGTACTGGTGCGAGAAATTCGGCTACCCCGAGGATACCATCACCAACGAAAACACCAGGATGCTCTATGAGAGCGACGAGGAGTGGGCCCGCGTGGGACGGGAGCTCTATTCCGGTCTGCAGGCCAATGGGATAATTACCATCGAGACCAGGCTGCGCAGGAAAGACGGGGCGTTCCGCGATGTCATCATGACCGCCGCCCCCATGCGGCAGGACGACCTGTCCGCCGGCACGGTGGCCATCATCCACGACATTACCGAGCGCAAAGAAGCAGAGAGGGCGCTGTACGAAAGCGAGCGGAAGTACCGCGAGCTGGTGGAGCACGCGAACAGCATCATACTGCGCTGGAGCCATGAGGGTCGAATAACCTTCCTCAACGAATTCGGGCAGCGCTTCTTCGGCTACTCCGCGGAGGAGATTATCGGCCGCCATGTCATGGGCACCATCGTCCCCGCGACCGACAGCCATGGGCAGGACCTGAGGAAGCTGATGGACAGTATATGCGCGGACCCCGTTGTCTTTGAGAAAAACGTCAACGAGAACATGCGCCGCGACGGGGAGCGCGTCTGGATAGCATGGACCAACAAGATCGCGTGGGACGAGCAAGGACGGGTGTCCGAGATCCTGAGCGTGGGCACGGACGTCACCGAGCTTAAACGGGCGGAGGAGGCGATCCGGGCGCTCAACGCCGGGCTGGAGCAACGGGTGGCGGCGCGCACTGCCGAGCTCGCCGTGGCCAAGGAGCAGGCAGAGGCGGCAGACCGCATCAAATCTGCCTTTCTGGCAACCATGTCCCACGAGCTTCGTACTCCCCTCAATTCGATCATAGGCTTTACCGGAATCATTCTCCAGGGCCTGGCCGGCCCCCTCAACGAGGAACAGGGGAAACAGCTGGGGATGGTTCGTTCCAGCGCCCAGCACCTGCTGTCCCTTATCAACGACGTGCTCGATATTTCCAAGATCGAGGCGGGGCAGCTCAAGGTGCATATCGATCACTTCGACGTGCGCGCCGTAGTTGAAAAGGCCGTGGCCGCCATGAGGCCCATGGCGGATAAAAAAGGGCTTGCCTTTACGCTGTCGGTGGGGTCAGATATCGGTGAGGCTGTGGGGGACATGCGGCGCGTGGAACAGGTGCTGCTGAACCTTGTCGGCAACGCCGTAAAATTCACCGAGAGCGGCGAGGTGGCGGTCTCCGTTGAGGCGATCCAGAATCATGGCGGCGGCGCCGTGCGGTTCCGCGTCGCCGATACCGGTATCGGCATCCGCCCGGAAGACATGGATGATCTCTTTCTCCCCTTCCGGCAGATCGATACCGGCATCACGCGCAAGAGCGAGGGGACGGGGCTGGGACTGGCCATTTGCAGGAAACTGGCGGATCTCATGGGGGGAGAAATCACCGCGGAGAGCGAATGGGGGCGCGGAAGCGTCTTTACCTTTACGCTTCCCGCGCTGGGAGCCGAAGGACGTGAATGGGAAGATTCTTCTCATTGAAGACAACGAGCAGAACCGCTACCTCGCCACTTTTCTGCTGAATCGGCGGGGCTATGCCGTAACGGAGGCCGTTGACGGGAAGGCGGGGATAGATTGTGCGGCGAAGGAGCGGTTCGATCTGGTCCTCCTGGACATACAGCTTCCGGGTATGGACGGCTATGCCGTGGCCGCGGCGCTTCGCGGAAATCCTGAAACCGGGGATGTCCCCATCATAGCGGTCACCTCCTACGCCATGGTGGGAGATCGGGAAAAGGCCCTGGCCTCCGGCTGCAACGGATACATCGAGAAGCCGATAAATCCCGAAACCTTTGTGTCGGAGATAGAACGCTTCATTGCGCCGCAGCAGAAGGGAACGCCATGAAAAGGATACTGGTCGCCGACGACATCGAGGAGAACCTCTATCTTCTCCGTGCCCTCCTGGAGGGGCACGGATACTCGGTGGAGCAGGCCGCCAACGGCAGCGAGGCCCTCGTGTCGGCCCTTGCCGTTCTCCCCGACCTCATCATAACGGACATACTCATGCCGGTTATCGACGGCTTTACGCTCTGCCGCATATGGAAATCCGACAGGAGGCTGTTACGGATCCCCTTCATATTCTATACCGCCACGTACACGGACCCGCTCGACGAACAGCTTGCCATCGACATGGGGGCCGATGCCTTCATTATCAAGCCAACAGAGCCGGAGGATTTTCTTAAAAGAGTCGAGGATGTACTTGTATTGAGCGAGCAGGGGAAGCTGTCGGTCCCGAAAAAACCGAGGGCCGGAGACGAGACTATTCTAAAGAACTACAACGAGGCGCTGATCCGCAAACTGGAGCACAAGATGCTCGTGCTGGAAAAGGCGAACCGCGACCTGGAATCCGAGATGCTGGCCCGGGACAGGGCAGAGAAGGCCCTGTGGGAGAGCGAACAGCGCTACCGCTCCCTGTTTGAAAACAGCATGGACGGCGTGCTCCTGACAGAGCCGAACGGAAGCATACTGAGCGCCAACCCCGAGGCGTGCCGAATCTTCGGGAGAACGGAGGAGGAGATAATTCGCATCGGCAGGAACGGCGTGGTCGATCAGAATGACACGGCGCTGCACGAGGCGCTGACGGAGCGAGACCGTACGGGCCGTTTCACCGGCGAGCTCACTCTTCTCCGCAGCGACGGCAGTCGCTTCCCCTGCGAGGTATCATCGGCCATGTTCAGGGATTCCGACGGCAACCTCAAGACCAGCATGGTCCTGCGAGACATCACCGAACGGAAGAACAATGAGCGAACACTGATCGCGGCGCTGCAGGAGAAGAACACGCTCATAAAAGAGATACATCATCGGGTGAAGAACAACATGCAGGTGATTAGCAGCATGATAAACCTGCAGCTGCAGACCGAGAACGAGACGATGACGGCGGGCGAGGTCATCGGCATTTCAATGGACCTGCAGAACCGGATACGTTCCATGGCCATCGTCCATGACATGTTGTATAGATCGCAAAGCTTCTCCAGGATAGATTTCAGCGAGTATCTGCAGACACTGGTAAACTCACTATTCCACGCGTTCGGCACCGATTCTGACCAGATTGCCGTAAGAATCGAGGCGGCGGACCAGACGGTCAGCATCACCACCGCCATCCCATTGGGCATGATCATCAACGAGTTGCTGACGAATGCGCTGAAACACGCGTTCCCCTCCGGGAAAAAAGGCGAGATAGGGATATCGATGACACTGGATAATGACAATGTACACACCCTGACCGTTCGTGACAACGGCATCGGACTGCCCGGCAATTTCACCCTCGGGAAAAACGATTCATTCGGAATGCTCCTGGTCTCTATTCTGGTGGAGGAGCTGGGGGGGACAATAGAATACTCCAATAATGGCGGTGCAGTATTCACAATCGGGTTCAAGAGGACCGACGATGGCGAGATCGATACGTAGCGCCCAATGAAGGTGCGGATTCCATGAATCCGATGCCGGCGTGGAAGGCTGTTCCGATGGCGCACAACCGCGGCGAATGTCCCCGGCGGAGCTGGTTTGGAACCGGGATTGCTGTTGCACGAGATTCTGGCCTTCGCGTCAACGAAGCGCATGATGTACCGTTCGGATGCTCCGGGGTCTCTTTTTCATATTGACGTAATCCATCCGCCACAATAATGTCGTCTCCGGCGCACAGAAGTGCCGCACATACCAATAACGCGAGACTCCTATGACACCCTGGCAGACCCAGTATGCTGAGAAGCTCCTTCCGAAATGCGCACCCCGAAAGGGCCGTCCCCTCGGGGGGGACATATCCGTGTCCTGGCTCGGCACCACGGGCCTTCTCGTCTCCGACGGCAACGACGCCCTCCTGGTGGACCCCTTCGTCACCAGGCCGCCGCTCTGGAAGGTGGCGCTGGCCAGGCCCGTCTGCCCCGACGCGGCGGCCATCGGGAGGCTCTATTCGATGATCCGGGAGGCGCCGGTACGGGCGGTGCTGGTGAGCCATTCCCACTACGACCATTCCATGGACGCCCCCGCCTTCGCGCAGTTCTTCAACTGCCCGCTCCTGGGATCCCTGAGCACCGTCAACGTGGCCCGGGGCTTCTGCATGGACGGCGGCTGCACCCAGGAGATCACCCCGGGCGATGTCCTGCGCGTGGGGCGATTCTCTATTTCGGTCCTGGAGAGCGTCCACGGCCCCGCCTTCCTGGGAAGGATCCCCTACCGGGGCACCATCGACGAGCCGCTGGTGCCGCCGGTGCCGGTATCCCGCTACCGGCTGGGCACCGCCTTCTCGTTCCACCTGCTGCACCCCTCGGGGAGCCTGGTGGTGCATACCAGCGCCGGGTTCCGGCCGGGTATGTTCAACGGCATCGTGGCGGATTCGGTTCTTCTGGGTATCGGCGGAAGGGGTGATACCGCGGAATACCTGGAGGCGGTGGTGCGCCCCCTGGGCGACCCGCTTATCGTTCCCATCCACTGGGACCACTTCTTCATTCCCCTGGATCAACCCCTGAGACCGCTGGCGGGCGTACACCTGAAGGAATTTCTCGATACCGCGGAGCGGCTCTTTCCCGGGAGGGTGCGGACCCTCCCCCTTCTGGATGCCGTTACGCTCCCCGGCGGCGGGGAGGCGAAGCGGAGCAGGTGAGGGGCACGTCCGGGAGCACCCGGGAGCCGTCGGCGCCCGCCGCCGTTCACGGGGGATTGACCTGTTCCGGCTCTTCGCTCGGGGCGACGGCCTGTCGCCCCGATGGAGCATGAGGGTTCATTTCACCGGCGTTCCGCAGCCTGCGCTCATGCCACTTTCACTATCTCGATATCGAAAATAAGATCCTCTCCGGCCAGTGGGTGGTTCCCGTCAACCACAACGGTGTTCTCCCCGATTTCCTTGATTGAAACCTGGATGTTCTCCTCGTCTGTCGTCTTCAACAGGTATCGTTCGCCTATTTTGACGCTTCCAGGGAATTTTTCCATGGGTACGGCGATCACCAGTTCGTTCCTGTATTTCCCGAAGGCCTCGGAGGAGGGGACCTCGATGGTTTTGCGCTCCCCCTCTCTCATTGAGGACATCTCATCCTCAAGTTTTCTGAACAGAGCCCCCTTCCCCAGGGTCAGCGTGACGGGATCAAGGTCCCTGGTGGATTCCAGCACCTCTCCGTTTTTCAGCGAAGCGGTGAAGTGCATCGTAACCTTTTTTTCCTTTCCGTTTTCGTTCATAGCGACCTCCTGTATATTTCTGCCAGTATCCCTTCCCGCCGGTTCTTCTGATTTCAAGACAATGACACTCCCTCGCACCATTACGGCGGTACGGCATGCATTGGAGTGCATACAGGCTAACTCTGCCGGTATGTGGGATGACGATATGGGTAAGGTAATAACATCGGAAACAACCGTCAAACCGGATGGCCACCGCCTCATGCGCTCTGCTGTGTGGAGGCACCCTCAGGTATGATTACATGGAAATGCGCAGCCGGGACTCTATCTGTGCCGTCGATTCGGCGTTTTAACGCCCCTTCATGATAATGATGCTGCCGCGCCGACAACGGGCATGGCTGTGATCGTCATCACGCACGCGCTGGAGCGCGGGGGATAATTCAATGCCGTACAACGGCACTCCACGAGGATGCGCAATGTGGCTGGAGGCCTCGTCCGGATTCTCATGACTAAGGAGGGATGCGTGCCCGGAGGGCCGCGGCATGCATGATGCGATGCCGGCTTCGAAACCGTGCAGCGGCGTCTACGGGGCTAGGCGATCAGAACCGTGTCCATCGTCTCGCGCACAACCTCGATCGTTTCCCGTATGTTTTCGTGGGTGCCCACGACAAAGGCCGGCACCGGGGGGACC
Source organism: Spirochaetota bacterium (assembly GCA_016929135.1). GTDB lineage: Bacteria > Spirochaetota > UBA4802 > UBA4802 > UBA5550 > JAFGJK01. Next base: position 14,754 of record JAFGJK010000155.1, on the reverse strand, counting down.
GATTTCCCCTCGCAGTAGTTTCTCGGCCTGTGCACCGTTTCGAGATTGTGATGCCATACCAGCGACGGATCCCGCAGCACCGATTCCGCGTCGATCTCGATAATGGATCCCCCCTCCAGCTCCTTTGTAAGGAGGAATATCAGTCCCAGCCTGGCGCGGCGATGCCCGCCCCCCTCATATACCACGTTCTGCCTCGAGCTTCTGCGGATGGTATGCGCCGCCTTCCTTCCGATGCCGATCAGCTGGGTCCCCTCCAGCAGGATCTGGTCGTCGTCGATTATGGATACGAAGGGGAGTTCGCTTGACACTGTCGTCTTGCCGCTCCCCTCGTGTCCCAGCATCAGTATTCCGTTTTTTCGCAGAATCGAATAGATGCCGCAGCCGTGCAGGAACATGGCGGGAGTCAGATTGTGGATGAGAAATCCGATATAGCTCCGGAAGCAGTTCATGTTGAATGCGTTCTCGCCGGCCACCTCCATGGTGATGACGCCATCCCGGCGCTCCACATTTACCTCCAGGGCTCCTTGGGATTCCTCGATGACCAGAGATGCATCCGGATCGGGTGCCGGTGTGTGCGGGGTGAAGACGCCGTGAAGAAAGACGTTCTCAGGGATGGAGCAATTAATCCGCTTCCCCAGGAGCTCTATAGAAAATAATGTGGACTCGGGATCCCACGGCAAAGGCATGGTTCGGTCTCCAAGCTTTTTCTTTGCCGCGAATGGCGTGCACGGCATCGCGCTGCGACGTGGCCCCCTGCTCTTCATGTCCTGTGCTGCCGCCATCGCGGATGTGCCGGCAATCAGGATCACAGACGGGGATTCGATTAAATTACGTTTCCCGCCACGGTGGCAACCGTACCGCGGCATGACCCTTCCCCGGAATCCCCTGCGCCGACATGTCGATACTGTACAAATATAATAATATACGCGAGTAAATCAACTATTATTCCCCGCATGATGGATTGTCATCCCGGTGAGGATGCGGTGCCCCCTGCTGATGCGTTGAAGTATTGTCAGTGAAGACTGCAGTGCCATTGAATACGCGGCATCATGAACATCTCCATACCATTCATGTCGACATCGCTGTTGCGGGGCCCGGGGCGGCACATGGCGCCATAATGACGGTATCCGCATCGATCCGATGGCTGCCGGGTTCACGGGGCAGCAGATTACCATGGTGCCGCAGGGACCTCGCTCCGGTTCGGGTGCGCTGTCGAACGTGGCCGCCGAAAAGTCACCGCCGCTTCCGATTTTTGCCTTGCCTTTCCCCCGCTGCCATGGTACAAGGGGCGGTAATTCCCGGGCCTGGAGGGACAATGGCGATCATCTATCTGGAAGAAAAGAGGCTCTTCGCGATCTCCGGCGACGCCGTGAGCTATCTCTTCGGCTTCGACGAGCGGGGGCTCCTGAAGCACCTCCACTGGGGTAGACGTGTGGATTCACCGGGCGACTTCGGTGCCGGCTTCACCGGCGAGGGAACCGCCAACGACCCGGCGGTGGACATTCTCACGGAGGAGTACGCCCCTTGGGGCGGGATGCGCTTCAAGGAGCCGTGCCTGAAGGTGAGCTTCGCCGACGGGACAAGGGACCTGGTGCCGGTCTACCGGGAGCATCGGATCCGGGGGGACCTCCTGTCCGTCACCTTCACCGACGCCCATTATCCCCTGGAGCTCATCCTCTTCTACCGGATGATGGACGGTTTCGACATCCTGGAACGTTATGCCGAGATCGTGAATCGCGGGAAGGAGCCCTTTACGATCCACCGCGCCGCCTCCGCCGAGTTCCATTTCCCGGGCACCGGATGGCACCAGACCAACGTCTATGGCCAGTGGGCCGCAGAGCAGCGTCGCTTCCGTGAACCTCTCGGCTACGGCAGAAAGGTGCTGGAGAGCCGCAAGGGAAGCACCGGACACAACCATGGCCCCTGGTTCATCCTGGACAGAAACGCCGGCGAGGAGGAGGGGACGGTCTATTTCGGGGCCCTGGTCTATTCGGGTAACTTCAAGACCGTCTTCGAGGTGTCCCCCTACGGGAATACCAGGGTGATCACCGGCATCAACGACTTCGACTTCGCCTGGGTGCTCAGGCCCGGCGAGTCCTTCCGCACCCCCGCGGTCCTCTGCGGCTGCACCGGCGGCGGCTTCGGCGCCATGAGCAGGGGCATGCATCGCATCGCCCTGAAGCGCCTCATGCCGGAGGAACACCGGGGCGAGATCAGGCCGGTGCTCTACAACTCCTGGGAGGCCACCTACTTCGACGTCACCTGCCAGGGGCAGCTGGCCCTGGCGGAGACCGCCGCCGCCATGGGTGTGGAGCTCTTCGTCGTGGACGACGGATGGTTCGGCGAGCGCCACTCGGACCACGCCGGGCTCGGCGACTGGTACGTGAACAGGACGAAGTTTCCCAGCGGGCTCGCCCCCCTCGTCGACGGGGTGAAAAAGCTGGGAATGCAGTTCGGCATCTGGGTGGAGCCGGAGATGGTGAATCCCGACAGCGATCTCTACCGGGAGCACCCGGAGTGGATCTACCGCTTCGAACACCGCGAGCCCACCACCGGCAGGAACCAGCTGGTGTTGAACCTCTGCGAGCCGGCGGTGGCACACTACATCGTGGGCGTCCTCTCGTCGCTCCTCTCCGAGCACGATATCGCCTTCGTGAAGTGGGACATGAACCGTGCTGTCTCCGAGCCGGGGGCACTGAACCTTCCTCCTGAGGACCGCCAGTCGGTATGGTACCGGCACGTCCTGGCCTTCTACGGCATCGTCGACGAGCTCCGCAGGAAATTCCCGCGGGTGGTCTTCGAGGCATGCGCCTCCGGCGGCGGCAGGGTCGATCACGGCTGCCTGATGCGCTTCGACCAGTTCTGGACCAGCGACAACACCGACGCCCTGGACCGGCTGGAGATCCAGGAGGGGTACAGCCTGATGTTCCCGGCAAAGGCGATGCGGGCCTGGGTCACCGACTGCCCGAATTTCCTGAACAAGCGGACCATCCCCCTGCGCTACCGGTTCCACAGCGCCATGATGGGCTCGCTGGGAATCGGCGGGGACTTGAAGAAGTGGTCGCCGCAGGAGCGTGAGGAGTCGGCGAAGATGGTGGCGATGTACAAGGAGATACGGCATGTGGTCCAGGAGGGGGAGCTCTACCGTCTCTCCACCATTGGCAGTGGCCTGGCGGCGCTGCAGTACGTCCTGTCCGGCGAATCGGTGGTCTTTGCCCTCACCAGGGGCGAGCGCTACGGCAGGGAGCTCATACCGCTGAGGCTGCGCGGGCTCGACAGGGGAAAAACATACACCGTGGACATCGACGGCTTCGCCTACGACAAGTCAGGGGGTTACCTCATGGAATCGGGGATCACACTCCACCTCCCCGGGGACTACGCCTCGATAATGGTGCGCATAACGGAAAAATAGGAGGAGACGGATGGCACAGAAGGAATACGCATTCCCCAAGGGGTTTCTGTGGGGGACCGCTACCGCGGCCCATCAGATCGAGGGGGGGAACAGAAACAACAACTGGTGGGAGTTCGAGCAGCGGCCCGGGGCGATCAGGAACGGCGACAGCTCCGCGAAGGCCTGCGACCACTGGAACCTCTATAAAAAGGATTTCGCATGGCTCACGAAGCTTCATCAGAACGCCTACCGCATGTCCGTTGAGTGGTCGCGCCTCTACCCCGAGCCGGGGAGGCTCGACAGGAAGGCGCTGGACCGCTACGTGGCCATGATCGACGAGCTCCGGAAGCGGAAGATTACCCCCTTCGTCACACTGCTGCACTTCACGGTGCCCACATGGTGGGACCGGCAGGGGGGGCTCCTGAACCGGCGCAGGGAGCATCTGGCGCATTTCGAGGAGTTCTGCACCACCGTCGCCGAGGCCTTTAGGGGGAAGGGGGTGTACTGGAACACCATAAACGAGATCAGCATCGTCATGCTGGGGTACCTCACCGACGAGTTCCCCCCCGCGGAGAAGAGCTTCCTGAAGGCGGCGCGTGCGGTGAACACACTGCTGGCCCTGCACGAGACCGCCTACCGCTCGGTGAAGCGCGCCCTGCCGGATTCGAAGATCGGTCTGGTACACAACATGCAGATGGTGCAGCCACTGGATCCCCGCTCCCTCTCCGACAGGGCCCTTGCCCGCGCGGTGGACTTCCTCTTCAACGGGTCGATCTTCCGGGGACTGAAGACCGGCAGGCTCATCCACGGCAAGAGGCTCCCCGGCCTCAGGGGATCCACCGACTTCTTCGGCCTGAATTTTTACAACTTCATGCAGGTGTCCCGGAGCCTCCCGGACATGGTGCGGACCGCCACGCCGGACCCGACCTGCGGGGAGGAGAAGCTCTGCGCCGGCATCGGGTGGGAGCCCTACCCCGAGGGCCTCTACCTGGCCCTGAAGCGCGTGGCAGCCGAGTTCCCGGGGATGCCGGTCTACGTCACCGAGAACGGCATCGGCACCGACGACGACGCCTGGCGGCGCAGGTACCTGGTGGACCACCTGAAGATGGCGCACCGCGCCGTGGAGGATGGGGTGGACCTCAGGGGCTTTTTCCACTGGTCCCTTATGGACAACTTCGAGTGGGCCCAGGGCTACATGTCCCGCTTCGGGCTCATCAATATGGATTACCGAACACAGAAGCGCACTCTACGGGAGAGCGGCAGGCTCTACGGCGAGATCTCCCTGCGGAACGCAATCCCGCCGGCGGCGCTGAAGAAATTCCCGGGAGACATCTACCGTCCCCGGTTCTGAAAACGGAGGCGAGCCATGAACACGGTCCTGCACGTCGACACCAGCGAGGTTTTCAGGGTGCTCATCAGAGACCGCTTCATGCACCACGGCTGGCGGTACCTGAGTGCGGACTCGACGGCCGGGGCGATGGAGGCGCTGGAGCGCAATGAGGTGCAGTTGATCATCACCGCCCTGGAGCTCTCGGGCGCCGGCGGCGAGGAGTTTATCGTCACACTGGCCGATTCGCCGTTCCGTGACATCCCGGTGGCGGTGATGTCATCCACCGAATCCCTGGAGATACGGAAGCGGCTCTACGACCGGGGGATAATGTACTTCATACCGAAAATGATAAAGCCGGACCGACTGGTGGGTTGCCTGGATCGTCTGATCCGGGAGGACGAGGTGTCCATCGTCCTCAGGGACCTGAGAATCGCGGTGCTTGACGACAGCGAGGCGCAGCGTGATTTCATTGCCGGGATATTGCGGGACCGGGGAATCGGCAACGCCTCCTTTTTCGAGAGGCCCACGGAGCTCCTGGCAGATCCCGGCGAGTACGGCGTCTTCATCGTCGACATCATCCTGCCGGAGATGTCTGGCGATCAGGTGATCTACGAGCTTCGGGCCAGGCACAGGAACAGCGTCATCATCGCCATATCAACGATCGACCATGTCAACACCGTGTCCACGGCGCTCTCCTCCGGCGCCGACGACTACCTGTTGAAGCCCTTCGGCGAGGGGGTCTTCATGGCGCGCCTCAAGTCGAACCTCAGGACCTACCTCCTGCTTGAGAAGCTGGAGGAGAAAAACCGGGAGCTGGCCGAGCTGGCGGTGCGCGATGGGCTGACGCGCCTGTTCAACCACCGCTACCTCTACGAGCGCCTGAGCGAGGAGATCGAGAAGGCGAAGCGGTACATACGGAGGCTCTCGGTGGCTATGTTCGACATCGACCACTTCAAGAGGATCAACGACACCTGCGGGCACCGCACCGGCGACGCCGTGCTCTGCACGGTGGCGGAGACGATCCGCGGGTGCCTTCGCGATACCGATATCCTCGGGCGCTACGGCGGCGAGGAATTCTTCGTCATATACCCCGAGACTGGCCTCGGCGACGCGGCGGCCTCGGCCGAGAGGATCCGCGTCGCCGTGAGCGAGGCCAGGACCGAGGGGTGGGACGAGCCGGTGACGGTGAGCGCCGGCGTCCTGGAGCTGAAAAACGAGAACCTCCAGGACCTGGTGGAGGAGGCGGACCGCCGGCTCTACCGGGCGAAGGAGGAGGGGAGAAACCGCGTTGTCGCCGAGGGTCCCTAGCGACGGCGGGGCACGATCATAATCACGGGGTACAAGCGTCATGCCGTCCCTTACGAGACTCATCCCGGGCAAGAGGCTGAAGCAGAAATTGATCGATACCGAAAGGCTCGGCGAGATCATACGGCCCGGCAACAGGATTTTCATTAGCAGCGGGCCGGCGACGCCGGTCCTCTCCATGCGCCACCTCTACGAGAGCGCGCACCCGAACTTCCGCGATCTGGAGATCCTGCAGCTCACCGTGCCGCCGCGGGAGATGATCACCGGCGGCGCCGGAGGGAAGAAGTTCCGCTTCGTCTCCTTCAGTGTCGGCGAGAACATTGCCCGCGCCATGGGCGACGGGCTCCTGGACGTGATCCCCACCACCATGGCCGAGCTCCCGTACCTGCTCCTCTCCGGTGCGGTCCCCATCGACGTGGCCATCGTGCAGACCTCGATGCCGGACAACCACGGCAACCTGAACCTGGGGGCCGTGAACGACGTCAATCGGATCGCGGTGCAGAAGGCGGCGGTATCCATCGCCGAGATCAACCCGGGCGTGCCGGTGACCCACGGGGAGACCGGGATATTCCTGGAGCAGTTCGATTACGTGATCCCCAGCGAGGAGCCGCTCCTGGAGTACGCCACCCCCCCCTACGACGAGACGCTCGACAGGATTGGCGCGTACGCCGCCTCCCTGATCGAGGACGGGTCGATCGTGTCCCTCAGCATGGGGCGCTTCTTCGACGCCGTGGCCTTCCATTTACGGGGGAAGAAGAACCTCAGGGTCTGGACCCACATCGTGTCCGACTGGATCATCGGGCTCATCGAGTCCGGGGCGGTGCTGGGCCCGGAATACGCCAGGGGCGTGAGCCCGGTGGCCGCCACCTCCTGCATCGGTACGAGGAGACTCTACGACTTCATCAACGACAACCCCTACGTGTCGCTCCTCCCGCTCTTCTACACCTCCTACCAGCAGGCGATGCCGGGGCTGAAGAAGCTGGTGAGCGTGATGAACGTGAACAGGATCGACGTGACCGGCGAATCGGTAAATATCTCCAGCCGTGACCTCCAGATCACCGGCTTCAGCAGCAAGCTGAACTTCGCGCTTGCGGCGACCCACTCCAGGGACGGCAAGGTGATCGTGGGGCTCCGTTCCAGGGACAGGGACGGCTCGAGCAACATCATCGTCCACAGCGACAGTTGCTCGAACCTGCACCGGGAGGCCCTGGGATCCGTCCGCTACGTGGTGACGGAGTTCGGGGTCGCCAGCATCTTCGGGAAAACGGTCCGCGAGCGGGTGCTCTCCCTCCTGGAGATCGCCCATCCCGAGTGCCGGCAGGCCCTCTTCGACGAGGCGAAGCGGGCGGGCCTGGTCTTCGCCGACCAGATTTACACCATCGAGGGGGCCCGCAATTACCCCTATTCACTGGAGCGTACCGAGACCTTCCGGGACCGCCTGCGGGTAAAGTTCAGGGCGATCAAGCCTTCCGACGAGGGGATGATGCGCCGCCTCTTCTACCAGTTCTCCGACGAGGCGAAGTACCTGCGGTACTTCACGCGCACCCGCACCATGCCCCACGAGCAGATGCAGCGGTACGTGAGCGTCGACTACCTGAAGGAGCTCTCAATCGTCGGGATCGTCCAGGAGCGGGGGATCGAACGGATCATCGCGGAATGCCGGTACGCATGGTATGAGGAGGAGGGGACCTTCGAGACCGCCTTCATTGTCGATGAGGATTTCCAGGGGATGGGCATCGCCTCCTTCATGCTGGGATACCTGCTCGACATCGCACGGGAGCGGAAGCTGGAGCGGCTGAGCGCCTTCGTGCTCCCGGAGAACGAGCGGATGATCGCCGTGCTGGAGCGGGCGAGGGTCGTCCCAAGGACAACCGAGGGGAATGGCAACCTGCGGTTCGATTTTTACCTCTGAGGGAATGATCCGAGGCCCCGATAATTTTTGACTCTCTCCCCGATTCTCCGTTGATTGTAGGTATCCCACATCCTGTATCGCAAAGGGGGTCCCCTATGAACAGCGTGTACAAGGTCATCGAAATTATCGGTGTGAGCGACAAGTCATGGGAGGAGGCGGCGAAGAGCGCCGTCCAGGCGGCGTTGAAGTCGCTGCGCGAGGTCCGCGTGGCGGAGGTGAAGGAGATGGACATCAACATCGGTGATGACGGCGCCATGACCTTCCGGACGAAACTGCGGGTCTCCTTTAAATACGCGGATTGACGGTCCGCGTTGCCCGCGGCGGCTGTGCCGCCGCGTTATCCGTGCGCCCCTAGGCCTCATACTCGCTGATGTCCCGGTTCAGCGAGTTCACCATGTCCACGAGCGATTTCGCCGCATGGGACATCGCCTCGATGGTCTCGGAGTTTCTCTGCGCCACATCGCTGATGACCCCCACGGTCTTTGTGATCTCCTCCATAACGGTCCGCTGCTCGTCCATGGAGGTCCGTATCTGGATCGACCCCTGCCGCACCGTGTCGGCGCCGCCGGTGATGGAGGAATAGAGGGCGAGCTGCCGCTGCATCGAATCCGAGATCGTGGCGATCCGCCTGTTCATGACCTCGATGTTACTGATGATGGCGGAGACCGATTCCACGGCGCGGTTGATGTTCGAGGCGCCCGTCTGTATCTCCGTGTCGTTGGTCTTGATGAGCCTGTCGATCTCCTTGATGCTCGCCGCGGTCTGGTCGGCCAGCTTGGATATCTCGTCGGCCACCACCGCGAAGCCGCGCCCGGAGTCACCCGCCCTGGCCGCCTCGATGGCGGCGTTCAGCGAGAGCAGATTGATCCTGTCCGATATGTCGTTGATGATCTGGATGATGCCGTTCACCTTGGCGGAGCTCTCGAATATGGTGTTGATGCTGTCACCCATGGTGCCGATGGCCTCGTTGCCGGTCCTGGCGTCCTGCGAGATCATGCGTATCGCCGCCAGGGCCTCGGAGACCTCGGTTTCGGTAGAGGAGATCACCTGGGCCAGCTCCTTGATCGAGCCGTCCAGCTCGGTGAGCTTGCGGTCCTGGTAGACCGCGCTCTCCGTGATGGCGTGCGTGGCCGCCGTCACCTCCTCGATGGATGAGGCCACCTCGCCGGTGTAGGAGGCGTGGTCCTGCTGATTCTCCCTGAAGGAGTCCAGGCCGGAGGAGACGATCCGGGAGCTGTCCAGTATCGACGCCGAGGCGGCGTTCAGGCTGTTCTTGATGAAGTCGTTCTGCATCTGGATCGTCGTGTTCTGTTCCCGGTTCTTCTCCATCTCGCTCCGGGCGAGCTTGAAGGCACGGGAGAAGGAGACGCTGAGGAGCCACGACTGCGACAGGATGAAGAAGAAGAGCCCCACGGGAGCGAGGAACATTGTGTTTATGATCATGTCGCCGTAGAGGACGTCGTTGATCCCGGTGATGTAAAATGCCGCCAGCCCCAGGAACGCCGTGAAGGCCCCCTTCACCCGGCGGGCGGAGAGGTAGCCGGTGTACCCGAGGCCGTAGAGCCCCCCGAGGACCGTGTAGGCCTCCAGGGCGATTTTTATGCGGGTGAAGAAGGGGACCGGGGTTACCAAGGGGGCGAGGAAGACGAGTCCTCCCAGGAGGATCACCGCGGCATTCAGCTTCCGCTTCATGAAATTGCCGAAGAGGTGGTCCAGGAAGAGTATGATCGGTGCGGGGAGGCTGAAGGAGAGGGCGTATTCCAACGTCACCAGAATACCCCAGGGGATGTCCGGAAGGAACATCGACATCACGCGCTCCCCGGTGAGCGACACCCTGATCCCCATGAAGAGGGCCGTCAGGGCGAAGTAGAGGGCCGATCGGTTTTCCCGCATGGTGGCGAAGAGTCCCACGTGGTAGAGCATCATGATGGCGATGACGCCCATGAGGAAGACCTCCAGGATCAGCCGGGAGTCCCTGAGTCCCCGAATGTTCCGGAAGGTGCCCAGTCGGATGCTCTCCCAGAGCCCTCCCAGGCGGTGCTGGTAGTTCGCCACCTGGACGACGATATCAAACTCTGCGAAGTCGTCGTTCCGCCAGGCGGGATCGAGCCTGAAGGGGGCCACCAGGGGCCGGTACTCCGGCCGGTACTCCTCAGCGCTCTTCGCCACGACGCCGTTCGCGGCCAGCTCCCTGTCTCCGGCGAAGAGCCGGTAGGCGGTGCCGCAGTCGATGAGCTTGAAGGCATAGGTGTCGGTATCGTAGGGCATCCTCACCCTGAGGCGGTAGGTGGCGTATCCATTCGCACCGACTGCCTTGCCGTTCACCGCGATGTCGTTCCACTGCCCGGGCACATGGATGCGGACCCCCCCGGGGGAGCCTCCCTCCGCGGGTGTGCTCTCGCCAGAGAGATCCCGTGCCTTCAGGAGCCTTTCCCAGTAGAAATCCCACTCCCCGTCGAGCCTGGCGATATCATTCTTAAAATCGAACGAGGAGAGGTCGATCCGTCCCCGCGAGGCGGCGGGGCCGCTCCTCCCGCCCCCCCCGCAGGAGACGAGGAGAAGGATCAGGATCGTCGGGAGGAGGAATAGTACCAATCGAATGGTTCGTACAGTCATTGTGCTGGCCGCCACTGCATGGGATTCGGCGGGCCGCCGCGGGCGACCGTTGCATCTGCCGGAATGGTACAGGCTAATGACCGGCGGCGGTGAGATCAAGCATTTTACGGTGACGTATCGTGCCCCTGCGGGGAGGCGGGGAGGCGGATGATAAATTTCGCTCCCTTGCCGGGCTCCGACTCCACCGCCATGGAGCCGCCGTGATTGCTGGTGATGATGAAATACGATACCGAAAGACCGAGCCCCGTGCCGACCCCCGGCTCCTTTGTGGTGAAAAAGGGCTCGAAGACCCGCATGCGGTTCGTCTCCTCGATGCCCGGCCCGTTGTCCTCAACCTCGATCAGCAGGTTCTCGCCGTCGCGCTTCAGCCGCAGCACGATCAGGGGCTGCTCGCCGGCAAAGTTCTTGCGCATCATCTCCTGGGCGGCGTTCCTGAGCAGGTTCAGGAGGACCTGCTCGATCTCCGTGGGATTGCAGGTGATCATCGGCAGGGACTCGGCGTACTCCCGGACGATGCTGATGTGCCTGAAGTCATACTGCCGCTTGAGGTCGTAATCGTGTGCCGCCAGGGCGAGGGTCCTGTCCGCGATCTCGACGATATCGGCCTTCACCAGGCGCGGCGAGCTCTTCCTGCTGAAGCTCAGCATGTTGGAGACGATGGAGGCGGCACGGAGTCCCATCTCGCGGATGTTCTCCAGCATCTTGGGGATCTCACGCTTCTCGTTGTAGGCGATGATCTGTTCCATGGACAGCCCGAGCTCCCTGGCGGCCTCCTCGTTCTTCTTCAGGTCCCGCCCGATTCGCCGGGCGATGTTCTCTGTGCCCAGCAGAATCCCGCTCAGGGGATTGTTGATCTCGTGGGCCATGCCGGCCGCCAAGCCCCCCACCGAGATCATCTTCTCCGTCTGGATGATCATCTCGTCGATGCGGACACGCTCGGTGACGTCGTCGATGCGCACCACCGCCCCCTCGATCCCGTCACGGATCAGGGGGTAGACCATGATGTCGATGTACCGCAGGGAGTCGCCGAAATTCTGCATCAGCCGCTCGCACCGCTGGGGGCTCCGCTCCTCCATGGCGGTCCGCACCATCGCCGCCTGCGGTAAAAACCACTCCATCGCCTCGGAGAGGGAGAGACCCAGCGCCCGCTCCACCGGAAGCCCGGTCTCCCTGCCGGCGGCCATGTTCCATTGGGTGATCCTCCCCTCCCTGTCAAGCCCTATGATGATGGAGGGCATGGAATCGATGATGCTCTGCAGGAAGAACCGCATGCGCTCCATCTGCCGTTCCGCCGATTTCAGCTGGGAGATGTCCATGAGGGACGCGACGCTCCTCTTCGTGTCGGGTACCATTGTTATGGTGCAGATCACCTCCTGCAGGGTCCCGTTCGTGTTTTTCATCCTGAACTCGTAGGCTCCCGGCGCGCTCAGGGGGTTCCGCCGCCTGCTGATGTGAAACTTCTTCATGCGGGGGAGGTCCGCCTCGTCCACCAGGAGTGTCCAGCTCATCTTCCCTTCTATCTCCTCCTTTGAATATCCCGTCATGCGCTGCAGCTCGGAGTTCGACAGGGAGATGATGGTGTCCTCCTCGATCATCAGCATGGCGGTGCCGGTGCTCTCGAAGATCGTGCGGTAGATGTTTTCCGACCGCCTGAGGGCCTCCTCGGTCCCCTTCTGACGCGTGATGTCCTGCAGCGTCTCGATGGCCGCCACGAGCTCCCCTCGTTCGTCGTAGATGGGAACGGCGTCGAATATCATGTAGCGCCTGGTGCCGCCGATGCTGTCGTACCATCCCTCGCCGTGCCAGCTGTTCTCCACGAACATCGATTTCGAGTAGACCTGGGAGTGATGCGGTATCTCGTCGAAGCTACCGTCGATGATGATGTCGGCAAGGGTCCTGTGCGGCCGGCGGTAGAAGGCCATCCAGTGGCGATCGGTCCCTACGAGCTCCTCGGCGGAATACCCGGTCAGGAGCTCGCAGGCCGTGTTCCATGTCCTCACCCTGTGGTCCCTGTCGATGACGAAGGCCGGGACCTCCAGGCTCTGGAGAAGGTTCTCCGAGAATCGCTTCTGCGCGTCCAGCTCCCTTGCGGCGTTAATGCTGTCGGTGATGTCCTCGTAGACCACGACGATCCGGCGGCCGGTGAGAGCCTCACCGATTCTGGCGGCGCTCACCCTGCAGGTGATGACCGTGCCGTCCCGCTTCACGCAGGGGAACTCCGCGGTATGGGACCGCTCGCGTTCCAGGGCGGGATAGAAGAGGGCGCCGATGACATGGAAGTCCTCGTCGCTCCGGTAGAGCAACCTGGTGTCCCTCCCGATGATCTCCTCGGGAAGCCATCCGAAGACACGGTGCATCGCCTCGTTGGCGAAGGTGATCCGCCGGTTCTCCAGGCCGATGACGCCGTGGGGTATCGCCTTGAGGAGTCCCAGCTCCTGCTCCCTCAGCTTCACCAGGTCGGTCTCGGTGTTTTTCCACTGCCAGTACTCTATGGAGTTCGACACGTAGTCCGCCAGCGAGGCGGCAAACTGCTCCTCCTCGGCAAACCAGAGCGCGGCCTCTTCGATCCAGAGGTTCAACAGCGCGCCGACGGTGCGCCCGCCCAGGCGGATGGGCGCGCAGAGGATCGATCTGCAGTTCCGGAAATCGGTGTCGGTATCGAGGAGTGTCTTCAGGCGCGTGTCGGCCGCGGTATCGGCGATGGCGATGGTTCTCTCCTCATCAATGGCCATGAAAAAATCCCGGTGATCGTACCGGAGGCGCATGCCGCCCCTCTCCGGCCCCTCACTTTTCGGATAGAGGGCCGCGCAGGAGAGCTCGGTTCCGCCGTCGTTGAGAAGGAAGATGCAGCTTTTATCGGAGCGGAGGGTGGTGGTGGCGATCTCGGTGACCTCGGCGAACACGGGGTCAAGCCCCTCGTGCTCCTCGGTCTTCCGCCGCGCGAGCCTGAGGAGCATCTCGTTCTGAAGGCGCAGGCGCTCCCCGATGTTCATCAGCCGCCAGTTGGCGCGGAGCATCTCCTCAGAGGCCAGCTCCAGTGAGCGCTCCTTGGTCTTCCTGCGTTCTTCGAAGGACCGGTAGGAGTCGTTAATGGTGCCGATGAATTCTCTGAGCAGTTCGGGGATGCCCTCGGGGCTTCCGAAATAGTCCTCCAGCTGCCGCATGAGAATGCCGTGAATATCGTCCATCCGCTGTCGCTCCCGCGGCGGGCCGCCATTTCGATCGGGTCCGGTGGTTGCCCCCTGCATCTGCCTTTGAGAACATTTGATATTTCCGTTCGGGGATGTCAAACAGTATTATCGGCCCCCCCTCTCCGGGAGAGCCGCCGGCAGGCATATGCGCCATCATGACGCATTGTGCGTTGCCTGCGCTCCCTTTTCGCAAGAGGGGTGTTTTTTTGTTGCCCCCGGGGGCCTGGCCGGTATCATCGGAGCGGACGGGGTGAGGACGCCTCGAGTGAGAAGGGGGAGCGATGGGAGAGCGGTTTTTCAGCGGCGATCAGTTCATCTTCGATCAGCTGCACGAGGAGATCGCGCGGCAGCGGTTCCAGGAGGAGTACGCGGGATACAGGGTCACCGACGGCTTCTACGTCCTTCCCGCCCTGGCGGGCCGTCTGGCGCCGGCGGAGTTCCGTCACGTGATCCACCTGGACGGATACAGCGCCTTCGGCGACGGGAGGCATGCCACCACCCGTATGTGCCTCTACATGCTGGAGTCATACCTGGTATCCATGGGCGCCGCTGCCCGCGACGGTCTTCGTTTCCTGGACGCCGGGACCGGCACCGGCATTCTCTCCATCGGAGCGGCGATGCTGGGGGTTGCGGACATCGAGGCATTCGACATAGACGAGCGGTCCGTCGAGAGCGCGCGCTACAACGCGACGCTGAACGGCTGCGGCCGGATACGCTTCGCACAGAGCGACATCGCCGGTTACGAGGGCGGCGGCTACGACCTGGTGATGGCGAACCTCCTCTCGGACGTCATCGAGGCGAATGTCGGACCCCTTGCCGGCTTCGTCGCCCCGGGGGGCGTGATGATCGCCAGCGGCATCAGCGACATGCGCCGCGGCGGGGTCGTCTCCCTGCTGGAGGGGCATGGACTGCGCCGCCGCCATCACATGAGCGAGGAGGGGTGGAACAGCTATTTCCTCGCTAGGGAGGGATGACCTACCGCGAAGTGAGCCCCCGTCGCATGCTCCTC
>JAFGJK010000154.1 GCA_016929135.1 Spirochaetota bacterium | reverse complement strand
GCCGGCCCCAGTGGAGCCACTGCATGGTGGTCCGGTGGTGCGCCCCCACGGCCCCGTCGAAACCGCCGGTGCCGTTGGCCCACCCGTTGCAGTTACCGGCGGCATCGTAGGATCCGTCCGCCAGGGAGCCGGACCACCAGAAGCCGTCGATCACGCCGAGATCCTGCAAGGTGTCGCCGATCCCATAGAAGAGGGCGTACCAGTTGGCGGCGATGGTGTCCCCCCAGACGCTCTTGATGGGCCAGGTGACGGGCACGCCGTGGTTCACCGGCATCATCCTGATGGAATCGCCGTCCGGGGCGCTGATGAAGGCCCGGACGTTCCCCTTCCCCAGGGCTTTGTAGGTGGCGGAGTCCCTGCAGATGTCGTCCAGGTCGTTACGCAGCGACGCGGTGTACATCGTGGAGAGGTTCCCCCGGCGGGGGGAACCCGCGGAGAAGAGGTAGATCGTGGCCGCGGGATCGGATGTGGTGGCCGAAACCATGATGTAGCTGGACACGTGCAGGTCGCCGTCCCGCACCAGTACGTTGAAGTAGTAGACCGTGGAGCCCAGGAGGCCGGTGACGTCCATGCCGGTGAGGTCGGCGGTCCAGCCGTTGAAGGGGGTGCCCACGGCCATGGCGGCCGCGGCCGTGGGTATCGGCTCGTTGGCGTAGTAGACCCGGTACCGCAGGTCCCCCTGAGGGGTAACGTCGTCGGTGGCCCGCTGCCAGGAGAGCCGAACACTGGAGAGTGTGATGTCCATGGTGGTGATGATCCCGCCGTTCCCCGGCACCGGATAACCGTCCGGGATCAGCAGCGGAAGGGTCTGCACGTAGGTGTTCTCCAGCTCCATGAGCTCCTCCATGCCGTCGTCATAGCAGGCGGCCAGGAGGGGCGCTATGGCCGACAGCAGGAGGGTGATGAGCACCCTCCGGCAACCCCTTATGATTTGTGCTCCATCTTCAGCCATGATACTCGTCCCCCCGCTCCTGCCGACAGCGTCGCGTCAGGCAGCGTCGGGATACAATCTGAATCGCGGTTTACTTGTCCGTAGCGCAGGGTAAGGGTCGGTGTTTTCTCTGTAGAAGCGAGCAACATCTTAAGTAAACCAGAATAATATACGAATTTTTCAGGGGAGAGTCAAATAATAGTCACCCTCTGACGTTTTTTCACGGGCCCCCTCTCCGGGGGCGAGAAAGGGGATAATCGTGAATACTGTTCAGTTAATAAAACACCCTCAGCCGTCAGTCATGCCTGCCCATAGGGGCGACAAATTAATACTTGCCAATTTTTCTGTCTTCATCTCTGTATTCCAGAAAAAAGGGACCGATCCATGAAACAACTGTTACCCTCCCTGGGCCTGCTGCTCATCCTGCTGATATGGATTTTCCCGGCGGAGACCCTTGCGGTACCCATCGGCGGCTCCATATCCATCGAGCCCGAGACCGGCCAGGAGACCGAGGAGTCCCAGGGCACCCGGGAGCCCGGCGAGGAGCCGCTGATCCAGGACTTCAGCGATCGCCTTATTCTGAGGCCCTATATACTGGTGCCGATGAATTTCCTGACCATCTCCAGGCACTACTCCAACGACGCCTATTCCTCGAAGGACATCGTATACCTGCCCAACCCCTCGCTCTGCGCGGGCGCCGGTGTATCCTGGTGGATCTTCGGCCTCTCCTTCCACACCGCGGTGACGCCGCTGCGCGACACGGGAGACTACGGCAGGACCACCTTCACCGACATCCAGTTCAACTACTACTTCCGCAAATTCGGGTTCGATCTCTTCTACCAGCGCTACCGGGGCTTCTCGCTTGAGGAATCCGGGTCCTACGGCATACCGCGGGGCTTTCCGGGCTCCACACGCCCGGACATGACGATCACCACCCTGGGGGGGAACTTCTTCTACGTCTTTTCGGACAACTTCTCCTACAACGCCTCGTTCAAGCAGACCGAGCGCCAGACCAGGTCCGGCGGCTCGGTGATCCTGATGCTCTCGGTGGTGAACCTGAACATCCGCAGCTCCTGGTCGCTGATCCCCTCGGCCTACGAGGTCCTCTACGGCATGGACACGGGATTCAGGGGTGGGAATTTCACCAGCATCGGCATCTCCCCCGGGTACGCCCATACCTTCATCATCGGGAGGGACTACTACATCACCCCCTCCATCTGCCTGGGCAGCGGCCTCATGAAGAAGTCCTACGGCGTCACCGTGGGCGAGCGGAACAAGCTCGGTTCCTTCATCAAGGCGAATTTCAGGCTCGCCGTCGGCTTCAACAGCGAGCGGTGGTTCTACGGGATCGCCCTGGTGGTGGACGCCACCAGCACCATGTCGTCGCTGGGCGGATCCGGCATGTCCGCCAGCAACATCGGGGGATTCATCGAGACCTTCGGGGGATATCGTTTCTAGGCGAAACGCCGCCTCCGGGCGGCGTCCCCCTCAGTAGACGATCCTCAATATGTCGTCGAAGTAGTTGACGAAGTGCGCGTCGAGCCCGGACTTGATGTAGTCCGGCAGCTCGTCGAAATCCTTCCTGTTCTCGAAGGGGAAGATGATGGTCTTCACCTTCGCCCTCTTGGCCGCCAGGGTCTTCTCCTTCACCCCGCCGATGGGGAGCACCTTCCCGGTGACGGTGAGCTCGCCGGTCATGGCGATGTGTTTCTTGATCGGCTTCCTCCTCGCCAGGGAATAGATCGCCGTGGCCATGGTGATCCCGGCAGAGGGACCGTCCTTGGGGGTGGCCCCGGCCGGTACGTGCAGATGGATTATGTGCTTCTGGAAGTAATCCTCCGGGATATGGTACTCCTTCGTCCGTGAGCTGATGTAGGTGTAGGCGATCTCCGAAGACTCCTTCATCACGTCGCCCAGCTGGCCGGTCTGCTTGAAGCCCCGCCCCTTGGTGGGGATCGAGGTGGCCTCCACGTAGAGGGTGGCGCCCCCCATGCTGGTCCAGGCGAGCCCCAGCACCACGCCGGGGATCTTCTTGTCGTAGAGCGACTCGTCGGTGAAGACCGGCTTCCCCAGAAACTCCTCGACGTTCTCCTGGGTGACCTTCACCGCCGGGGTCTTCTCGTCCTCGGCGAACTTCCGCGCCGCCTTCCGCATGATCTTCTTGATGTTGTTCTCCAGGCTGCGCACGCCGGCCTCGCGGGCGTAGCCGTCAATGATTCTCTTCAGGGCGCTCTGGTCGATCTGCACCATCCCCTTCTTCAGCCCGTGGTGCTCCAGCTGCTTGGTTATCAGGTAGCGCTTGGCGATCTGCAGCTTCTCGTTCAGCACGTAGCCCGAGAGCTTCATCACCTCCATGCGGTCCAGCAGCGGCCGGGGTATCGTGTCCAGCTGGTTCGCCGTGGCGATGAAGAGGATGTTGGACAGGTCGAATCGCACGTCGATATAGTGGTCCAGGAAATCGACGTTCTGCTCCGGATCCAGCACCTCCAGCAGGGCGGAGGCCGGGTCACCCTGGAAGCTCGCCCCGATCTTGTCGATCTCGTCGAGCATCACCACCGGGTTCGCCACCCCCACGGTCTTCAGGCTCTGGATGATCTTTCCCGGCATGGCGCCGATGTAGGTCCGCCGATGCCCCTTGATCTCCGCCTCGTCGCGCATCCCCCCCAGGGAGAAGCGGAAGAACTTCCTGTTCAGCGCCTCGGCCACGGATCGGCCGATGGAGGTCTTGCCGACCCCGGGAGGCCCCACAAAGCAGATGATGGACCCGGTGATGTTCCCCTTCATCTTCCCGGTGCTGATGAACTCCAGGATGCGCTCCTTGATGTCGTCGAGCCCGTAGTGGTCACGGTCCAGGATCCGCTTCGCCTTGGGCACGTCGTAGTTGTCCTCGGAGTAGATCCCCCAGGGGAGCGAGGTGAGCCAGTCCAGATAGTTCCTGCTGACCCCGTATTCGGCCGAGTGCGGCTCCAGGAGCTGCAGCTTCGAGAGCTCCTCGTCCACCTTCTGGGCCGCCTCGTCAGAGAGCTTCAGCTGCTTTATCCGCTCCTCGAAGCGCTCCACCTCGGCGGTCTTTTCGTCCTTCTCCAGGCCCAGCTCCTTCTTGATCTCCTTGAGCTGCTCCTTCAGGAAGAACTCCTTCTGCTGCTTCGATATCTTCTGCTCGATCTGCTTGGTGATCTTCACCTGCAGCTTCGAGAGCTCGATCTCCTTCTTCAGGAGCATCAGGACCTTCTTCACCCGCTGCCGCACATCGAAGGTCTCCAGCACCTCCTGTATCTCCTTCGGGTCGGCGGTGGTCATGGAGGCCACAAAATCCGCCAGCTTCCCCGGGTCGTCGATGGAGAAGCGGCTCAGGAAGAGCTTCAGCTCCTCGCCGAAGAGGGAGTTGGACTTGATGAGCTCCTTGATCGACGTGATGATGGCCATGGAGTAGGCTTTCATCTCCTCAGATGCCTCGTACTCCGGCTCGTAGTAATGGCTCACCTTCCACGTGATCACCGGTTCGTCCTGCACGGTCCGCTCCAGGGTGAACCTGGTGAGGGCGTTGATCATGAGCTGCACCGTCTTCTCGTCCACCGGCGTGACCTTTATCACCTTTATGGCGACGCCCACGTTGTAGAGGTCCCTGCTCTCCAGCGGCCCCTCGTGCTGGTTCTTCACCAGCACGCCGCCGCCCACCTTCTGGTCCGTCTCCATGATGGACTCCGCGACCTTTTCCATGTAGTCGCCGGTAAGTATCAGCGGCATCATCATGCCGGGGAATATGGGACGCTGGGAGATCGGGATGATCGGCAGCACCTCGGGAAGGATCTCCCGCGCCAGTATGAGCTGGCTGCCGTTTTCGCTGTTGTTGGTTTCACTCATGGCGATCCTCTCCTCATCTGAAAGGGGTCCCGGCCGTCACGGGCGGCCGGGGCGCTGCCATTCTATCTGAAGCTCTCCACATCTTCAATGAAAAATTTCTTCGCGGTCCACTCGTTCACGATAAAGACGTAGGGCTGCTCCGAGGAGACCGCGAGGTACTCCTCACCCTTCTTGAAGAGGCTCACCGTCACCTCCCCGTCCTTCGCCTTCACGCGTGCCGAGGCCAGGGGCGATGAGAGGAAGGTCTTGGGCACCTCGGAAAAGCCGGTGGCCCTGAGCGGATCGAACATCGCCAGAAGGGAGCTCATCCGCTGTGCGTTCAGCGACTCCTCCTTCCTGCCCCTGAAAACCCACCGTGTCGTCGGGGCGGCCTTCGCCCCCTTCGCCTTTCCGTCCTTTTTCACCGGGGCCTTCACCGTCTCCAGTGCGAAGGTGGTGTCGCGTCCCCGGTAGGTGAAGGTGAGCCCGGTGATGCTCGCCCGGGGGATGGCGCATATGTTCTTGTCCCGAAGACCCTCCACCGTCGACTCCAGCAGGGAATCGAAGCCGCCGGAGGCCATATAGACCTCCCTCCCTCTCCCCAGGCGCACGAATACGTGCTGGCTGGCGGGGCTCTTCTTGCCGAAGGTGATGTCCCGAACCGTCTCTCCCCCCTGCCGCACGGTCACCTGGATCCCCTTCCCCGGCGTCAGCTCGTAGGTGTCGAAGATCCCCTTCTCGGAGACAAGGTCGGCCAGGGAGATCTCCCGCAGCGTCTTCTCGAGGCCCTGCACCGCCTTGGCATCGGCGGGATAGGCCTCCTCGTTTATGCGCCACTTCCCCTCGTTCCTGAAGAGCCGCAGGGTGTCGGCCGGGCGCCGGATCACGATCTCGTCGGCGCTCCCCTCCCAGGTCGGAAGCTCCGGCAGGTCCGGGTTTCCGCCGCGGTTTCTGACGACAATGTAGGTCACCAGGATCGCGATGATCGCCATGCATATGATGATGTTCCGTTTCACCTCACACCTCCCTGGAGAACTCGTTCTGGATGAGCTTCCTGCGCATGTGGTACCGCCGCCAGGTGATGAATCCGAAGAGGAGGACCAGCACCGGCAGACCCGCCATGTTCAGGACCTTGTAGAGCGACTTCATGCTGTCGCCGATGCGCTCCAGCGGGTTGTACTCGAGGCGCTTGCTCCGGAGCTCCGGGATGTAGAAATTCCCGGCGCAGTAGTCCACCATGTTGTGCAGGAAGAGGCCGTTGGGGAAGGCCTCGGCGTCACCGCGGGGCATCCCCGAGGAGAGGATCTTGTCTGCGTCGTCCAGAAAGCCGGAGGTGGTAATCTCCGAGGAGCCCACCACCACGATCTCTGTGGTGCCGGAGGGGACCGTCTCGTCCAGGCGCGTCACCGTGGCGAGCGCCCCACGGGCGGGCGCCGCTCCCTTCGGCCCCTTCCCCTCCGTATCCGGCGCCGGTGCCGGCGCCTCCTGCCCCTTGAAAAAGCTCTCGAACCGGCCGGCCACCAGCACCGCCAGGGTCTTGCTCCCGTACTGGGCGTTCGGCGGCGGCGACATGAGCAGCGGATGGAGGTTGATGTTCCCCTTCATGATCCAGCTCTCCGGCGAGGACCGCACCAGCTCCCTGCTCACCAGCCCCAGGTCGGCGATCCGCTTCTTGTCCAGGTCGATCGACGAGACCCGGTCCATGGCGATCCCCTTCAGGTAACCGGTGATGATGCTCTCCCGGTTCAGGCCGCTCTCCTTGATGATCGGCACCACCGGGTAGTCGGCGATGAAACTCTCCAGCTGCACCTTGGCACAGCTCTTGTCCAGCACGAAGTCGCTGTTCACCATGACCCCGTAGTGCTTCAGCAGCTCCTCCAGACCAGTCTTCACCGGCATCATCCGCGGCCCCCCCTGCATCTGCATCTGCCCGGGGAGGCGCAGCTCCGCGAAGGACCTGGCAAAGATCACCGCCTTCTTCCCCTTCATGAGAAACTGGTCGATCTTGTACAGCTCGTCGGGGGAAAACTCCGCGGTGGGACCGTTGATGATGATTGTCTGGACGTCCGAGGGTATGTCCCCCTCCTTGAGGTCGATCTCCGTCACCTGGTATACGTCGGACAGGAGCAACCGGAAGAACCAGCCCCCGTCCCTGGACTGGCGGTCGTTCAGGTCCACCTCGCCGTGCCCCGCGATGTATCCCACCTTGGGATTCGTGGTCACAAGGGAGTCCACGGCGCCGCTGATCCTGTCCTCCAGGTTGTTCATCCCCACCAGCACGTTCTTGCCGAAGATTGTGGGGGCAACGCCGATGTCGATGGGCTCCGCCCTCCCCTGGCCCTCAAGCACCATCCCCATCAGGTAGTCGCCGGCCGGTACCGCCTTGCCGAAGGTGCCGGTCCCCCCCTTCCATGAGAGCATGCTGAGCCCGTAGGTGGAGGCCACGACCCGGCTCCCCGGGCCCTTCGAGGGGTCCACCACCTGAAATTTCAGCTTGTCGTAGCTGCGCTGGTTGCACTTCTCCACCGCCTTGCGCACCTTCTCCTCCACCGTTGAGATCCCCTCTATGGGGAGGAACTTCACGTTCGGGTCCAGGTAGAACTTCACCTCGATGGGGCGCTGGAGCCTCAGCAGCCCGTCCACCTTGCTGGAGACCTTCTGCATCAGCGAGGTGATGGTGTACTCGATGCCGCCGGTGCTGGTGACGGCGTTCATCTTCTCGATCACGTCCGCCTGCTGCACCACCAGCCCCATGTAGGTCCGCCGGAGCTTCACCTGGTCGCTGACGAACTCCTTGCTCATCACCGGGGTAATGCCGTAGTCCCCGGCCGTCTTCTCCAGGTCCTTCTCCGCTACGATCTCGTAGCGGAAGTTCCTGTTGCCGTAGTAGTCGTACTCCTCCAGGAGGTCCTTCAGGTAGCGGAACACGGCGCTGTGCTGCGGCGGCAGGTCCCGGGAGAAGAGGACCCGCACGGTGAGCTTCTCGTTCAGGTTCGACACCACCTCCCTGCTCTTCTTCGAAAGCGAATAGACCCTGTTCCTGGTGAGATCCAGCCGGACATTCAGGGTCTGGCCCGCCAGGTTCACCAGGAGGATGATGAAGATTATCAGCAGGAGCTGGAGGTTCTTCTCGCCCAGTCTGAACTCCTCTTCGGCCTTGCGGCGTATCCTGTCGTACAGTTCGCGCATTCTCATCGCATCATCTCCTTTCATCGATTACTCGGACCGTCACCAGCAGGGATATGACGATTATCGAGAGGAAGTAGATCAGGTCCCGCGAGTCCAGCACCCCGCGCTCGATGTTCTTGAAGTGAAAATCGGAGCTCAGGTATTCGAGGAACCCCAGCCACGACGGGAGAAAAAGCGTGATCTTGTCCACCAGCCACAGGAAGAAGCAGCCGGCCCATGCGGTGATGAAGGCCACGATCTGGTCGCGGCTCAGGCTCGAGGTGAGGATCCCCACGGCGCAGTAGGCGCTCCCCAGGAGCACCGCCCCCAGGTAGCCACCGATGATGGGGCCGTAGTAGGGGGAGCCGGACAGTTCAACCGTGACCACGTAAAAGAGGGTTGGCACCAGCATGAGGGAAATGAAGGCGGCGGCCGCCAGAAACTTACCCAGCACCGCGTTCGTCGTGGAGACCGGCAGCGTCAGCAGTATCTCCATGGATCCGCTCTGCTTCTCCTCGGCGAAGAGCCGCATGGTCACCGCCGGCACCACGAAGGTGAAGATCAGCGGCAGCAGCTGGAAGAAGTTCCGCATCTCCGCCTGGTTGAAGTAGAAAAAGTCCTTGAAGAAGAAGAAGCCGGTGGCGATCAGGAAGATCGTCATCACGATATAGGCGATGGGGGTGGTGAACATCCCCCTGAGCTCCTTCCTCATTATGATCAGTGCTTCCCGATACTTACGCATCTCCCCCTCCTACCGTCAGTTCCCTGAATACCGATTCCAGGCTCCTGGTCTTCTGGCTCATCTCGTAGAGCACCCAGCCGTTGCGCGCCACCGTACCGAAGACCTCAGGCCTCGGGTCGCCCGCACCGGTGAGCGCGATCCTTGCGGACACAATGGGGTCGCCCCCCTCGATCCGCTCCACCGACACGACCCCCGGGATCCCCCCCAGGGCCCCGGAGAGCCCGGAGAAATCGGTGCCCCCCACCGATACGTAGAGGCTCCGCTCCGCCGCCGACGACGACTTCAGGTTCTCGGTCCTGTCATCCGCCACGATCTTCCCACGGTGGATGATGATGACCCTGTCACAGGTGGCCTCCACCTCGGAGAGGATGTGGGTCGAGAGGATCACCGTCTTCTTCCTGCCGATCTCCCTGATAAGGTTGCGTATCTCGATGATCTGGTTCGGATCGAGGCCGCTGGTGGGCTCGTCCAGTATCAGTATATCCGGGTCGTGTATCATGGCGTAGGCCAGGCCCACGCGCTGTTTGTATCCCTTGGAGAGCTCGCCGATCTTCTTGTGCATCACGTCGTTGATCCCGCAGAGCCCGGCGATCTCGCGGAAGCGCCCGTCGTCCTGGACTCCCCGGATATCGGCGGTGAACATCAGGTAATCGAAGACCAGCATGTCGCCGTAGATCGGCGCGAGCTCCGGCAGGTACCCGATGGTCTTCCGCACCTCCAGTGGGTTCTCGTCGACGCGGTAGTCCCCCACGGTGATGGAGCCTCTGTCCGGCCGCAGGTAGCAGGTGATCATGCGGAGCGTGGTGGTCTTCCCCGCCCCGTTGGGCCCCAGGAGGCCGGTGATCTCCCCGTCCCTGATGATGAAGGAGATGCCGTCCACCGCGACGACCTCCCCGAATGATTTCGATACTCCGTCCACTCGGATCATTGTTGATGCGCCCTCCGCGGATGTTGATTGGTTTTATTTCCTGCCGAAATCGTCTTCCAGCCTGATGATATCGTCCTCGCCGAAATAGGAGCCGGTCTGTATCTCGATGAAGACGAGGTTCTCGTCCCCGTCGTTCCGTATCCGGTGGTCCTCCCCCCTGGGAATGTCCACGTAGCCGCCGGGGGCGACCGCAACGTCCCGGGGGCCGCAGGTCACCACCGCGCTGCCACTCACCACGAACCAGTGCTCGGAGCGCTTCAGGTGCCGCTGGAGGCTCAGGCGCTTCCCCGGGAGCACGGTGATCCTCTTCACCTTGTGGGAATCGGTGTCCGCGAGTATCTCGTAGAACCCCCAGGGCCGGACGCTATCTTCCATCATACTGATTCCTGAACACCATGTGACTCGACAATCCAATGGTGGATACATAGTCTATAGTATCAAGTTAATTTTCACGCATGAGACAGCGCCCTCCCGAACCGGTCAAATACTTTTTTTAGCCCTGCCGGCCGTTCCTGGGCAAGAAATTATCTTGACTCCCCCGTCCAGGAGCTTCCTTGATTAGACAACAAAAGGGGGAAAAGTTACCGCGCAGATGGGAGCGTACGTACCGGAAAAGGTGAAAGAGGTGCTGGAATGGCCGGCGGTGTTGCAGGAGATCGTATCCCGGTGCCGCACCGTTCCCGGGAAGGAGGCCGCCGCGGCGATGGCCCCCCTGGAGGAGCCGGGGATCCGCGCACGCCTGCGCAAGATCACGCACCTGAAGGAGATGCGGGCCCGCGACCGGGAGATCGACCTCTCCGGCGTTTCCCAGATCGGCCCGCTGCTGGACAGGACCGAGAAGGGGGGGGCTCTGACCCTGGAGGAGCTCGCGGCGGTGCGATCCTTCGTCATGGCCTCCGGAAGGGTGCGGCGCGCCCTCGCCTCGGCAAGGGCCGAGTACCCCTCCCTGGAGGAGGACTACCGCTCCCTGGAGGACCTGAAGGAGCTGGGGGACGAGATCATCCCGTCCATCACCGACTCCGGCGCCCTCTCAGACTCGCGCTTCCCGCGCCTCAGGGAGCTCCGGGACTCGATCTTCGAAATCAAGAGGGAGATCGAAAAGGGGCTCTCCGAGGTGACCGCCTCGAAGCAGGGGGAGGCCATTCTCCAGGAGAAGATCATCACCCGCCGGAGCGACCGCTACGCACTCCTGGTTAAGGCGAACATGCGGGGGAAGCTCCCCGGCAACGTCCTGGACGCCTCCTCCTCAGGGGCGACCCTTTACATCGAGCCGGACTTCATCCGCCCCAGGAACAACGAGCTGATACTGAGGGAGCGGGAGCTCGCCGCCGTGATCCTGAGGATCCTGGCGGCGCTCTCCGAGAGGGTGGCGCAGTGGGCGCCGCAGCTCCGGTGGAACGGCGGGATACTGGCCGGTCTCGACCTGGCCTCCGGCGCCGCCCGCTTCAGCGAGGATGTCCGGGGGAGCGAGCCCGAGATCTCCGGCGATGCGGAGATGATGCTAATCGCCGCCCGCCACCCGCTGCTCACCCTGATGAACCCGTCGGTGGTGCCCAACGACGTGGCGCTGGGGTCCCGGTACCGCTGCCTGATCCTCTCCGGCGCCAACACCGGCGGCAAGACCGTTCTCCTGAAGACCATCGGACTCTGTGCCCTCATGACCCTCCACGGCCTTCACATCCCCGCCTCGCCGGACTCCCGGATGGGCATCTTCACCGGCCTGCTGGCAGACATCGGCGACGATCAGAACCTCTCCCAGTCCCTCTCGACCTTTTCCGGGCAGCTGGCGGTGATCAGGGAGATGCTCCAGATGGCCGGCCGTTCCACGCTCATCATCATAGACGAGATCGTGGTGGGGACCAACCCGCGGCAGGGATCGGCGCTCGCCCGGGCGATCCTGGAGGAACTGGTCCTCCGGGACTCCTGCATCGTCGCCACCACCCACTACAACGAGCTGAAGGAGCTCGCCTCCCGCGACGGCCGTTTCATGAACGCCTCGGTGTCGTTCAACCTCGATTCCCTGAAGCCCGACTACCTCCTGCACACCGGCATCCCCGGCACCAGCTACGCCCTGGAGATCGCCAGGACCTGCGGCCTCCCGGAGAGCGTGCTGGAGCGGGCGGCCGGCCTTCTCAGCGCCAGCGACACCGATGCCGACGCCCTGATCGAGCGTATGCAGCGGATGGAGGAGGCCATGCGGGAGGAGCGCGACTCCCTGGCGTCGCAGGCGCGCCTCATCAGGGAGGAGCGCGGACGGATGGAGGCGAAGGAGCTGGGCCTGCGTCGCAGGGAGCAGGAATTGAAGCGCGGCGAGGGAATCTCCTTTCTCGACGAGCTGAGGGAGCACCGGCGGGAGATCGCCGAGACGATACGGAGGCTGGAGCACGCCGACGCCGGAGAGGCATGGAGGGCCTATGAGACCTCGCGCCGCATCGAGGCGGAGGTATCCGGCGCGCTGAAGGAGGGGGAGACCGAGCGCTACGGCGGCCGGTACGGGCCGGTGGACCCGGCGACCCTGGCGCCGGGGGACCGGGTGCTGGTGCTGTCTCTGGAAAAGGAGGCGGAGGTGGCCTCGGTGGACCGCGAGCGAGACTCCGTAACGGTGCTCATCGGCGGAAACATTACCTCCCGCTACCGCTTTGCCGAGCTCCTCTCGCCGCTGGGGGGCGTAACGCGCCCCGTGAAGCGCGCAACGGCGGCGAAACCGCCGAGGGAGCCCGAGGCTTCGGGCCCCTCGGTCCCCACCACGATCCAGACCAGGTACAACACCGTGGACCTCCGGGGCCTCAGGGTCCACGAGGCGCTGCAGAAGATGGAGTCCCACCTGGACGGCATGGTCAGGAACGGCATCAACTGCGCGGTGGTGATACACGGCCACGGCACCGGCGCCCTGAGGGAGGCGGTACGGTCCGCGCTGCACCAGTCCCCCTATGCCATGGATTTCAGGGCCGGAGAGCAGGGGGAGGGGGGCGACGGGGTCACCATCGTGCTCCTTCGCCGATAATAGCGCACCGGGGGGCGTAATATTTCTTGACAGAGACCCCGCCATGATGGTACCCTGCATGGCGAACGGCACAGAATAACATATAACGACGAGGGAGCGTTATGGACATCATTGAATTAAATGAAAAGGAGACGTACGTAATCATAAAAATCCTGAGCGACGATTTCGCGCTCCACGAGGTGACCAAGGTCTCATCGAAGACAATGGCCCAGCTCCAGCGGCTAAAATACCCCAGGACCATCGTGGACCTTCATGATGTTCAGTACATCGATACCTCGGGGATAGGCTTCCTGGCCAACACGAAGAACCTGCTGAAGAACAACGGCAGCGAGCTGATCATCGTGTGCGAGAACGACAACATACTCGACATCATGCGCATCATCAAGCTGAATACCTTCGTAAAGATATTCGCCACACTCGAGGCGGCAGAGCAGTATTTCACGCACAACTGACGGGGCACGGGTCCGTCGCTACCTGATCTCCAGGGACACCCGGTAGGTCTTGAGGGCCCTCGCCCTCTTGTTCCAGGGCTGGCGGTATTCGAAGGAGATCTCCCCCCTTCCGCTCTTCAGCGCCCTGTAGGTAAAGACCTGGAACTCGAAGCCGCCGGTCTCGACCTTGTCCTTGCCCTTGTCCTTGTCCATCTCCTTCGCCATCTCCACCGTCGCCGCCTGCGTGGGGGTCCCCTTCACCTCGATGAGATCGCTGGCCGACTTCTGCTGCCAGCCGTAACCGGTGCCGAGCTGCGCCTTCAGCCTCACCTCGAAGAGGTCGCCACGGCTGACCGCAATCGTCTTCCCGTTGTCACCCTCGGTGATCGTCACAGAGGGACCCGACGCGCAGGACATGAAAAACGCCAGAACCGATACCGCGGCGACGCAGATGCCGTATTTCATCATATCAACCATAACCACCTCGCTCCACCTTCCCGTTATTTCATCTCCGGCGTTACCAGCACCCAGGCGGCGCCGTATCCGATGTTGTTGCACCCGTACTCGACCCAGAAATACCCAGCCTCGCCCCACATGGTCCCCCAGGAGTTCTTCACGTGGTAGGCGCGCTTGCCGTCGTCCCATCCGACGATGGTGATGGCGTGATTCACGTCCCGCTCGCCGTAGACCGTGGTGAACTCGTTGAAGATCCCCCTGCTGTAGGCCTGCAGCGCCGGCGTCACCTTGATGCAGGCGGCGATGGGGCCGTACCTGCACAGGGCTGTTTTCATCTCGCTGACGCTGGGGATGCCGGCGTCCGGCTTCACGTAGCCCCAGGCGGCGATCTTGTATTCGGTGGGCATCACCGTCATGCAGTACTGTTCGCTGTTCCTGTAGGGGATGACGTTCTCGGTGGTGATGCTCGATTTCATGAGATAGTCGAAGACCTTCCCGTACCATCCGCCGCCGCAGCTGCCGGCACGATTGCCGTACTTGTCCACGGCGCAGTCCAGCATCTGCTGCTCCGAGAGGTCCACGGTCTGGTTCTTGCGGATGAGGAAGTTGGATTCCACCACCGCCGCGGTGGTGAAGGCCCAGCAGCTCCCGCAGGTGCTCTGGAACCGTACCGGCGTCACCTTGCTCCTCTGCGCCCACGAGAAGGCGGCCAGTGTGGGAGACGGAGCCTCCTCGATGTCGGTGTTGAGCTTGTTTATCCTGTTCAGCTCCTCCCGCTCCTTCTGCCGGGCGTACTCTTTGTCCTCCTGGTCGGACTGGTCGCGGCTGCTATCGTCGTGCGTCGAATCGTCCCTGTACTCATCGCTCTTGTCGGAATCGTCCAGTTTTTCCCCCTCCTGCCCCTCCTGGTCCTGCTTGTTCTGCTCATCCTGCATCTTCTGGCGGAGGTACTGCCGGTACTGGTTCATGAAATAATTCCACATCTGCTGCCCGTGGTTGTACTGCCGCGAGGCCTGGACGGCGATGTTCTTGGGGACCGATGCGCCGGTGATGTCGGCGATACGGTATTTCATCATCTCGTTCAGCTCAACCACGAACTTCAGGTTCCGCCTCTTCACCTCCTCCTGGATCCCCGCGAGCATCTTCCTCATCTCCTCGGGACCGCGGACGATCTTGGCCTTTTCCGTCTGGAAATCATTCAGGATCTTCTTCTGCACGTCCTGGAACGACTTCTTCTGCGCCTGGACACTGCTGTGCGGTCCCGGGACCGACACGGAAACAACCGTCAGGGAGACAATTAACGATAGAATCAATCCGATGCGTTTCATGCGAAGTCCTCCAGCTATGCCAGCATTGACCATTAAGATAGTAAAGGGGGGGTGCCATGTAAACAAAAAATTCGATAACAGCCCAATGCAGGCCCCCCGGGCCGGAATGAGGACCCCTATTCATGGACATTGCCGAAATTATGTCCACTTATTCGCCGGACAGCAGGCGATCAGGGGGTACCGACCGGCTCGGTGGGCCACTATTTATAGAACTCCCTGCCGTCCACCGTGATCACACCGGGGTCAGAGCCGAAACGGATGACGAATTCCGCCAGATCCGAGG
Source organism: Spirochaetota bacterium (assembly GCA_016929135.1). Lineage (GTDB taxonomy): Bacteria > Spirochaetota > UBA4802 > UBA4802 > UBA5550 > JAFGJK01. Next base: position 7,868 of record JAFGJK010000154.1, on the reverse strand, counting down.
TCTTTTCCACCAGGTTCTCCGAAAGCACCAGCTGGGCCCTCACGTGCAGTTCCCCCCCCTTCTCCGACATCTCCTGGATCCGGTAGACGGTCTCGCTGATCATGTTGAAGCTGACGGTCCTGTCGCCGATATTCATCACCTCGCAGCCGCGGTTGGCCTCCTCGGCGGGATTGCAGTCGTTCCAGGAGGTGTTGGCCAGCTTCGCGAAGAGGGGGGTCCTCCCCTTCACCGCCGGCAGTCCCCCCAGGTACGCACTCTTGTCGAATGAGCCGCTCCGGATGAAGGCCCCGAAGACCCAGCCGCCGGTGCCGTCGCTGACGTCGCAGCGGTACCAGTGGTCCCTCTTCCCGCCGATCTCCTGCGGCGCCGCCGACCTCTTTTTACAGTAGAGGGCCGTGCCGATCTTCAGGAAGCCCTTCGACCCCGACTGCGTACAGGGCCGCTCCCGCATCCTCACGTTGTCTGCCGAGGCATAGCCGTCGTACTTTCGCTCCGTCGCCCCGCCATCATCGCAGTCCTCCGCCGACAGAAAGGCGCCGCCGGAGGCGAGGACCAGGAGCATACAGACCGCGGCGAACAGCTGTTTCGGCGCCTCGCCTGATAGACCTGTCTTCATGGGAATCACCCCCCTGTGAATATTGTACGGCATGAGCCCTGGCACGGTGCCGGGGCCTGCCGGTTCACGCCCCGTAGGCCCGCAGGCGTTCCTCCAGAGAGCCTTCATGAAGCTCGAAGAGATGGTTGTCGTAATCGTAGAAATACAGCGAGTCCCCCTCGCCGGGGACACGACCTCTGCCGGGAAGTATCTCCAGTCCCTGGGCCAGGACCTTCCCCCGGTATGCCGGGAGCGTACCCCGGGGTACGGCGAAGGCCACGTGATCGTAGCTTCTTTCCCGCATCGCCCCCCCCTCCATCACGGCGATCCACACTCCGCCGGCGACGAAAAAGCGCTCCCTCGCCAGGGAATGGGGCTCGTTGCCGCTGGCGTAGACCTCCTCGGCGTCGAGAACCGCGGCGAGCATCCCGGCCGTGCGCTCCAGGTCGCTCACCGTGAAGGTGATATGGCTGATCCCGCGTATCATTCTCCCTCCTGCCGGGCCCCCTCCCCGTCTCCGGAGCGGCACCATCAGGATAGTCCGCCCTGAGGCTTCTGTCAATCATAATCGAATACCTCCCGGCGTCGAAAAAAACGGTTGAAAAAAAACTGGCGGCTGCCTGAATTCTGTACGATAGATCATACAGCAATCCTATACACTACAGCACGGGGGAGATCATGGCGAAATCCGCGGACATAAAGAAGGATGCGAAGAAAAAGCCTCAGAAGACCCAGAAGGAGAAGAAGCAGGCCAAGGCCGACAAGAAGAAGAACAGGGAGCGGGAATAACCGGCGCACCGCCGGTCTTCACCGGATCTCCGCACCCCGGGGAGCCGGATCATCGCCGCCGCAGAAAGAGCTCCGGGTACTGCCGCATGGCCCCCAGCAGGGCCTCCATCCTCACCCTCCTCCCCTTGGCGTTCAGGTGATAGATGGTATCGTAGAAATAGTCCTCGCTATAGACGAAATCCTGCGCACGTCCGATGATGGGTATCCCCAGCGACTCCATGTCGACAGTGAGCTTGTCGAGCCTCGCCGATATGTCGCGGCGCAGCGCCGTGTTCCCCTTCTCCACCATGATGGGCGCGAAGGCGATGTAGAGCACCGCCCCCTTCTCCCGGCAGCAGTCGCGCAGCCCCTCGTAGACGTCCCTTGCCTGGTCGGTCATCTTCTCCGGCACGATCCTCGGGGAGATGCCGAGATTCGGAGCGACGTTGAGATGACCCAGATAGTCCCCGTACCGGTTGAATTTCGACCGGCGATAGGTGTGCTCGTCCACCTCGCGGGGGCTGAAGATGCCCCTGAGGCGCCGCTGAAAGGTGATGGGGAGATAGTCGAAATAGGCCTTCACGTTCCTCGGCGTGAAGTAGCAGAAGGCCCGCGGGTAGAAGATCGTCACTTCCACGATGGGGGCCCCCCCGCCCACGTTCGGGTCCGCCAGGAGCTGGTGCTCGAACATGGCGATCACCGTGTCCCCCTTGCCGAGATAGGGCTTGATCTCGTTGGCGTAGAACTGTATACCCAGGCCGCCATGGTAGCCCATGTTCACCACATTCTGGCCCGTGGCTCTGTGGATCATCTCGCTGTCGGTCCCGAAGGCGAGGCTTGACCCGCCGATGAGGATGATCCTGGGCCTGGGGGTCCTCTCCAGGTTCCTGTGGCGGTCCACGGTGGCGGCGATGTAGGAGTCCCGGTCAACGGGGAGGAAGTAGACCACCCCGATGAGATAGGAAAAGACGATGGCGACGAAGATGATGACCTTTATTATGAACTTTCTCATGGCTAAAACTGGAAATATATGAATTGCAACGTCTTATACATACCGATCAGGATCCCGAATACCAGCACGTGATAGAGGGCCCATCGCACCAGGAGCGGCTTCTCCCGAAGCATGTGCCGGATGCTGCCGTGCCGCTGGATCGCGTGGAACACCTCCACCACCAGGATGACGAAAAACATGGCGGCGAACTCCGCGGTGTTGAAGCCGATGGCCGCCCCCTGGAAGGTCAGGTTCCTAAACATGTGCCCGAAATAGTAAACGGCCACCTCCAGCGACTGCGACCTGAAGAAGACCGCGCCGAGTATGAAAAGGGAGACCGTAATGAAAACGGCGATGAACCCCTTCATCCCCTCGATCACCCTCGGGAAGAAGGACCTTGTCCTGGCGAACCCCAGGAAGAGCAGGAAGCAGCCGGCCGCCCCGAGGATGATGCCCGCCTGAATGGAAAAATGACTCCCGGCCCCGTAGACGGCGGCGGCGACGGCTGCCGCACCGGCCAGGGCGTGCAGCGCCGCGGGTATCCGTTCGATACCCCTGAACAGCCAATCCTTCACGGCGAGGCGGCGCTTGATGGTCAGGTGGCTGATGATGATGAAGACGCCGTTCAGGGCCCCCCACAGAACAAAGGTCCACCGTGCGCCGTGCCAGAGGCCGCTGAGGGTGAAGACGATCATGATATTCACGTACCAGCGGAACCTCGACACCCTGTTCCCCCCCAGGGGGATGTACAGGTAGTCCCTGAGCCAGGTGATGAGGGATATGTGCCAGCGGCTCCAGAACTCGTTGATGGTCTTGGCGTGGAAGGGCCTGTTGAAGTTGTCCATCAGGTCGTAGCCCAGCACCTGGGAGGAGCCGATGGCGATGTCTGAATAGGCGGAGAAATCGCAGTAGATCTGCCAGGCGAAGAAGGTGGTAGCCAGGATGAGCGGCAGCCCCTCGTACTGCATGGGATTGATGTGGACCCTGTCCACGTAGAGCGCCAGCCTGTCGGCCACCACGAGCTTCTTGAAGAATCCCCAGGCCATGAGCTTCAGTCCGTCGGTGACCCTGTCGTAATCGAAGGTCATCCGCTTCCTGAACTGCGGCAGGAGGTACGTGGAGCGTTCGATGGGACCCGCCACCAGCTGCGGGAAGAAGCTCACGTAGAGGGCAAGGATCCCGAAGTGGCGTTCCGGTTTTCGATTGCCGCGGTAGACGTCGACGACGTAGCCGATGCTCTGAAACGTGTAGAATGAAATGCCCGCCGGGAGGATGAACTGCAGGAGCGGCATCCGTTTGTCCACGTGGACCAGGTCGAAGAATCCCTGCACCGAGTGCGCGAAGAAGTTGTAGTACTTGAAAATGAAGAGCACTCCGAGGCACAGGAGAACGGCCGCCGCGAGGATCAGCTGCTTCTGCCCCTTGGACCGTTTCTCTATCAGTACCGCCGATGCATAGACCACGACGGTGGTGAAGAGGATCAGCAGCCCGTAGCTGGCGTTCCAGCACATGTAGAAGAAGTAGCTGGCGGCGAGAAGCATGATCCACCGGAAGCGGTGCGGCAGGGCGAAAAACGCTATCGTCACGACAGTAAAGAAGAGGAGGAATTCCGGCGAATTGAAGAACATGACCCTTCCCGCTTGAATTTTGTGACGTAGACTACGGGGAGCCGCGATTAATTGTCAAGATAAAAAGCATGTATTCACCACGCGCGGCCACGGGGGGGGATGCATCAATGGCGCCGCCGGACGAACTGCCGGGCCGGAGGTGATCAGCCCCCCAGGACGATGCAGGCACCCAGCAGCTCCGCCCTGCAGCGGATGCCCAGGTAGCCGTGGTACCGCTCCGTCGCTTCGCGCTTTTCCGCTTCGGCCTTCCGTATCGCGTTCCTGGTCCTGGTGATGGCCCCCTTCAGGTCCTCGCCGTACCATTTCATCCTGGACTCCTGCAGGTCCAGCTTCTGCCGCAGCTCCCCGATGGCGTCGCCGTAGGACTTCTGGATCCTCTCCAGCTCCCGGTAGAGCTGCATGTCCAGGCTCTCCCCCAGGGAGGCGCGCCGCTCCTCGATCACCTGGACCAGCCGTGATCTGGCCGCGTCGAGGTAGCGGTCCATCGACGCCGCCGCGGCCGAGACCGTGCGGGCATCAATCCCCTGCGCCGAGGCGTCGCGGTGGAAGGACCCCTGGATCAGCTCGCGCTCGATCTCCCGGCACTCCTCGCGTTCCAGCCCTCCCCGGATCTCCGCCAGGACCGGCACCAGGTCCCTGGTCTCCGAGACCGAGGTGGTGGCAACCAGGTAGAGGAAGAGCACGGCGGTGAAGGGCTTTGCGTAGCGGTACCGGAGGGCCCCCGCGGTACCGCAGAAATCCTCTTCCTGGGCGCGGCGCACCAGGGCGTCCACAGATGGGTGGCCGAAGGCCAGGAATTGCAGATCCTCCCGTTCCAGCGCCAGACGGCTGTTGAAGGTGCCGGTGATTTCCTCCCCCCCGCCGGCACGGATGATATAGACGCCCTTGGTCCCCTTTCTCTTTTTCACCGTCGCCGGGGCATCCCGGTCGATCCGGCAGAGCCCCGCCGCGAAATCCTCGATCCTCCTGTTGGAGAAGGTGCGCTCCTTCAGGGTCACCCGGTAGTATTCATCGTAATTGAAATCCATTCTGCTGGCCACGGTGAGCTCCGAGAGCTTTTCATAGCTCGATCGGGCCTCGCGGATACGCGCCTCGATCTCGCGGTCAACCTCCCTCACCGTCTTCGCCCCGGCCGCCATCTCCATGAAGAGGCGCCCCAGCTCCATCTCATCCTCCATCTGACCCAGAAGCACGTCCATGGCGCCGATGGACTGCTCAAAGACCTTCAGCTTCAGGGTGAGGATCTCCAGCACCCGCTCAGCCACGGTGTCCCTGGTGGCGAAGTTGTAGATGTAGACGTCGCTCTTCTGGCCGAAGCGGTGGATCCTGCCGATGCGCTGCTCTATCTTGAGCGGCGACCAGGGGAGGTCGTAATTCACCATGACGCTGCAGAACTGGAGGTTCCTCCCCTCCCCCCCCGCCTCGGTGGAGATGAAGACGTCCGCCTCCTCCTTGAAGCGGGCCACCGCCTGGTCCTTCTCGTCCCTCCCCATGGACCCGTTGAATGTCACGATGCGGTAATCCCGCAGGAGCTCCCGCAGGTACTCCTGGGTGGTCATGAACTGGGTGAAGATCACCACCTTCTTCCCCTCCTCCGCCACGACCCGTTGGAGCAGCTCCCGGAGCCGTTCGCCCTTCACGCTGGCGTCGACGCCGCCGGCGATCGCCACCAGGCGCTCCAGCGTTGCGATCTCGATCCGCATCTCCGCCAGGGTGGTAGCCCGGGAGAGGGAGCAGTATTCCTCGGGGCTGTCGCTCTCCTCGATGAGCAGGGGATCGATGTCGGAAGCCGCGCCGGCGTCACCGGCCGATTCGAGCCGTGCCGTCTCTTCCCGGAGGCGGCCGAGCCTGTTGGCCAGGGCGCGGTGCAGGGCTTGACTGGAGGAATCCAGGAGCTTCTGGAACACCGTCATCACGAATCCCACGGCCCGGTTCTCCGTGGCCATGGCCCTGTTGTACTCCTCGACCACGTACCTGGTGGTCTCGTCGTAGAGGAGGCGCTCCTCCGGGTAGAGCTCGAACCTGATGGTCCTGGCGTGCCTCCTGGTGAAGCCCCCCACCCCCCTCTTGGTTCGCCGGATGACCACCGGTGCCAGGATCCCCTTCAGGTCCGGCACGTTGCGGCTGTCGATGCAGTAGGTGCGGTAGAAGGTGTGGTAGGGGCCCAGGATGTTCCGGTCGATGAGGGACACGAGGTAGTAGAGCTCCTCGAGCTTCCCCCGGAAGGGGGTCGCCGATAGGAGGAGCAGCGCCCTGGTGTTCCGCGAGAGTATCTCGGCGACGTTGTAGGCCAGGGTGCTCTGCTTCCCGTCTCGCCGCAGACGGTGCGCCTCGTCGAATACCGTGATGTCCCAGATGGTTTCGGCGATCTCCCCGGCCATGTCACGGTTCTTGATGAAATCGATGGAGCATATGGCCCTGGGGAAGCGCATCCAGGGATTCTCCCCCTTCCCGGCGCGCCTCGCCGCCTCAAGGGCGCGCCGGTCCACCAGGTCGTACTGCTCGTTGAACTTCGCCGCCATCTCGCTCTGCCACTGCGACTGGAGCGACGAGGGGCACACGATGAGCACCCGCCGGTACCCGTACCGGAACTGGAGCTCCTTTATCACCAGCCCCGCCTCCACGGTCTTGCCGAGCCCCACCTCGTCGGCGATAAGGAAGCGGTGGTTCAGCGAGTTGATGATTCGGTGGGTGGACTCCACCTGATGGGCCAGGATGCGAGTCCGGGAGTTTGAAAGCGACATGATCTTGTTGTGGGCGTGGGCCAGCTGCAGGAGCCACGCCTCTGCCTTCAGCAGGAACCGGTCCCCGGGGCCGATCTCGCCGGCGGCGAAACGGGCGCGCACCTCCTCCTCCCCCCGGATCGAAAGCTCCCCCGCCTCCGGCACGCCGGAGACGATGACGGGCGGAAAGAGTTCCGCCTGGGCCCTGCCGCTCATGCGCCGCCCCCCCTGTGGTGTACCCTTGGCACTGCCGAATCCCCCCTGAAATGGATGCGACATAATATAGACTGGGGCGAATTTTACAAGCAGTTTTTCTCCCCGCCATATTGTGATTGACTGCCCCGGGGGATCGGCTTCAATCGCTTGCACAGGGGTGCCGTCCGCGGGGTCCCCGAGTACACTGGCGAGGGCTATCGATATGGACAGGCGCACCCATGCCATGACCGACTACGAAAAAACCATGGCCGAATTCCGGTGGGAGATACCGGAATACTACAACTTCGCCCTGGACGATTTCGAGAAATGGGCTGATGACCGGACCAAGACCGCGCTGATCACCGTTTCCTACGACGGCACCACCGCGACGAAGCTCAGCTTCTGGGAGCTCACGGTGCTTTCCAACAGATTCGCCAATCTCCTCCACCGCAGGGGCCTGAAGCGCGGGGACCGGGTGTTCCTCATGCTCTCCCGCTCCGAGGAATGGTACATCGCCATGCTGGGCCTCATCAAGACCGGCGTGATCGCCATGCCCACACCGAGCCTGGTGACCGGCCACGACATCGACTACCGGATCAACAGCGCCGGGGCGGTGATGGCGTTGACCGACACCGAGGGTGCCGCGAAGGTGGACGCGGTGCGGGAGAAGATCCCCACGCTGGCGCACCGCATCGTCGTGGGGGAACAGGTGCCGGGATGGGATTCCTTCCATGGACTGCTGGAGGAGGAGCCGCGCACCTTCGATCCCCTCCTCTTCGGGGGGAAGACCAGGAGCACCGACCCCATGCTCATCTACTTCACCTCCGGCACCACCGGAAATCCCAAGATGGTGCGCCATACCCAGGCCTATGCCATCGCCCACACCGTCACCGCGCGCTACGTCCACGACCTGGGACCCGGGGACATCATCTGGGTGCACGCGGACACCGGCTGGGCCAAGACCGCCT
>JAFGJK010000153.1 GCA_016929135.1 Spirochaetota bacterium | reverse complement strand
TTTTCTCTCCCATGGTCCCCCCCCCATTTATCTCTTTTCGTCCTGCTTCATCTGCCGCTTCTGCGACTTCAGATCTTCCACCTCCCGCCGGATCTCCATGATCTCCGCGGTGAGGCGCCGTTCGGTCTCCCTCGTGGCGGGATCGTCGAACCCCCCGGTGATCTTCAGCCTCATGCTTATCTCGGGACAGTTCTCCATGAGCTGTCTCCCCGCCGGGGCCGCGGCGAATACCGTCACCAGCACGTCGGTCAGGTATTCCTCCCCGCCGGCTCCGCCAGTGAGCCCCTCCTGGGAGTACCGGGAGACGCCCCGGGCATCGATCCCGAGCCCCTTCACCAATACCTCCCAGTGGGCCCGGTGGACGGCCGGATGCCCCTCCGCCCTCTTCAGGTACACGGTGCGGGCGCCGCTCCTCTGCTCCTCCAGATCCTTTTCCCGGATGGTCAGATCCACAATCTTCTTTTCTATGTCCTGTATTCTCATCTGCTTCTGCCGTTCCTTCCTTACATTCGCACGGTCGCCCCGGCGACCGTACCGCCCCTGCGGTCAGTTCCGGGACTTCTCCCATTCTCCCCTCTTCTGGTCAATCATTTTCAGCACCTGCGTCCGCAGCGCCTCCTCGTCCTCCAGGTCACTCCTGTCCACCCCCACCACGTCGATCACCTCGCCGCCGCGCTGCTTCACCAGATCCTTCCATTCCTGCACTGCATCGCCGGCAAGCCCCCCCTCGTAGGTATAGAAAAGGACCACCCGCCTGTCCCTCAGGTCGTTGTTCCGGATGAAGGTGTAGATATAGGCGGTGGGATGCCAGTACCAGATGGGAGAGCCCAGGAAGAGGAGCCGGTACCTGGACAGGTCGTGCTTCATCGGTGTCATCTCCACCGTGTCGTTCCGCTTGGGGACGGTGAGCAGCGAGTTCCCCGCATCCTCCGGGATGGCCAGCCGAAGGTAATCTGCCTTCATCATTTCCGATATCACCCTCCCCGCCGCCGCCGTGTTTCCAGAACGAGAGTGCACCACCACCAGGCTTTTCGCCCCCGGCCTGACTATCGTCATGTCCTCCGGGGCGGGCCGCTGCACTGGGGCGGTGCAGGCAGAACCGTACAGCAGCATCACCAGGGGCAGCGTCCATCCGAATCGATATGGGGCTCTCGTGACCATATTTCACCTCGCTCGCATTATTTTATAATACACATGAAATCAGCTTTCGGCCAGAGTGCAACGAAATTTTATTATCAGCAGGTGCACATCCCGCAGTCCGCCACCAGCCATTATTCATTTGACAATTACACCCATTCTCGGTATAATCCACGCACGATCGAAGCTGCTGAGAAGCGGGGACACGCCGGTGAGCATCGAGAACAGACTGGCCATCGAGGAGTTCGAGATACTGGCACGCGGGATCATCCTCCGGGGGTACTACAAGCCCGGCGGGGACTCCGGGGCGAGCCTGCGCCAGCTCATGGCGCTGTCACGGCCCGCGCTCTATGAGTTCGTGGCCGACGAGGAGAGCGTCGATGCGGCGGCCCTGAGCTACGTGCTGATGCGCCTGCCGGTGGGTATCTGGAACGTGCGGCAGATCACCGTAAGCGGGGAGATTCCCAGCGAGGTGGCAGAGGATTTCACTCCGGTGGAGACCCGCGCCCGCCGGCGGCCCACCTTCCGAACCGGCGAATACAGCCTTGCCACCGCCTTCGGCGGCGGCATGTCAGATCTTATCGATTTCATCTCGGCCCTCACCTGCTACCAGATTGAGACCGACAAGATTCGCACCCGTTATACCCACTACCGGGAAAAATCCGCGGAGGAGGAGGTGTCCTTTTCGGTGTGGCGCAGCATCGAGCGCATAACCGACGACTCAGCCCTTTCGGCCGAGGAGCGCAAATCGCTCCTTCACGAGCTCTCGGTGGAGCTCAAGGCCGACTACGCGGCGATGAAGAACCTGGACCGGACGCTGGAGGGCGCGCTGCTCGATTTCGTTCGGGCGGTAATCTTCTCCCGGAGCAAGGACCTAAAGGTCATATTTACTGACCGCTACCGCCTCGTGGGGATCTACAGCAAGAGGGCCAAGTCCTGGTGCCGGGCGATCTCCGAGGCGCTGAGGGGCCTGGGCCTGGCGGAACGGCCGATCTACCTGGTTTCCAGCAACAGGCACAGCCTGGTGAACTGCCTATCTCCCCACGTGCGGGGCCTTTTCAGCGCCAGGGGCGAGGGGTACGAGGAGTATTCCCGCATCCGTCAGGCCGGACAGGACGGGGCAGACGACGGCCGCATCGATGCTGACCGCAGTGGGGGCATCCATTACCTGGGAATGCCCGCATCGATGCCCTTCTGCCAGATCATCGACACCGCCAAGGTGGACGGCGCACTCTCCGATTACCGTATCGGCTGGAAGACGCCGGTGCACCCCTCGGTGATCCTGAACATGGACTACGCCTTCGGGGAGGAGGGATTCTTCCTCTTCAATGAGCTGTGCGAGACCTTCTCGACCCTCCTCCGCGGGGTGTACATCATCGGCAAGGCCGGCACCCTTGTGGGTTCCCGCGGGGACATCATGCTCCCCTCATTCTTCGTCAAGCAGGGGACCGGCGACGTCTACGATCTGGGGAACTGCCTGAACCGCGACGATTTCGTGGGATTGCTGAACTCGCAATCGGTGTATGACGGCGGCCCCATGCTCACCGTGGCCGGCACCTTTCTCCAGAACCACGAGGTGCTCCGCTACTTTCGGGACAACTGGTCTGCCCTTGGGGTCGAGATGGAGGGGATCCCCTACGCCAGGGCCCTGGAGCAGGCCTCCCTCCGCGGCCGGACCTCGAGCCTGCGCGTGGGGATCGTCTACTACGCCTCGGACGCCCCCCTGCTGGGAGACCTCCTTTCGGTGCCGCTGGGTGAGTCCGGGGTGGCCCCGGTTTACGCCGCCTCGATCGCCATACTGCGTAACATCCTCTCTCTCATCGGCAAGGGATAGCTGCGCCGTCGGACCTCCCTACGGCACCGCGTGCCTTCTGGACCATCAACCCAGTAAGGCGCTGCGGTACGGCCTTCCCGGCGTCCGCGGGTGCATCGGGACACCCGCAGTCCCCGATGCGTACCCCAAAAGTTGTTGCTCCGGGATAGCGGGGCTATCAGTTTTTTCATATTTCCGGCGTCATTTTTCCTTGACAAAAATGGACAATAGGTCATCTTGTCAAATGGTTTTACCAATTTATACTCACACCCCTTTCACGGTACTCCGTGCATCCGGCGGCACCTGGGAGGGTGAGGAGGAAGCAGCACATGGCAAAACAATGGAAGGTGGAGAGCGATCAGGCCATCGACGCGGAACTCAGGGACCGCGTCCTTGACAAGATCGAGGAGGGGACCCTGGCTATGGGTGACATGAAGGACTTTTTCACGGTCTTCACCCAGATATGCAACAACACCGAGGACATACAGGACGAGGTGGAACGCTTCGACAGAGTCTTCCTCATTAAAATCGACGGCCAGCCCTTTGCGTGGCTTGAGATCCGTAACCTCAAGTTTCGAATGGGCTCGGGTGATTCCGAAAAACCGGACATCACCATGGAGATGAACGGGAAGACCGCGGTGGAAATCTTTTCCGGCCGGACAGACGCCACCGCGGCCTATATGAACGGCGACCTCAGGGTAAATGGCGTCATCAACGACGCGATCCAGTTCCGGACCATCCTGGAGCTCGTCCAGGAGGAGTTGGAGTGACGGCCGGCATGACAATGATACAACGGAATCGGGGGGTAGGAAGATGAAACAGGTACGGTTTGGTGTGATCGGTGCCGGCGGCGCATGGAGCTTCCACAGCAATGCCTGCGCGGAATCTCCCCTGGTGACCTTCACGGCGGTCTACGACATCAACGCGAAACACGCCGCCAAGATGGCCAGGCGCTACAGGGGCGGCGATATGAAGGCCTTCGGCGACCTGGGGGAATTCCTGAAGAGCGATATCGACGCGGTGTTGATCATGGTCCCCCACGCCTACCACGAGGAGATCGTGGAAAGGGCCGCCGCCGCGGGGAAGCACGTCCTCTGCGAGAAGCCGATGGCGACGTCGCTGGAGGGATGCGACAGAATGATTAGGGCGACCGGGGAGGCCGGCGTGCGCTTCATGATCGCCGAAAACCACCGTTTCTTGCCGGCGCACCGCTATATACACGACGCGGTACAGCAGGGCCTCATCGGTCAGGTGACGCATGTCAGGGCCTACGAGGGGGTGAACGAGATCGCCGGCCTCTCCCAGCCGGACTTCTGGAAGGGGGATCCCATTAAGGCCGGGGGCGGCTCCCTCATGGACATGGGTGCACACAAGTTCGCGGCGCTGGAATGGATCCTGGAGGACAGGGTGGAGTCGGTCACCGCCATGCTGGCCAAGCAGTGCATCAACCTTCCGGAAAAGGCCGAGGACAACGCACTTGCTATGGTGCGGTTCTCGAAGGGGGTCATCGCCGAGATAACCGTGAGCTTCACGCAGGTCACCCCCCCCTTCAATAGCCTGGAGATCTACGGCACCGGCGGCACAATTCTTGAAAACCACATGTGGGAGCGCCCGGTGCGCATCTTCTCGCACCACGAGTCAATGGGTGACCAGCGGCAACAGTGGATCGAGCCGGATATCGAGCACGAGCCATTCCCCCGGTACTACAACATATCGGTAAAGCACGCCGACGAGCACTTCGCCCGGTGCATACAGGAGAAGCGGGACCCGGAATTCACGCCGGAGGACGCCAAGAGCGCCATCGCCGGTGTCCTCATGGGATATCTCTCGGCGCACACCGGGAAGGCCGCATCTCGGGACGATCTCATGGAGCTGGCTCAGGAAAAGGGGACACAATGCCTCCTGGAGACCCTCACCGATCACATACCGGTCAACAAAAACCTCCCGGAGGTGAAACGCATGAAGGCAATTGGTTTCAACGCGACGCGCGCCGAGGAGATCATGAACAGGCACGACCTGGATCTGCTCATCGTCACCTCGCCGGTGAACGTATTCTACATGAGCGGGCTCCCGGTGCTGCACGCGGCGCCGAACCCGATCCTCTTCGCGCTGAGCAATCAGTATCCCAATGTGGCCATGGTGCGCCGTGATGCGGCGATCACCCTTTTCAACTGGGACCTCTTCAGGAGCGTCGACCGCTTCTGCTGGGTGGCCGACCACAAGGGGACCATCGGCCAGAAGGACGTACGGCGCGCCATGTGGTCCAAGATTAAAAAGTGGGGGCTTGTGGGAAAGCGCATCGGGGTGGAATCCACTGCCCCGAAGTACCTGCTGGACCACCTTGCCAGGAAGAACCCGGATTCGGAGATCGTCGTGGCCGACGAGGCGATACTGGACATGCGCCTGGTGAAGAGCGACGAGGAGGTGCGGCGCATCGAGGAGGCCACGCGGATCACAGAAAATGCCATCATGGCCTGCGTTGAGGCGGCGAGGCCGGGGATGACCGATAACGATTTTCTCAAGATTGCCCGCACATCATTCATCGAATCAGGGGCCGAGGGATGGGACCACCTTACCCTGAGCATTGGCGATTCAGACCCCGAGGCGCCCGGTATCGGCACCGCGGCAAAGGAGGGGGATATCCTCCGCTTCGACTTCGGCGCCATGTACGAGGGCTACGTCTCCGACGTAAATCGGCACGTGGTCCTGGGGCCCGTCCCCGCCGATGCTGCCGAACTCATCGAGCGCCTCATACAGTTTCAGGAGTACTACGAGCAGCGGGTGAAGCCGGGCGTGAACATCAGGGAGTTGAACGAGCAGGCCATCGCCTACTACAAGACCATCAAGCCGGACGGCATGACCTTCGCCGTGGGGCACAGCATCGGCCTGGAATGCGAGGAGACGCACCTCTTCGGCACCATGGGGCTCTACGACCGTCCCTTCGAAAAGAACATGGTCTTCGAGATCGAGGCATGGGAGCCCTTCGGCGGCACCCTCATCGGCGTCGAGGACTGCTACGTGGTCACCGACGACGGCTGCCGGAAGATCACCACCCTGGACAAGCACATGATCGAGAAGAGGTGAAGGTGAATAGAATGCGGTAGAGTGTTTTTCCCGCGAAGCTTGTCCCCGCGAAAGCGGGGAGCGAGAATCCACTACATGAACATAATGGATCCCGGCTCTTCGCTGCGCTTCGGCCGGGATGACCGGATCTAGTACAGCCAAGGCAGCGCACAAAGGAGATGACAATGGACCCTCTCATCATCACTGCAACGCCCAACACCTGCTGGCTCAAGCCGGAGGTGGGGTACCCCCGCACCCCCGAGTCCATCGCCGAGGAGGCATCCCTCTGCCGCCAGCGGGGGGCGGCGGTATTCCACATCCACGGCGAAGGACAGTGGCCGCAGGTGATCGGCGCCATCCGCTCTGCATCGGACATCATCATCCAGTGCGGGATGTCGAGCATCACCCTCCAGGAGCGCATCGAGGTCTTCGAGCATAAATCCGACATGATCTCCATCATTCTGAACCACCACGACGAGGCCTTCGCCCAGGTGGACTGCAACGTGCTGCACACCAAGGAGGAACTGGCGGAATACGCCCGCACCTGCGACAGGTACGGCGTCCGCCCGGAGTTCGAGGTCTGGCACACCGGTTCGATCTGGAACCTGAACCACCTCATCTCGCGAGGTCTCCTGTCGCAACCGTACATCACCACCCTCTTCTTCGGCTGGCCGGGCGGTACCTGGTCCCCACCAACGGTGGAGGAATATCTCTATCGCCGACGGCAGATGCCCGAGGGCTCGGCCATGACGGTGAGCATCATGCACGAGGAACAGATGACAATTCTCGTCGCGGCGATCATGCACGGCGACAACGTCCGCGTGGGGACCGAGGACTACCCCTTCGATCGGAACGGCAGGCTCCGGGAAACCCACGAGCTGGTGGAGGAGATCGCCGGAATCTCCCGCAGCCTCGGGCGGGATGTGGCCACGCCGGCGCAGGCCAGGAAGATCCTGGCGATCAGGAACAGCGGCGGAAAAGGAGAATGACAATGGATACAAAGAAGACGGCGATCGTGACCGGCGCCGCCAACGGCATCGGCGAGGCGGCGGCCAGGCTCTTCGCGAAGAGGGGATACCGGGTTGCCATCATGGATGTGGTGGACAGGGTGCATGCGGTGAGGGATGAGATTCTGGCGTCCGGCGGTGAATGCGCCTCCTGGAGCGCCGACGCCTCGAACGAGAGCGACGTGAAGGCCTTTGTCGGCGGTGTGATGGAGCGCTACGGCAGGATCGACGTGCTGAACAACAATGCCGGGATCGTGATCGTAAAACCGCTTGACGAGACCACCTGGGAGGATTATCGGAGGGTGGTTGACGTGAACCTGGGCGGCATCTTCCTCTTTTGCAAGTACGTGCTGCCGGTGATGAAAGCGCAGAGGAGCGGTACCATCGTCAATATGGGATCGGTCTCCGGGCACGTGGGGCAGACCGACCACGCAATTTACGGGGCCACCAAGGGGGCCATCATCGCCTTCACCAGGGCGGTTGCCTGGGAGGTGGCGCCCTATGGCATCAGGGTGAATTCCGTGAGCCCCGGATCCGTGGACACGCCGATGCTCCGGAGCGACATCGCCCTGGAGTCAGAGCGGACCGGAAAATCCTTCGACGAGGTGAAGAGGATACGGGAGGCCGAACAGGCCTTCAACCGCTGGGCGGATCCCGCGGAGATCGCCGAGGCCATCTGTTACCTGGCCGGAGAGGGCGCCTCCTTCATCACCGGATCCGACCTGCTGGTGGACTGCGGCTGGGTTGCGAAATAGGATGACGGTCAAGAAAAACGAAATCAGCTACGGCGAGATGGAGCGCGATATCCTCTCTGAGAAGATCGCGAACCGTCTACTGACGCTCATCAAGGAAAAGCAGTTGCGGCCCGGTGACCGGCTCCCCCCGGAGCGCGAGCTGGCGCTGCAGATGAAGGTGAGTCGCCCCTCCCTCAGGGAGGCGCTCCGGGCCCTGCAAATGATGCACATCATCGAAAACCGCCAGGGCTCCGGCAACTACGTGGCCTCCCTGGAACCGGAGCAGCTCGTGGAGCACCTGGACATCGTCTTTGCACTGGACGATTCCACCTACCACGACCTCTTCCAGGCACGGAGGATACTGGAGACCGCCGTTGCGGAGATGGCGGCGACGAACATCACCGACGAGGAGCTCCAGCGGATGGAGGAGAGCGTCTCCCGCTCGGCCGGTCTCATTAACGATCCCGAGGCCTTCCTCGAGGCCGACATGGAGTTGCACGAGATGATACTGCGGGCCTCGGGCAACAGGGTGCTGCCGGTGTTCATGCGCTCCATCAACAAGATCAGCGTCATGAGCCGCCGCAGGACCGGCGACTTCCCGGAGGTGCGGCGCCAGACCGCCAGGGACCACAAGATGATTGTCCAGGCGCTGCGCACGCGGGACCCGGAAAAGGCGCGGCAGGCGATGCTGGTGCACCTTCGGAATGTGGAAAAGAAAATGAACGAGATTATCTACCCCGACACAAAAGGAAAATGACCATGGAAGAACGTTTCTTCATAACCGGGGCTACCGGCTGCATCGGCGCCTGGGTGGTTCGCAACCTGGTAAAGGAGGGGATGCCGGTGTGCGCCTCGGTGAGGGACTCGAGCCTCCACCGCCTGGAGCTGATACTATCCCGGGAGGAGCTTGCCGGGATCGACTTCCGGAAGGGGGACATCACCGACCTGTCGTTTCTGGAAAGGACCATCGGGGACTTCGGTGCGAACCGCATCATCCACCTGGCGGCGATGCAGCTCCCCTTCTGCAAGGCCGACCCCCCGAAGGGGGCAATGGCCAACGTGCTGGGAACCGTCAACATCTTCGAGGCGGCCAAGCGCGCGGGGCTGAATAGCCTGGTCTATTCCAGTACCACCGCGGTCTACGGCACCGCCGATGAATATCCCCCCGGCCCTCTTGCCAACGATGCGCCGCTGCTTCCTCGCTCCCATTACGGCGTCTACAAGCAGGCAAACGAGTGGGGTGCCCGGGTCTATTGGAACGATGACGGCATCGCCAGCATCGGCCTGCGCCCCTACGTGGTCTACGGCCCCGGGCGCGACCAGGGGATGACCTCGACGCCCACGAAGGCCATGCTCGCCGCCGCGTTGGGACGGCCGTACCGGATCACCTACGGCGGCAGGTTCGCGTTCCAGTACGCAGACGACGCGGCTCGGGCCTTCGTTCAGGCGGCACGGGTCCCCTTCAGCGGGGCCGCGGTCTTCAACATCGGCGGCCGCTCCGTTTCGATGCCGGAAGTTATCGACGCCATCAGCGCGGCCTGCCCGGAGTCGGCCGGAGCCATCACCTTCGATGAGACGCCCCTCCCCTTCCCGGAGGAGGTGGACAACGTCGATATGACGAAACTCCTGGGCGGATACCGGGAGGTTCCCCTCGGTGAAGGGGTCCGGGAAACCATCCGCTGCTTTCGGGACGCCGTTGCGGCCGGGAAGCTCGGGACCGAAAATTTCACATAAGAGGATACGGCCATGGCCACGACAGACCCCATCGTAACGATACAGGCCGGGAAACCGTCGGAGCGAGTTTACTCCTCCTTCGGCGAAATCATGCTCAGGCTGGCCGCTCCCGGCTTCGAGCGTTTTTTCCAGTCCCCCCGTCTCCAGGCCACGTTCGGCGGGGGTGAATCCAACGTGCTGGCCAGCCTCTCCCTTCACGGGATGAGGACCCGTTTTTTCTCGGCCCTGCCGGACAACGCCATCGGCAGGGCGGCCGCCAGGACCCTGGCAGGCTTCGGAATCGACGTGTCGCACCTCGTCTGGAAGAGGGATTCCCGCATGGGCACCTATTACCTGGAGCGCGGCGCTGAACAGCGCCCCTCCGGCGTCATCTATGACCGGGCCGGCTCCGCGATCAACCTCCTGGAGGCCGGCGATATAGGCTGGGAGCGCGCACTCTCGGGATGCGGATGGTTCCACGTCACCGGCATCACGCCGGCCCTCTCGGAGAAGGCGATGCGGCGCGCCCTCGAGGCGGCGCGCGCCGCCCGTGATGCGGGCATCATTGTGTCGTGCGACCTGAATTTCCGCGCGAAGCTCTGGAGGTACGGCAAGGCCGCCGCCGAGGTGATGCCCGAGTTCGCCAGTACCGCCCATGTCCTCATCGCCAACGAGGAGGACTGTCAGAAATCACTCGGGATCGGCAACGATGCAATCGATGGCGCCGCTGCCGGGAGCGGCTCCCTCGACAGCTCTCGCTACGAGTCACTTACCGGAGAGGTGATGGGGCGGTATCCGAACCTGTTATTCACGGCGGTGACCCTGCGCGAGAGTCTCTCGGCGTCCTCGAACCGATGGAGCGCCTGCCTCACCGACGGCGACGGGTTCTTCCTTTCGAAAAAATACGAGATACACCACATTGTCGACAGGGTCGGTGCGGGGGACAGCTTCGCCGCCGGCCTCATCTACGGGCTCTCCACCATGGGATCTGCCCGGGAGGCCCTGGAATACGCTGCCGCCGCATCCTGCCTGAAGCATTCCATCGAGGGGGACTTCAATCTGGCGACCCCCGGCGAGATCGAGGCGCTCCTGAATGGGAACGCATCCGGGAGGATACAGCGGTAGCATCTCACATAGAGGAGGAATGACATGAACAGCAGCACGGGCAGGTCAACGGATGCGGAAAAACTCGGCGTCCTCAACAAGCTGGGATACGGCATCGGCGATTTCGCGGCCAACATCACGTTCCAGAGTGTAACGCTCTTTCTCCTGTACTTTTTCACCGACGTCTTCATGATCGGGGCAGCATCGGCGGGGGTGATTTTTTTCATCGCCAAGCTCTGGAACGCCGCCTGCGATCCCTCCATGGGATACGTGGCTGACCGGACCCGAACAAGATGGGGCCGCAACAGGCCCTTCCTCCTCTTCGGCGCTCTGCCGCTGGGACTTGCCTATTTCCTCCTCTTCGCGTCGCCGGACCTGTCGCCCGCGGCGAAGACCGCATACGCTCTTGTCACCTTCCTCGCCTTCTCCACCTGCTACTCGGTGATCAACATACCCTACGGGGCCCTGACGGCGAACCTGACCCTGGACACCAACGAGCGCTCTTCGCTCACCGGATTCAGGATGGCCTTCGCCATCCTCGGGACGCTCCTGGTGGCGGGCGCCACCAAGCCGATCGTCGCGCTCTTCCCTGATCAGACCGTGGGATTCCGCATGATCGGCATCATCTACGGCTCCCTCTGCGTGGCGGTGAACATCATCACCTTCAGCGCGGTGCGGGAGCGGGTGATGCCCCCGAAGGAACAGGGGATGTCCTTCCGCCAGGACCTGAAGCTCGTGGCGGGGAACCGCCCCTTCATCATACTCACCGTCAGCACCATCCTGCAGATGATGGCCATCAACCTCCTGGCCGCAATGATCAACTACTATTTCAAGTACAATCTGCGGGCCGAATCGTACATACCGGTGGCCTTCCTCTGCCTCTTCGCCACCGCCATGGTGGCCCTCCCACTCTGGGTGTTCGTCTCCGGGAAATGGGGCAAGAAGACCAGCTTCATCTGCGGAATGACGCTGCTGAGTTTCGTACTCCTGGGGCTGCGGTTCATTCCCGCAGGGAATATCGTCCCCGTACTGGGCCTCTTCGTCGTCGCCGGCATCGGCATGGCCACGCAGTACCTCTGCCCCTGGTCGATGATCCCCGATACGGTGGAGTACGCACAGCTGAAGACCGGGCTCCGCCGCGAGGGAATACTCTACGGCTTCTTCAATTTTGCCTTCAAATTCTCCGCCGCCTTCTCCGGAATACTCGCCGGGTTCGGGCTGGATTTCTTCGGTTACGTCCCCAACGTGGCGCAGCACCAGCGGGCCCTGGATGGGATCGGCCTGATGATGACGGTCCTCCCCTTTGTCCTCATCATAGCCGGGGTCGCCCTCATCTTTTTCTATCCCATCGACGCAGCGGCCCACGCGAGAATCGTGGCCGAGCTGGAGGCGAAGCAGTAGCAATCGCCGCACTGCGGCGGAGATGCGGCTCCCTTGCGTGCATCCCCGCCGCACAGAAAAGTGTCCGCCCCGCATCCCTTTTTTGTGAAAATGTGCTTTTCATTTTAACCCGCATAATTATACTGTGATCGGAAGAATCCATGATCTTCCATCACCACTACATTCTCGTATCAGGGACAGGATGATGACCAGCAGGAAGAGCACAGCCATGCCTCCCGTGGCGCTGATACTGGCCGGCTACGACAAGGTATCCAGGGCAAAGCGGAAGGAGAAGAAGGAGGAGATCCGCCAGGCCTACGATGGCGACGAGATATTTATAGGCCAGAACAAGTTCCTCCGCGACCTTAACGGTAAACCAGTGATTCAGTACGTTATCGACGCCGTCTACAACACCAGGAAAAGGGGGAGGAGGCTCTACGACAGGATCTACGTGTACAACGACGTCGAGAGCTTTCTCAGGGTCATCGACGTCAGCCGCTACGACAACCTCACGGTCGTGCAGATGAGGGAATCGGTGGGGGGTCACTGGAAGGACTTCTATTTCAACCACATCGAGTACGGGCAGAGGGTCGACGTCTTCTTCGGCGATACGCCCAGGATCACTCCTGAGGACATCCTGTACGTGCACGACGAGTTCAACGCTGTCCTGGACAGGGGTCGGGACCACCGCGGCAACCGGGTCTCCCTGGTCTACGGCATCGTTGAGTACGAAGACATGAAGGACGACAACTGGCTCCCGCACCGCATCAAGTTCATCAAGCGTGGCAAGAACGCCGGGAAGCTGAAAAGCTTCGTCGGCTTCAAAGGATTCCAGGCAAGGGTGGGCAACATGGGGACCTTCGAAAAGAACAGGGTGCTGGACCCGCTGATCGATCACGAGGCCGCGAACTTCGTGTACAACCTGCGCAAGGCCCTCACCCCCAGGGTCTTCTCCAGAATCCTGTATCACATCTGGAAATCCAAGAAGTTCGACACGATCCGCCAGATCAAGAACCGCTGCATCATCGAGGGGGACATCATCGACACCCTGCTCAGCGTGCTCACCTACCTTCACCGTGACGACTACAGCAAGCTCGGCGGGGTGTTCCAGCACATCAAGAAGAACGCGGCCCGCTGGGAGAACGACATCGACGGCCCCCTGGACATGGAGGCCTTCCGTCACCATTTCAGGGCGATGCACCACGCCGCGGGGAAGAAGCGCTCGTCCTAGCGCTCCCCGGGGCTACCCCTCCCTCGTGCCTGCAGTTGGCAGTTCCAGCTCCAGATCCGAGACCGGGAATGACGCGCAGGGGTGGATGTAGCCGTTCCGTCTGTCCGCCTCCCTCCTTCCGTCACTCTCCGGTCCAACCCACACGTCCCCCTTCAGAAGGAGCGTGCGGCAGAACTGGCATTCCCCGGAGCGGCATGCAGACGGCGGCGCGTACCTCGCACGCTCCAGCGCCACCAGCACCGACTCGTCCCCCCTGGCGGTGATCGTTTCGGTCTTCCCCCTGCCGTGCACAACGATGGAATACGTCTTTCCCTCGGCGCCGGAGGGATAGCCAGTGAAGCGGGAGGGATTCTTTATCTCGCCGTAGGCCTCGCGCCGCAGCCTCCGCAGCGGCACGCCCAGAGACACCAGTTCCCTGGTCACGAAGTCGTACATCAGGTCCGGCCCGCAGAGAAAATAGGAATCACTCCCCGGGTCGGAGTGCCGCGCGATTATATCCCCGGTGATGAAACCCTTCTCACATCCCTCCAGGGTCACCTCGTCGCAGCTCATCACCAGCACGAAGGAAAACCTGTCGGGATGCGCCTTCGCCATCTCCCTGAACTCGTCGATGAACATGATGTCTCCCTCGTCGCTGCATCCGTAAATCAGCCTGAGGCTGGCGTCGATCCCGCCGGCGCAGATCTCCCTTGCCATGGCGCGGAAGGGCGTGATGCCGGATCCCCCGGCTACGGCGACGATGCGCCGCGAGTCCCTGAGGGGGCTGTAGAACATCTGGCCCATGGGGGCCGAGGCGACCACCTTCCTCCCTACCTTCCAGTGCTCCCAGACGTGGCCGGTGAAGAACCCCTTATCGGTCTTCCGTATGGTGATCTCGTAGAAGCCATTGAGGGCGTCCGCGGGGCTCGAGGCGATGGAATAGGGGCGCGTGATGGCGCATCCCTCAACCGTCTCTCGGATGCTCAGATACTGTCCCGCCTGGAAGTAGGCGATCTCTCCGGTGCCCGCTTCGCGATCCGCCGCCAGCGTGAAGGTCCTGCTGCTCTTCGTCTCGTCACGCACCTCCTTGATCACGAGGTTCTGACTGGCCGGGTGGAGCCTGGCCGCCAGGTCGTTGACATGGAGCGACGAGTAGCGGGTCGCCGGCGCCTTCCGGAAGCGCTGCATCCTCTTCTTCGCGAGGTTCTTGAAGGCCAGCAGGTCCCTCAGCGTCCCCTTCACCTTGATCTTCAGCTGTTTCGCAGTCATGATGCCGCACCTCCCTTCTCCTGATCCATGTCCAGCGACGTCAGCAGGGCCTCGGTGCGTCCGCACTGGAGCGCGCTGGAATATCCGATGCACCGGAACCCCCAGCCGCTGGCGAATCGAAGCCCCTTTATGTAGATGTCGTCCTTCATCATCATCATCCTGGGCATGAGGGAATCCCAGGAGTCCACCTCGTACCCGTAGATGACCCCCTGGTACGCCCCGGTGTACCGCGCGTAGGTGGGGGGTGCGGCGATGTCGATCTCCTCGATGTGGCCGCGGATGCTGCAGCCGGTGGCCGCCTCGAAGTCATCTATGAAATAGCCGGCCAGCTCGTTCTTGAGCTTGAAATAATCTTTCGGCTCCACATCCTTCCACGCCTCGGGCTTGTAGAGGCAGGTGATGGACATGATGGTGGTCCCCGGGGGTGAGCAGTCCGGCACCGCCCTGTTCAGGCAGACCGCCGCCTGCACCGTGGGACGACCGAGCCTGTACAGACCATCATAGAGCGCATCGGTGTCGGTGTCGTGATAGATGAAGTATGAGTAGTCCTTGAGCCCCAGCTCGTCCGGCGAGGCGTCGAGACCCAGGAACACCACGAAGCCGGATCCGGCGACGGAGCGGGCGTTCATCGACCTGAGGGCCATCTCCGGCACCTCAGATTCAGGGTGGACCATCTCGCCGTACACCCTGGGGAGCGAGGCATTGCACAGAACGTGCCCGGTTTTGATGCGTTCCCCCGATGCGGTGACGATGCCGGTGACACTCCCTTTTTCCACCAGTATCTTCTCCACCCTGGTGCCGCACTCGATGGTACCCCCCAGCTCCCGGAACCGCCTCTCGAAGGCCAGGGCCATCTCAGTGGACCGGTACCGCGGTATGTAGGCCCCCTTAATGAGGTAGCGGTTTATCATGGCCGCAAAGATGGTGAAATTCAGGCGGCTCGTCGGGACCCCCAGGTAGCACCAGTAGGCGTAGAGGATGTCCCTGGCCGCCTTGGGTACGCCGACGGCGTCGCAGACCTGATCCAGGGAGTAGGCCGTGGTGCGCATGAAGTTCCCGTACTCGCCCATGAGCACCTTCCTGTCCGGGTTCCCCTTGGATTCTGCAAGGTACTGGAGCGCCCGCATCACCTCGTCCGCCAAGTCCATGAATTTCGTCACGGCCGGCCTGCTCCCCGGCACGTACCGCTCCATGGCGTCGATGTACTCGCTGACGCCGAAGGGCATGACCACGTTGAGGTTCTTCTCCGGCACGATCAGCCGGTAGGCCTCCGGCACCGACATCCACTCGACCTCGACGCCCAGTTCCTTGAAGAGTTCTCCCACCCCTCCGGGATCCTCCGACGACCCCACGTCGCAGAGCTCGTGGAGCGACGCCTCGAACTCGAAGCGTCCCCGAACGAAACTCGTGGAAAAGCCGCCGATGATGTTGTGCTGTTCCAGGAGCAGCACCCTCTTCCCTAATAGCGCCAGCTGCGTCGACGCCGTCATTCCGCCGTTTCCGGCGCCCACCACCACCGCATCGTATTCCCTGTTCCATCGATTGTCCATGGGCATCCTCCTTTTCCAGCATCCTATCGAGTCGGCCGGCGGCGGCATACCGCGGCCCCTTCCGCGTGCCGCCGCGGGCATCAGGTGAAGTATCTCGGGATGAGGTATTTCACCTGAGAGAGCAGGTTTTTAACAAACCGCTTCCGGTACCTTGGCTGTATCGCGTAGAGCAGCAGCAGTCCCGCAATGACCGCCGCGATTATTATCAGCGCCTTCATGTGATCCTCCTTTACCGCTCGTATTTCTCGATCAGGTCCGCCGCGATCATGCCGGAGGCGGTCACCGTGGGTACGCCACCGCCGGGATGGGTCGATGCGCCCACCAGGTAGAGCCCCTTGATAAACCGGGACCTGGCCGAGGGACGGAACATCAGCGAGTGCGGCAGATCCTGCCGCAGGGCGTAGATGGCCCCCTCGGGCGAGCGGAGCCGTTTTTCGAAATCCACCGGGGTGGAGAGGTCGGCGTGTACCACGTGCTTCTCCAGCCCCGGCAGGTATTTCTTCGAAAGGAACTTGATTATGTTCTCAATCAGCGCGGGCTTCTCCCTGTCCCACGAGGTCCCCTGCAGTTTGTAGGGACCAGGGGCGAGGGTCACCGCGATCACGTGATGCCCCTTCGGCGCCAGGGACGGATCCGATTTGGTGGTCCAGCTGAGGATGCCGAACTGCTCGGCCGGGAAGATTCCCTTTTTGTAGAAGTTCTCCCAGTAATCGTCCATCTTCCCCATGGGGACGGTCATGAGTGTGTGATGGTCCGTAAGGGGGGGCGTGTAATTGAGGCAGAGGTAGAGCATGGGCGTCGCCATGGAGTAGGTGTAGCTCTTCAGCCCCTTCCTCGCCATCCAGGGGATGTGCTCCTCCCCCACCAGGTCTAAGTACATCTTCTTCGAGTTAATGTTGGATATGACGAGGTCCGAGGTGATCTCGGTGCCGTCCTCCAGCATGACCCCCATGGCCCTCCCCTTTTCGATGAGTATCTTCTTGACCGGGCTCTTCAGCCGCACCTTCATCCCCTTTCGCTCGCCGCATTTCTGCAGGCCCCGGGGAATCCCTATCATCCCCCCCTTGCTGTAGTAGATGCCGGCGTGCTCCGAGTAGGGGATCATGGCAAAATGCCCCGGCAGCAGCGCAGGTGGAAGGCCCGCGTAGAAGCTGTGGAAGGAGAGAGATTCGATGATCCTCTCGTTCTTGAAGTACTTGCGGATCACCCCCTCGTAGCTGCTGAAGAACATGCTGTTGTATTTCAGGAGCGATGGGGTTTTCGCGAAGAGGCGCACCACCTCGCCCAGGTTCGATGCCGGCGTGACGAAGAATCCCTTCAATGCCGCATCCAGGAATCCCGCCATTTTCTTTGAATACTTCTCCCATCCCTTCACGTCTTCCGGAGCGATCGCCCGTATGGCATCGGCCGTTTCTTCCAGGGAGATGGGATAGGTTATCTTCGTACCGTCGTTCAGTATGGCCGAGAAGGCCGGGTCCACCGGTATCAGATCAACCTCCTTCTTGAAGGTGGTCCCCATCCGCTGGAAGGCCCAGTCTATCACGTCGGGGTCTTCTATGATGGATGCGCCGAGGTCGATCTTGTATCCCTTGTGCTCGAATGTGGAGCAGCAGCCGCCGACCCTCTCCCCCTGCTCGATCACCAGGACCTTGCGCCCCTGGTGTGCCAGCAGCGCGCCGGCCGTGAGTCCGCCGCAGCCCGCTCCTATGACAATGGCATTGTAATCACTCACTTCCGCACCTCCTCATGGATATATGTATCTACTAGATATATATGCGTTATTTGTCAATCCCTTTCTGCGCACACCGACAGGCTCCCCGGTCCTGTATGCAGTATTGTAGCGACACGCATCTATTTGACAAGTGAAAATCTGCCCTGCAGCCGGGATCATATAGAAGAAAAATCATCTGTCCTGAACGCAGAGGTGCAACGAGCCCTCCGCCGCAACCGTTCAGTACCGGTGCCTCCCCGGGAATCACCCGGCCGCCGCATTCGTCAAAAAATAGCTTTACACAACGAAAACTTCAGAATAGGATTCTTTATATGCACGTAGAACACAACAGGAGGATGACGAGATTCCCTGTCCCGGCATGCTCCGGTATCCCGGTGCCCATTATTCCGCTGAAAGAACTGAATCATTGCATGGGTCGAAGCGCGGCCAGAAACTCCAAAGTAACGCCTCTCATGATCCTCCTTTCATGCATTTCTCTTCTCCTGCTGAACTATAATCCCGATATCACCTTTCTCAGCTCGTTTCTCTCATTCATGATGATTGCCCTGCTTTTGAGAACAGCCTTCAAAAACAGATGGCGCGACATGGCGGGGCTTCGGCTTTCCGCAATTGATGCAGCACTCGCCCTTTCCGCTGCCATTGTCATGACAACGATCATCTATCGTTACATATCCTGGAGTATATCCATTCACGGCGTCGTCTTCCAGAACAGGTTTGAGATGGGGAACCAGCAACTGTACCTGTTTACGGTCTTCCAGACCCTGAACGAGGAGATTATCGCCGGGGCACTGCTGCTCTTCTGCCTGAGAAGCAGACTGCCGCGGCTTCATCCCCTCCTCATCTCCTGGGCTGCCGCCCTGTTATTCGCCGCGGCACACGGAATCGTGTACCGCTTTGTATTCCATGAACACAGCATCATCGGGCTGCCGGCGCTCCTCGCCCTCTTCGCCGTCGGGATAATCAGGAATAACGCGATCCTTGCATGCGACCACATCGGATTCTCCTGGGCCATTCACCTCTCATGGAACCTGGTGTTCTTCGGCGGGAGATACCGTCACGGCGGCAGCGGGAACGAGCTCACCGAGGCGGAGCTGTTCAACACCGTCATGGGGAACATCTCGTTCATTGTGACTGCCCTGTGCGTCTCCGCACTCGCGTCGATCGCATTGTGGTGGATTCTGCGGAAGAGCCAGGCACGAAAGCCGTCTCCCGTGACCGATAGGGTCCTTCAGCGCGCGACAGGAGAGATGCATGGCGATTGAAGCTCATGAGTGGGGGGAAAACCCTCTACGCTGCGGCTGTGCACTACCCTCAGGGGAGGGCCGGGGATGAGCATACGGCACGTACTCATTACCCTGCTGACCCTCTTCGTGATGGCGGGATGCGATGGAGGGGTGGCTTCCCCCGACGCCGATCACGATGGGAAGTTCGATCTGCTGCAGCAGGTGAAATACTGCCCGGGCCTGCGGGAACTTCGCCCCGAGGACGTGCGGCCGACATCCGGCTATAGAGGATACCGTGCAAAGAACAGCGATGGAGCGGCCGCCTCCAGGATCAACGTCTGTTTCGATCTGTTCCCCCGGGAGACAGAGGCCGGCATGGATCTGGGCGATTTCGCGACACAGCTGAAAACGCACCAATGGCTGAAGATGAGGGATATCGATGTCATCACCGATCTCGGCGGGCTCGTTCCCCTGCGGCTCCTTCAGGGGAACACCGCCGCTGTGATCCGCATTGCCGGGTATCCGCCGGCCGCCATGGCGATCTATTTCAGTGTCCCGGGGGAGGCGGGAAAGGAGGAGCTGTTCCATTACTTGAAGTCGCGACAGCCGATGGACACCGCGGTACGCCTCAGGGGGCTCACCGTTCTTGAGGCGGTGCTGTTCATGGAGGCGGATCGGGAGGTCTTTCTCCTCTCCAGGGGGCGTTTCGCCGATGTCTTTGTTGAAAAAACAATCTACCATTCCCCGAAGACCATGAACTTCCTGCTGAAATTCATCATACGGAACACCGCGGACAGGACGATCGGGGTGGACCTCCAAAGTTTCTGGAGGGTCTTCTACCCGAATCAATGGGGGCTGAACAGAAAGCCCTATCGCGAGGTGATTGACGAGAGGAGGATCACTCCGGACACTGTTGTCGACAATGCCCCACTCCTCTTCCGCTACGCCGGCCGCAGGGGCCTGCAGTTCATCGCCCGGGGAAAGACGCTTGCCTACTACCGGGAATGGAACGGCTCCGGCGAGAAGATACATTTCACGAATCCCCGCGAATATCTCATAATCAGCATCGACGGCCAGCTTTTGATCACGGACGGCACCGATGTGGAGAACCTGTCCCTTCGGTATATCCCCGAGGTGGCCTTCA
This sequence comes from Spirochaetota bacterium, assembly GCA_016929135.1. GTDB lineage: Bacteria > Spirochaetota > UBA4802 > UBA4802 > UBA5550 > JAFGJK01. The sequence continues at coordinate 3,871 of JAFGJK010000153.1, read as the reverse complement.
GCCACCCCCTCAGCCATAAAACGATCGATACCGCCGGCGCGATGATCATAATGAATGACAGGTGAACTATCTCGATGGGGCGCAATGAAACGATCGGGTTTGCCACAACCTCGATGCCGCGGGCGGGCATGCCTGCGGATGAATGATGCGCCCGGGAGGATAATGAGATGAAGACTTCGGGTACGATTCTATCATGAGAGGAGCCATCACCATCGCTTTTTTCGCGGCGCTGGCCATCTCCGTTTCTGTATCGGCGGACGACGAGCAGTCCACCTATCCCTACGTCTCCGTGGCACTCACGGGACGGTACTACTTCAAGATGCTGCCGGCCGAAAAGGGCTACTACGACCATGACGCCGGCACCGGGATTATGTGCACCCTGAGCCGTCAGGGTACCGAGAAGGAGCTGTGGCGCACCGGCGGGTGGTATGCCTTCAGGACATATCCCTCGTATGACGGTGAATGCCTGGTGCGGATAGGAAACTGGCCCAGGGGACGGAGACCGGCGAAGGACCATCTTGCCGTGGCCTTTTACAAAAGGGGGGTCCTGATGAAGCGGTACAGCACATCGGACCTGATAAAGGAGAATGCAAGGGTACTGCCCAGCGTGAGCCATTACGAGTTCCTTGCGTCCGTTCCCGGATTCAGCGATTTTAATTACGATTTTTCCCTTATCACGGTGGACAGGGTGCACTACCGGTTCAACGCCTGCACCGGCGAGATCATCGGCTGGAAGCGGCGGGAGCACAGTGGGGATACGCGATGAAGGGTGCGGCGCCTCCCCGGCTCGGTCATCTGCCGGTGGCCGCCATTCCCGCAGCTATTCCGCGGGGAATGATGACCATCCGGCAGGAAAACCCTTGACAAAATATCCATCGTGATGCCTACAGAGCTGGAACAGCATCGCGGGAGGAGGGATTGAACTATACGCTGGTGGACACGCAGGAGGGGATCGGAGCGATGGCCGGGTCGCTGGAGGGGGCCGCGGCAATCGCCGTGGACGTCGAGTGCACCAGCAGCCTGCACCACTACGGGAACCGTGTCTGCCTCATACAGCTGTCAGCAGGCGGCGAGATCTTCATCGTCGACACGCTGGCGGACATGGACATCGCCTGCATCGGCCGCATCCTTGAAGACCCGGCCGTCGAGATCGTCATGCACGATACGGACTTTGACCTGCGCTCCCTGGACCGCCAGTACGGTTGGCACCCGCACAACGTCTTCGACACCCTCATCGCTGCGCGACTCTGCGGCCACAAGGAATTCGGGCTCGCATCCCTGCTGGAGAAATACTTCGGCATCCAGAGATCGAAGAAATTCCAGCGTGCCGACTGGACCATCCGGCCCCTCCCTGACGAGATGCTCCAGTATGCCGCCGGGGACGTGGAGGAGCTCCTGCGGCTTTGCCGGCTGCTGGCCGGGGAGCTCGAGAATCTCGGCCGCATGGAGTGGGCCAGGACCGAGTTTGCACAGTGCGAGGAAAAGAGATACGTGCCGGACGGCCGTCCCCACTTTGCCAGGGTGAAACGCGCACGCGAGCTCTGCGACGGACGAGAGCTGGCTACGCTGAACGAACTTGCGACGGTACGTGAGGGGATCGCCGAGGAGCTGGACCTGCCGCTGTTCAAGGTGATCGGCGACGAGCCGCTCATAGCGCTGGCAAAGCGCCCACCCCGCTCGGCGGGGGAGCTTAAAAGCCGCCGGGGCCTGCACCCCCTGTGCAGGAGCAGGTACGCGGGCCGAATCATGGAGGCCCTTCGAAGGGGGAGGAACGCCCCGGCTCCCCGGTGGCCTCATTCCGGGGACCGCAGGGGCTATTCCGGCAGGCTCTTCAACGACCTCAAGGATTGGCGCGGTGATTACGCCGCCGAGCTGAATGTGGACCCTGATCTCGTCCTCTCCATGGATTCGCTGCGGGACCTTGCCAGGGGGGATGAGATTGCCGCCGTTCTTCGGAAAGAGCCCATCCATGTTTGGCGAGGAGACGAGATCAGGCGCCAGGTTGCCGAGATACTCTCAGGCCATCGATCCCGCACCTGATACAAACCCCCTCCGTGCCGCCGTGCGCCCACCGCATGAGAGAAAACATCTTGCCTATTCCCCCCCTTTGTGTATCATTGGACTATACACAACAACATCGGGAGAAACACCATGGCAGGGACAACGATCGTCATTTCATGGCTGATTCCATTGAAGCGGCGGATCCTGAGACGCGACGATGAGAAGGCCATGATGGGGAACCGGGGTAATGTCCGCGCCCATATCGTGAAGCGCAGCCTCGAGGAAGATCCGTTACAACGCACCGCCGCGCCCTTCAGGGAGCTGGGCATGGAGCGGAACGGCGGGATGACACAGTCATGAAAACAGTAATAGCCGCGGTGTCCTTCATCATCCTGGCTTCACCGGCGCTGATGCCGCCGTCGGCGTCGGCACAGGTCTTTCCAGAGATCAAGCACCCGGTGAACGATTACGCCAACGTCATCAACCCCGCACAGGAGGCGCGCATCGCGAAAATGCTGGTGGACCACAGGAAAAAGACCGGGGTACAGATGGCGGTCCTGACGGTCAGGACCACCCAGCCCGTGGGGATCGAGGAGTTCTCCATCAAGACCGCGGAAAAATGGGGGGGTGGCTCCGAGGAACGTGACGACGGCCTCCTCTTCACCGTGGCCGTGTATGACCGGCGCATGCGTATCGAGGTGGGCCGCGGGCTCGAGGGATACATCACCGACCTCAGGGCGGGGAGGATTCTTGCCGGCATCCGCGAGGACTTCAGGGAGTACCGGTACGGCCAGGGAATCGAGAAGGCGGTGGACGAGATGATCAGTGATACCGCCGAGCTCAGGCCCGGCCAGGACGTGCCCGCCTCGGCCAGGATGCGGGGCGTCTTCTTCCATATCGTGAACTTTTACGTCGTCTTTTTTTTCATCGGCATCCTCCTGGCCGTCCTGCACGTCCGCGTGATGGAGCGCCTCAAGGCGCCGGTCTGGATGAACGTGGTGGGGGGGATATCCCTCCTGATCGCAATGTCCGTACTGCTGCAGCTGTTCCTGCACGGGGCCTGGTTCTGGACGCCCATGGTGTTCGCCACCGGGGCGCTGGTGGGCCCCTGGATGGCTGGAATCCCCCGGGCATTGAGGAAGGGAATCCTGTCGAGGACCGCCATCGTTTTTTCCGCCCTGCCGGCGCTGGCGAGTTTCGTTGCGGTCGTCTGGTGCCTCCACGTACTGAAACCGTCTCATGACGATACCACGATCCATGAGACGGTCCTCCTGGTAATCCTCTTTTTCACGAACATGGCCCAGTTTCTGGCTATCTTCGGGATATACGAGGGGTTTCAGGGGGGGGGAGCCTCCTACGGAGGCGGCTACAGCAGCTCCGGTCAATCGGGCGGAGCCTCCTCATCCAGCGACGCCAACAGCACCTCCTGGTCCGGGGGGGGCGGCTCCTTCGGGGGCGGGGGGTCCTCGTCGTCATGGTGAGCCGGCGCGATACCCTTGTGGGTACCGACAGCGCATGGGGTCAGGAAATTGATTGCCATAGCTCCATGATGGGACTGACGGGGGATGATGACGGCGACGTGCGATAACGATTCACGGAGTGGATGTCTTCCCCTGCTGGAACGTGCCGCCGGCATCATGGCGGTGGCCTGGCTGCAGCTTGTGGGTATCATATCGGGCACGGTGCTGCACCACGTGCTGCACGCCCTTCCCCTCTTCGTCCTCCTGACGATACCGAGGACCCGGGCCCTCCGCCTCACCGCCGCGCTCGCGGGCTTCATCTGGGTCTTCATGCTCTCGGCCATTACCCCCATGGTGCACGACTCGCTGGTGCGGGGGCTGATCGCCACGTCGGACAACCCGGACATGTG